>NZ_RAWB01000155.1 GCF_003612055.1 Corallococcus llansteffanensis
ACCCCCGCCCCCTCACTCATTGCCGCGGCGCCCCCGGCGGCGAGCGATGAACGCCAGGAAGAACAGCCCCAACATGCCGGCCGTCCCCTTCCCGCCGCCCATGCGGCGGCACCCGCAGCTCGGATGGCCGCCGTCGGGCTTGTCGTCCACCGGCTCGCCCGGCTTCATCGGGTTCGGCTTGGACACCGGCCCCTTGGCGATGGGCTGCCCCGCGACGAAGACGACGACGTTCGTGTTCGCATCGATGCCCTTGATGGTGATCTCATACGTGCCGTTGATGAGCGGGTCGCGGATCTCCACCACCTCGCCCTTGCCGTCGATGCGCACCTGGATCTGGTTCTCGAAGCCCGGACCCTTGAAGTTCCCGGCCGCGTCCTTCGGCGTGAAGCTGATCTTGAAGGTGGTCGCGTCCACCGCCTCGCTCTTCACCTCGGACACCGTGCCGTCCGAGCCGACCACCACCGTCGTCTCCACGGTCTCCACGCGGTGGATGAGGTCCCCCGTGTCCGGGTTCTTGATGTCCAGCGTCACATGGAAGCGGTAGAGGCCCGGGATCTTCGTGTCGGGGAAGTCCAGCGTGTAGCGGCCCTTGCCCTGCGCGGCCAGGTCCAGCGCGTTCTTGTCCGTCGTGGTGCCCAGCTGCCCGGCCACCTTGGGGTCCAGCAGCAGCGCGTCCACCTTCTGCTGGTACGCCGTGCGCGGATCCTTGCTCTGGTCCGGCCGGGTCTCCGGGTTCTTCGTGTCACGCAGCACGGTGCCAATGGGCGCGTTCGGGTGCTCCACCCGCGCCGTCAGCTTCCCATCCACGGTCTCCAGCGGCTTGCCGTTGAAGGACAGGTCCACCGCCAGCGTGAGCTTCTCTCCGGCGACGTGGGGCGTGCCCAGCACGCGGGTGCGCATGTCCAGGCTCCGCTCCTCGGCCAGCACCGTGAACTGGTACGGCGTGGGGGGCAGGGACGCGCCCGTGATGATGACCCCACCATCCGTCGAGCCACCGCCCGAGCCCTCCCGCACGGCCATCAGCTTCCAGGTGCCGGGCTTGCCCGTGGCCGGGATGTCGATGCGCTGGGTCGTGTACGTGGGGCCATCCATGCGCGCCGTGGGACGGATCTGGACCCCATCCGGCGAGATGATGCGCAGCGACAGGCGCTCCTGGTTCTGCGCTCCCACCGTACCCAGGGTGATGAGGGCATTGCGCACCGAGCCGTCCAGCAGCACGGAGGTGGTCACCGAATTGGTGCCCTGGGGCAGCGCGCCCGACTGGTTCAGCGCCAGGGTGAGCGTGTTGCCCTTGAGCGCTTCGGTGAGCTGCGCCAGGAAGGTGGCGGGCAGCTCCGAGCCGCGCGTCAGCTTGTGCGTGCCCGCGGTCTCCGCGGCGATGCGCTCCAGCAGCTCCGCCCAGGGCGACGCGATGTCGCCCACGGACACCGCCAGCATGGGCAGGCACTGCGAGCGCAGCGCGACTTCCGTGGCGCCGCCCGTGCCGGTGATGGTGCCATCCGTGTCCAGCACCAGGTAGGGCGCGTTCGGACCGGCCATGGCCCGGCGGACCAGCGGATCCACGTTCTGCATGCCGTCCGTCATCACCACCACGGTGGCGTCATTGCCCGGGAACTTGTTGCGCTGGTCGATGGCGATGAGCAGCCCCTTGCCCAGCGCCGTCAGGTCCTTCGGATTCTCCGCGAGCACGTCCGTCTCATAGGGCTTCCAGGCGTGGGTCGGACCCGGCGGAGCGACGCCCCGGTTGACGTAGAAGCCGCCGGCCAGCGCCTGCGCGGCGTTCGTGTCGAAGTACACCACGCCGAGCCGGTCCCTCGCGTAGCCGGAGTTGGGGTCCGACGTCATGCCCTCCGTGGCCCAGTTGGCGACGAACTGCCCCACCGCGGACTGCAGCGCGGCCCACCGCGACACCGGCGCGCCCGTGGCGGCCGGGAGGATCATGCTGCCGGACTGATCCAACACCAGGATGAGGTCCATGGGCAGCCGGCCCATGTCCGTGCCACCCGGGGACACGGGCATCGTGATGCCCTTCACCCGCCGGGACGCGCAGCCGCAGTTGGTGACGCTCTCGCCCCCGCTCACCACGGACGTGGCCGCGAAGCCCGTCGCCCCGAAGCCGACGACGGCCCCGGGGATGGCGGTGAAGCTGTAGGTGTAGTCCTTCTCACCCGTCACGCCCGGGTTCGTCGTGCAGAGCTGGTCCGGCGCCGGGAAGAAGCTGAGCGTGGTGATGTCCAGCACCGCGGTGCGGTTGTCCTGGCGGACGAACCGGACCATGTCGCCGCCCACGGGCGTGGGGATGGCGCCCGCGCCGGGGTCCTTGAGTTGGACGAAGGTGCCGTCCACGGTGATGCCGGCGGCGCCTCCGGAGGCCGGCAGGTCGGCGTTGAACTGGAAGTTCACGCGCGCGAGCGCGACGGGCGGGTTGGGAGCCGTCGCGGGCAGGTGGAGCTGGGCTGCGCCCGCCACCCAGGGCAGCGCGAGCAGTGAAAGCAACAGGATTGGGACGGTGACGCGGGTTCGACGAGGCATGCGCTTTCCTCGGGGCTGGGACCTAGGGGGTGTAGATGCTGAGGGTGTCGTTGGCGTCCGGGAGGGACTCCACGCCGTTCACGGACACGACGACGGTGAAGGCCTTGAAGAAGCCCGAACGCATCCCCGACAGGTTCGTGGGGATGGTGACGGTGAGGCTGGTGGGCGTGACCTGCTTGGGTGTCACACCCGTGCTGGGCTCGTTGCTGAACTTCACCTTCACCGCGCTGGCGGTGGCGCCGAAGCCCGTCCCGGTGATGACGAGGTCCTGGCCGGAGACCGGCGGCGAAGGGGCGAAGCCGTCCAGCGTGGCGTGCTGCACGCCGGTGGGCGCCTGGACGGTCACGAAGCCGGAGACCTCCTTGCCCTCCGCCGTCTTCACCTTCACCGTCACCTGCACGGCGGGCTGTCCCGCCTTGGGCGCGCTGGGGAAGTTGTCCGGAACGATGACGAAGAGCGCGGAGCTGCTGCTCTGCCCGGAGGGCGCCGGGGCGGCCGTCCCGTTGAAGGTGACGAGGTTGTCCGAGGGAAGCGAGGAGAAGTTCTTCCCGATGATCTGCAGCGCCTCCTTCACGGGGACCTGGAGCGGGCTGAAGGCGGTGATGGCCGGGTCCGGCGTCGTCCCGCCGGTGGTGGGCTTGGCGGCCATCAGCAGGCTGACGGCCGTGCCCGCGGTGACGCGCGCGCCTCCCGCGGGCACCTGTCCAATCACCCGGCGCGTCTGGTTGGCCGCGTCGTTCGGGTCCACCGGCTGGCCGAACGCGTCCAGCAGGTTGCCTCCCAGCACCAGGTTGTTGCCGGGGATGGCGAGGATGGCCTTCGCGCTCGCGAGCGTCTGGCCATAGAGGTTGGGAACCACGACGGGGCCTCCCCCCGCCGCCAGCAACGCCTTCACCTGTTGGATGAGGGCGTTGAACTGGTCGGCGGTGATGAGGTCGCCGGGTTTGACTTCATTCAATTCGTCGGCCATCGCGATCTCCTCGCGGTCCGTGAGACGCCAAGAAGCAGGGTGGAAGGTCAGGGCAGCGCGAAGTTTCCGAAGCTCCAGTGCGCGGCGTCGTAACGGGGGTCACCCAGGTAGGGCATGTAGCCGCTGGAGAAGACGAGGTACGGCTGCGGCTTCGTCGCTCCCAACTGGGCGGCCTGGTTCTCCTGCACCACGTAGAGCCAGAGCAGCTCCTTCTTGCTCAGCTCCAGCGGGGGGAAGGCGAAGGACAGCCGCAGCAGCGACTGCAGCCGCGCGCCCTCGATGTTGATGGGGGGCTGCCGGGTGGTGAGCCCCTCGAAGAACGTCGTGAGGCGGAAGCCCACGGAGCCCTGCACGTCCGCGAGCGGCAGCACCCCCGCGGCCGGCAGGAACGTGAAGACATCCGTCGCCTTCACGAGCTCCGGGTTCACCTGTCGCAGCCTGTCCAGCTGCTCCTGGAACTGGAGGAAGGTGGCCTCGCCCTCGGCGGCGCGGCGCTCGCCCAGGCCCAGGGACCAGCGGGCCGGGTGCGCTACGCGCGCCAGCCGCCGCCGCGCGGACCACAGGTCCACCCAGCGCAGGCCCACGCCGTCCCGCCAGTGCATCACCGCCAGCGGCACGTCGCAGGGCGTGAGGAAGTTCGGACGAAGCTTGTCGATGAGGCCGTAGCCTCCCGCCGCGGCCTGCGTCTCCGTGGGCGTGGCGAACGGATCCAGGACGAACGCCTGGGACTTCACGTCCGTCGTCCCCAGGCACTGGTGCGCGACCTTGTTGCGCAGCGTCTTCTCCTGGGCCAGCGCCAGGTCCGCGCTGGACACGTCCAGCCGCAGCAGGCGGAAGCGCACGCCCTCCACCAGCAGCTTCGCGTCGCACCCGGACTGCACGCCGCCCAGGCCGCTCGCCACCGCGCGGCCCTCCCGGCCGTAGGCGGGCGCCATCACCAGCAGGTACACGCCGGTGCCGGACACGTACACGCTGCCCGGCGGTGAACAGGCGCCAAAGGCCCCCGTGCCCGCCGTCGCGGCCGTGCCCCCGGAGGCCTCCACCGCGCCCTGGAGGAGCGACACCTCCACGGGCTGGAGCAGCTCCATCGCCTCGCCCTCGCGGTTGACGGCGAGGCCCGGCTGCACCGTCACCAGCGGCGTGGTGGCGGAGTTGTCCTGCGACAGCGACACCTCCAGGCCGTAGGCCACGCCCTCGCCCAGCGCGCGGCCCAGGCGCTGCTGCCCGGCGTCGCGCGCGGTCTGTTCCTGGCCCAGGTCCTCCGCGGACAGGAGCCGGCCGTTGAAGAAGTTCGTCGAACGGATGCCGTCCTTCAGGAACGGCGTGTCCAGGGCGATGCGCATGGGCTACCTCCCTCCCCCGGAGCGGCGCGCGCGGCTCGGCGCACGGGACGGCGGCGGGGGCGCGCGAAGGCTCTTCACCGCCGGGGCGCCCGCGAAGTACTGGCTCACCTCCACGATGACGGCCATGGACGCCATCGTGGCCTCGGCCATGGGGTCCTGCTTCTCGCGGAGGCGGATCTGGATGCCGTCGGAGTCCTGCGCGAGCACGGTGACGGTGGGCATGGCCAGCCCCAGCCCCTCGGCCTCCTGGAGTCCCACCTTCACGACGTACTGCCACGCCTCCGGCTTGTACTGGTACCCGTCGAAGGTGAGCCGCGCGAAGCCCTTGGCCACCTTGTCGATGCGCAGGTTGTTGTAGCCCTGCACGTTGGTGTTCCCGAAGGCCGCGATGGGCAGCGTGCCCGCCGCGACGATTTGATACGCGGGCAGCGCGGGCGGGTGGTGCACCGCGGACGTGTCCTGGAGCGGGCCCGCCAGCGCCCACTCCTGGAGCAGCCGCAGGTGCAGCAGGTACGGGCGCTCGTCCTCGATGACGGGCAGCGGCGCCTCCGTCTTCACCACCCAGTCCGGGCTGCCCAGCTCCTTGACCACGTGCACGTCGACGGCCGCCAGCAGCACGCAGTCCACGTCGGAGTCCGGTTCGGCGGACACGGGCTGCTGACAGCCCTGGGCTTCACCCAGCCAGTTGGGCCGCCACAGCGCGCGCAGCTCCGTCACCCAGACGCGCAGCGCGGCGCGCAGGTGGCCCTCCACCTGCGTCGCCGGCACCTTCATGGGCGCCGCGGCGTCATCCAGCCAGTCCGTCTCCGGCCCCATCGGCGAGGGTGGCACCACCGCCGCGCGCAGCGCCGTGAGGAAGTCCGCCTCCGACGTCACGTCGCCCGCGGGCGTGTCGTCGCCCACGGGCACGACGTGCGTGCGCAGCCAGCGCACCAGGTCCCGGACCGCCTGCTCCTCGGTGGGCTCCTGGGGCGGGGTGAGGCGCAGCTCCAGCTTGAAGTCATCCGTGACGCGCGAGGGCGCCATGGCGTCGTCCTCGCTGCGGCAGGGCTCGCCGGGCACCGGCACCGGATCCGTGAGGCACTCGCGGTAGGAGAGGACGACCCAGACGCGGACGGCCTCGTCCTCGTTCGGCGTGATGGCGGTGCCCTGCGCCTTGAGCCAGTCGTTGAGCGACGCGCACTGCGCGGGCGTGACGCGCAACAGT
Source organism: Corallococcus llansteffanensis (assembly GCF_003612055.1). Classification (GTDB taxonomy): domain Bacteria; phylum Myxococcota; class Myxococcia; order Myxococcales; family Myxococcaceae; genus Corallococcus; species Corallococcus llansteffanensis. The sequence continues at coordinate 6,053 of NZ_RAWB01000155.1, forward strand.
TGACCGCGGGGGCTCAACGCGGTGCCCGGGGACACGCGCACCTCCGGGCCCCGGGCGCCAAGGCCCGTGGTGACGGCCAGCCCCCAGGCCGTGCCGTACCCGAGCAGGTCGCGTGCCTGCCATCGGTCCCGCTCGGCCAGGTACGCGAAGTCCTGGATGAAGTCGTCGACGCCCAGCACCATGCCCAGCACGTAGTTGACGTGCTTCGTCGGGTCGGCTGCGGTGCGCTTCGCGGAGGTGGAACTCGGACCAAAGCCGCTCATTGGATGTCGCTCCCCTGAATCTCACGGCGCCCGAGCGGATCCCTCCCCAGGATGCGCCGATCCACGGCGTCCTGAGGGGGCCTCGGGGCCAGATAGCTCTCCGCCAGGTACTCACGTCCGAGCCGCATGGCGGGCATCAGCTCGGGGGCACGACTGCCCAGGTCGACCAGGGTGTCCACGCCCAACCGGGCCTCGCCCACGCGGAACATGGCCCAGTAGAACTTCACGTCGAACACGGTGTGCGCGGGCTTCTCCAGCTCCACCACGCGCAGCGCCCGCTCCAGCCGGTCGCGCTGCTCCTGCGCCGCGCTGCCCCGCGGCACCGGCAGCACGACCGTGAACCGGTGCGCGGCTGCGCGCACCGGCAGCACCACCGTCTCCAGGTGGTACCAGTCCACCTGCGCGGGCCCGTCCGCCGGAAGCGTCGTGGGCAGCGGTGCCTGCGAGATGTCCGTGAGGTTGAGCCCGTGCGCCAGGTTGAGCGCGGCCACGCGGCCGTAGCGCCGGGCCAGGAACTCGCGCCAGCGCGGTGCGTCCGCGTCCGTGGCCGCCGGCACGAAGCCCAGCACGTCCAGGCTGAAGTCGCGCCACACCGTCGCCTGCACCGCGTCCGTGGGGGCCCGCAGCGGGAAGCCGTCCGGCAGCGCTTCTTCCGCCACCCCGGCCGCCGTCAGTGCGTCCCGGAAGCGGGTGACGAGCTGCACGCGGCCCTGCTTCGGCTCCCAGCGCGGCGCGGGCGCCACCACGCGGATGCCGCCGACCTCCGAGGGCTGCGTGGGCTGGAGGAACGGCGTGCGCGCCGCGCGGAAGCGCTCCACGATGCGCAGCCGCGCGCGCGTGGGGTCCACGTCCTCGGTGAAGACGGTGTCGTCCACGCACTCGTCGAGCGCCAGCCGCAGCGCCATGCGCATCCCGCGCGCGGTGCCCCGCCACTGGAAGAAGTCCAGCGTGTGGCGCAGGAAGAGCCTGCGCCTGGGCTCGTTCCACGCCGGGTCCAGCACCACGCCGAACCACGAGGCCAGCCACTCCAGCGCCTCCGGGGGCGCGCTGCGCGCGTCGAACAGCACCTGCGCCGCGGCGATGCGGTCCTCCACCGGCGTGAGCAGCCCCTCCACGTTGGCGAGGAAGCGGTCCAGGAAGCTGGCCGACTCCGGCTGCTCCCCGTAGATGGCCGGCAGGTAGCGCGCGGCGTAGGAGAAGCGCGGGTACCAGACGCGCAGCGCGTGCAGGCGCGGCGTGCTGCCCCCGCCCCCGTCCAGCGTCAGCTCCACCTGCGCGTAGCGGCCCTTCGCGCGCTGGAAGAGGATTTCAAAGGTGCCCCGGTGCGCGCCAATGGGGGCCGGGGAGAAGGGCTGCTCGGAGCCGCTCGCGCGCTTGAGCAGGGCCGGCTCGTCGGAGAAGGGCAGCGACTCCAGCTCCGCCTTCTCGTTGGCCGCGCGGCTGCGCACCGTGACGGTGGCGCCGGGCGGGATGACGGCGTCCAGCATCAGCCGGTGCCACACGCACTCCGGCTCGCGGCCGTCCAGCACGGTCGTGCGCAGCGTGGCGCTGGGGACGTACCGGGGCCGGCGCTGCGCCACGAGCGGGATGAAGCCGTCCGCGAAGTCGTAGAAGGCCTCCTGGCCGAAGGCGATGAGCCCCTTGCCGCCGAAGAGGCGCAGCGGCAGATACTCGGGCTGGGCCACCGCGGTGAGCTGTCCGGCGGGCGTGTCGTGCAGCTCGAAGACGAAGGCCTGGTTGCCGTCCTGGCCCACGACGTACAGCCGGTCCGGCGCGCCCTCCACGCCGCGCACCAGCGCCATGTCGTGCGCCACCAGCTTGAAGTCGGCGGCGGGGCCCGTGTCCGGCAGCAGGTCACCCACTTCCAGCGGCACGGGCGCGCCGTCCAGCACGCCGTCGCGGAACACCCACAGGCGGCTGTTGTCCACGCCCCGGTCGAGCACCAGCACGCGGCCGTCCGCCAGCACCTCCACGGAGACGGGGTCCACGGTGGACACCGGGCCGGGGGCCGCCAGCGACACGGGCGTCGGGAAGGTCTCCGCGGCCGTGCGGCGCGTGTAGCTGCCGTCCTGCGGCTGGAACGGATCCACGACCTCCGGCTCCACCTGCGTCTCGCCGTCCGTGCGCACCGCGCGGAAGGAGGCATCCAGGTACCAGAGGCGACGGTGCTCCCGGTCCAGCACCACGGCGCCGCCATCCGGTGACGCGGCGATGTCCCAGGGCGCGAAGCCCCCGGGCAGCGCGGGCCACAGGTACTGGAGCGGCGGACCTCCCGCGTGCAGGTCGAACACCAGCAGGCCCGCCGGCGCGAGCGTGCCCACCACGAGGTAGTGGTGGTCGGTGACGGCGAGTGCCCCCAGCGGCGGAGGCGTGGGCGCGGGCGGGAGCGCCACCGGGCCGAAGCCGCCCCCCTTGGGCGCGGGCAGCGGTTCGGGCGCCACGGGCCAGAAGTCGGTGGTGCGCCGCGAGCCGCTGGAGAGCACCTTCACCGTCCGGCCGTCGGCGCCAATCCAATAGAAGTTCCCGTAGCGGTCCCTCGCGGCGCCTCTGCGGTCCTCCAGCTTCGGCTGCCGGTCCCCCGTGCCCGCGACGAACTGGTACAGCTCCGCGCGCAGCGACACCTCCGCGCGCACGGCGTCCCAGCTGAGCTCCGGCGTCGTGCCGGACACGCCGTCCCAGCCCTTGGCCAGGGGATGCCCGCCGCTGGAGCACCGGCCCCAGTCGTCGCGTCCGAGCAGCAGATGGAAGCGGGTGCCGTTGGCGTCCATGCTTACCGGCACTCCTCGGGGACGACGGGGACGGAGACGAAGGGACGCTGCGCGCCGGTGGGCACCTGGCCCGTGCCGCGCAGGTCATCCAGCGACGGCGCGTCGCCCACCGCCACGGACACGCCCGCGAGCCTCGGCAGCCAGAGCCCCAGCATCGGCACGCTCTCCTGCTCCGAGCCCGTGGGCAGCCCCAGCCTCACGCCGCGCACCCACGCCACGCCCGGCACGCGGCTGCACACCGCGGACAGCTCCAGCGCCACCACGGCCTTGCGCAGCGGCCAGCCCCGATTCACCGGCGAGGCCAGCAGGTCGGTGCCCGGAGGCGGCAGCGGCGAGAGGAAATCGCGCAGCGCCTGCGTCACCGCCTCGCGCACCGCGGCCTGGGACACGCCCGCGACGACGTCCACGCCCACCGTCACCCAGACGGGCTGGTAGACAGGGCGGCGCACGAACACCTCCGTCGTCACGAGCCGCCGCGGCGCCAGCCAGCACGCGATGGCGTCCAGGAAGCTGTCGGGCCCGGCGGCCTCCGGCGGATCCGGTTCGTAGCGGGGAATCGCCACCACCGTCACGGATCCCGGCGCATCTCCCGGCTCGTTGGGCGACAGCAGCGGGTGGAAGGCCGGCAGCACCTCCACGCGGCCCACCGCGACGCCCGGCGTGCGCAGCGTCACCGCCTCGAAGTCCTGCGCCGTCACCAGCCGGTCGCGGTGCTGGAGGAAGCGCGAGACGTGCTTCTCCCCCTCGTTCACCCCTTCCGCGTCCGCGCCGCCCCAGGTGGGCAGCGCGTTCTCCACCTGCACGCCCGTCGGGAGCGAAGGGCCGCTGGTGATGGCGCCCGGCCCCACGTTGCCCGCGCGTCCCTCGCCGTGGTCGTAGTCCACGCGCAGCGTGGCCCCGAGCGGCGGGCGCATGCCGTGGGCGCCGTCACCGAAGCGCAGCTCCCCGGCCTCCGCGTCCACGCTGAAGACCTTCACCGGCGCGCGGGCCTGCTGCTTCGAGCCCGGCGGCAGGCGCGGATCCGGCACCGCGACCTCCGGCCCCGCGCTCATCAGGTCGTCCGTCTCCGTCCAGTCCGGGTCCACCGTGCCGTTGGCCGCGATGACGGTGAGCCGCACCGACCCCGGCACCACCGGCACGCGCGCGAGCTTCACCACCTGGTCCGGCTCGCCCGTGCCCGTGGGCAGCAGCTCGCCCGTCACCCGCTCGCGCTGCGTCACCGGCGCGGCGTTGATGCCCGTCCACAACAGCTGCGTGGCGGCAGGGGCGGTGCTGGTGATGCGCAGCCACGTGAGCACGCGCCCGGCCTGCTCCTCGTTGTCCAGCGCGGGCGGGAAGTCGCGCGTGCCCGCCTCCAGCGGATCCAGGTTCGACCACAGCGACAGCTCCGCCTCCGTGGCGGGCAGCGGGATGTCCACCACCACCGGCGCGGAGGGGATCTCGGCGGTGGCCAGCGTGCGCCAGCTCGCGTTGCGCAGCGCGGGGTCCTCCGGCAGCACCCCACCGGGCGGCAGGCGCGGGAGCTGGAACTGGAGCACCGCGGCGCCCGTGGGGTTCGCCTGTCCCCCCGGGGGCAGCCGCCGCCCGTCGGCCGTCTCCGCGGGTACGAGGCCCAGCGTCAGCACCTTGCCTTGAATCGCCTCGCGGGCGCGCTTCATCGCCTCCGGCAGCTTCTTGTCGGCGGGGCGCAAGAGCAGCGCCACCCAGAGGGACTGGTCCAACGCGGCCGTGCCCAGGTCCAGCGGCTCGGTGCCCCGGGGAGAGAAGGGCGTCGTCTCGTAGAACTGGAGCGCGTCCAGCGGCGCGGGCGGCGGCTGGGTGGCGGTGAACGACGCGTAGAGCTGCTCGTAGTACGCCTTGACGCGCTCCTCGGGCGCGACGCGCCGCTTGTAGAAGAAGGCCGCCTCCACGGGCAGGACGTCCAGCCCGCGCTCGGTGCGGAAGGGCACCTGGCCGGCTCTCACCTCCACGCCCTCCGTGAGGGTGAGGGCCTGGGGCGTGCCGCCGCGCTCGTTGCGCAGCACCACCATGCCCCGCGCGGAGGACGCGGGTTGCAGCGGGACGCCGAGAAGCTGGAGGAACTTCTTCCGGTTGCGCTCCGGAATCTGGTTGGCGCGGTAGAGCAGGCTCTCCGTGAGGAAGGCGAACAGCTCCAGCAGCGTGACGCCCGGGTCGGACTTGTTGAAGTTCGTCCACTCGGGGTTGTGCAGCGGGATGCGCGCCAGCGCTTCATCCAGCAGCTGCTGGTACTTGCGGTCGTCGATGGGCGGGAGTGTGAGTGGCACGGTGGCTTACCCCGCGAGCGTGACGCCCAGGCTGATGCGCTCGCGCGCCCCGGTGGCGACGAGCTTGTAGGTGATGATGGCGGTGGCGGCCCGGGCATCCCGGGGGTCCTCCTCCACGCTGACGGACTCGACGGCGATCCGCGGCTCCCACTGCGCGAGCGCGCGGGTGATGCGCTCGGCCAGCTGGTGCCGCGTCGTCACGGTGTTCGGCTCGAAGAGGTACTGGCCCAGGCTGCCGCCGAACTCGGGCAGCAGGATGCGCTCGCGCTGCTGCGTGGTGAGGATGACCTGGATGGACTCGCGCACGTTGCGCTCGCCCTCGGACCACTGGAGGCGTCCGTCGGGGCCCACGCGGGGAGGGAAGCTCAGGCCTCGGCCCAGCAGTTTTCCGGCGTCCATGCGGCTAGCCCTCCTTCGCCTTCGGCAGGCAGATCTTCAGGAAGGGCATCCACCAGAAGATGATGTTGAGCAGGCTGAGGAAGATCATCAGCACCATGAAGGCGCACAGCGTGATGATGGGGATGGAGAACATGCACAGCTCGCCCAGGTTGAAGGACGTGCCCGCGTCGAGCTCCCCGTCCATCGTCTTCTTCAAGTCCCCCACGCGGGACATCTGCTTGCGCAGCCCGGACGACAGCGCGAAGCCGACGTTCTTCTTGAACTTGCGCAGCCCCCGGATGCTCGTGTCCACCGGCAGCACGATGCGCACCGGGCGGCCCGGCGCGTCCGGGTCGAAGAAGGGCGCCAGCCGGAAGTCCGCCGTGGGCGCGCTCACCACGGGCGGGCACAGCGGCCCGCAGCCCGGCCGCAGGTACACGCACCGCAGCACGTAGTGCGTCTCGCCCGGGTCCTGGAGCTTGCCCACCGGCACCGGCTCCGATGGCAGCGTGTACGTGCCGGTCACCGCCGCCTTCATCAGCGCGGCGCGCAGCAGCTCCGGCGCCAACGGGGAGGTGCGGAGGTTGAACGTGATTCCCGCCGTCTCTCCCGCGGCCAGCTGCCCGCGGTGCTCCCACGCGAAGAGCAGCGCCTGGCGCCACGTCGTCGCCGTGCCGCTGTCCACGGGCGGGCCCTGGAGCAGCGTGTACAGGTCGCCGGTGGGGCCCGGAGGCGTGGTGTTGCCAGGGAGCGCGTCCCAGAAGGCGGGCAGCCGCGTGGACAGGAACGACGCGAAGTCCAGCAGCAGGTAGCGCGACACCTCCTGCTGCTTCGCCTCCTGGTCGTCGATGTCCGCCTGCGGGGTGCCGCCGGGCAGGGGCTTCCACAGCTTGAGCTGCTCGTAGGGGCCCGTGACCTGCTGCTCGGCTTCGGACTTCAGCGCCTCCTGCGGATCCGCGGCCTGGAAGGAGCCCGCGGCCTCGAAGGTCGCCTGGCTGGAGGTCGGGACGAGCCCCACGGCCATGCGCCGACGCTTGCCGTCCACGGTGAAGTTCACCGGGAACAGGGGCAGCAGCTCTTCTCCCGAGGCCAGCAGAGCGGACTGCGCGGCGGTGAGCGGAGCCCAGACGCGCCGCTGCTTCTTCGCGTCGGTCGGATCCACCACCCAGGCTTCTTCGGTGTTGCCCGCGCCCCGGCGGCGCATCACGAAGCCGGCCTTCTCCCCACGCGCCGGGTCCACGACGTGGTCGGGCAGGCCGGGCAGCCGGCACACGAGGCTCGCGGCCACGAGGTAGAAGCGGCCGTGCGCGGGCTGGTACAGCTTGAGCGGCGTGCTCGCGGGGTCCGCGGCCTCGCCCGGGAAGCGCTCGCGGTGGCTCTCGTACTTCGCCAGCAGGTCGCGCAGGTCCGGTCGCGCCTCGGCCTGGAGCCGCTCCGCCAATTCCTCCATGAAGCGGTCGGATTCGAACTGGAGGAGGCCGGGCGCCTGCATGCGAGATGGGTCCGCGCCCGCGCTCCCCCAGAGCGTGGACGCCGTCACCCACTGCACGGGATGGGGAAGGGCCACCGCCATCACCACACGTTCCCCGCGCCCGGGGTGTACGAGGCGCTGACCACGCTGTTGGTGATGACCGTGTCCGCCTGCACCACGCCGCTGAACTTGGACATGCCCGCGTTGACGGTGAGCATGCCGGCGGAGATTTCCGCGGTGCTGGCGTTGACGGTGACCTTGGCGGACGCCGTCACGGTGACGCCGCTCGCCTCCAGCTTCACGGAGTTGCCGTTGCTGTCCTTCACCTCCACGGAGCCGGGCCCGTCCTTCAGCGTCACCGTCTGCCCGCCGGGCGTCTTCAGCTCCAGCGTCTCCTGGCCGTCCGTGTCGTCCAGCGTGATGACGACGCCGTTGCGCGAGTGGAGGACCTTCTTCGTGTTCTTCGCGTCCATGGACTCCGGGGGCGCGTCCTTGCCGTTCCACAGCCCGCCCACCACGTAGGGCCGGCGCGGGTCCCCGGCCTCGAAGCCGACGAGCACCTCGTCGTCCTGGTCGGGGATGAACCACGTGCCGCGCCCGCTGCCCGCCATCAGCGTGGCCACGCGCGCCCACGCCTCGTACCGGTCGCTGCCCGCGTCCGGGGCCCAGGGCAGCGCCACCTTCACGCGGCCCTGGCGCTCCGGGTCCTGGTTGTCCACGACCTTCGCCGGGTAGAGGCCATAGAAGCGGCCGCCCAGTCCGGAGGCGCCGCGCTCGTCGGTGCGCAGGTCCCAGGGTGAGTTCATGACGCCCTCCCCAGGCCGGGCCGCTCGGCGACGAACTCCGTGCGCAGCCCCTTGGCGCGGTCGAAGAGGTGCTTCACCTCCACCAGCGTGTACTTGCCGTTGAAGAGGGGGCCCACGCCCGTGAACTCCACGCGGCCGCCCACGCGCAGCTTCGCGTCCGTCTGCGCGGTGCCCCGGCCCACGACGAAGCGGCGGGCCAGTTGCCGGTAGGCCGCCTCCGCATGGGCGCGGGCCTCGTCGCTGCTCAACGGCACGGTGTGCACCACGGTCTCCTTGCGCTCACCCAGCTTGGAGGACGTCAGCAGGCTCGCGCCGCTCTCGTCGCTCCCCAGCTCGGCGCCGAGCACGGACGGTCCCGCCTCGCTCGCCAGCACGTCCTTGGCCTGCACGTCCCAGCCGCTCACCTTCACCGACGAGCGCTGCGTGGCCAGGTCCGCCGTCACCACCAGCTCCTTCAGCTCGTTGCCCAGCCCCAGCTTCAGGGCCTGCCCGCTCGCGCGCGCCGGGCGCTGCTGCACGTGCAGCGTGCGCCCCTGCATCCACAGCTCCGCGTCCACCGCGCGGCACCGCTCCCGCAGGAAGGCCAGGTCGCTCTGGTTCACCTGCGCCAGCACCTTGTGCTTGGGGCCCGTCACCTTCACGTTCGGCGTGAGGCCGTGCTTGCCCGCGAGCTGCTCCATCACCTGCTGGTCCGTCACGTCCACGTACGTCGCCGTCCGGCGCGTCATCCGCAGGTCCTGGAGCCGGTCCTCCACCAGCACCGTGAGGGCGGGCGGGGTGCTCTCCAGGAAGGCGGCCTCCAGCGCGGTGATGCGGCCCTCGAAGAGGGCGTCGGTGCCCAGCCGGACCTCGAAGGCCTTGCCGAAGTCGAGCAGCTTCCGGTCGAAGTAGAGGAAGTCCGTGCCGCCGTCCTTGGGACCCAGGTTGCCGAACATCACCTCGCACCGGTACAGGCCCTGCACCGTCTCCTCGATGCACAGCTCCAGCAGCCCGAGCCCGAGCGCGGCCTGCTCCTGCCCGTCCACCTTGAAGGTGGGCTGGGCGGTGCGCAGCTTGGTGTCGGTTCCGTCGGCCATGGGTGGGTGCGTTCCAGGTCAGTGGGCGCGGACGCGGGACGCGCGCTCGCGGTGACGGGCCAGGGCACGGGCCAGGTCGGACGCATGCTGCACGCCCGACGCGGAGGGCGCCTCGCCACCGGCGCCAGGGCCTGACGACGCGGGCGCGGCCGGCGCGGGTGCGGGGGTGATGTCCAGCTCGTTGATGACCACGGCCATGGTGTGGGTGCCTCCCTGGTGACGGTTACCGCTTCACGCCGAGCTTCACGCCTGCCTGCAGGTCGATGAGCTGCCCCGCCGCGAGCTGGCGCGGGTTCTCGATGCCGTTGGCGCTGGCGATGGACTGCCAGTCACCGCCCTTGCCCTGGCCCGCCGCCAGCCCCTGCACGGTGGAGCCCTGGGGCGCGGGCGTCATGGGCGTGGTGCCGGGGGGCTTGCCGCTGGGGGCGCGCGGCGCGCCGGGCGGCGGCGCGTCCGTGGGGCGGAAGACGAAGGCGGTGATCTTCTGCTGCGTCAGCCCGAAGGAGACGCTCGCGCGCAGGGGCTTGCCCTCCGGCGAGAAGAACTCCAGCGACTCCTCCAGCGACTCCATGATGCCGTCGAACTGGAAGCTGCCCCAGAGGAAGCGCACGGCGGGCGGGACGAACTTGTCGCCCTCCTTCTTCGGCGTGATGAAGAAGGCGACCTTCTTGGTGAGCAGCCGCACGTCGTCCACCGCGCCGGACTGCCCTTCCGGCTGGCCCGTCACGTCGAACCAGAGCTGCACGGCGAGCTTGGTGGTGCCAGCGCCCACGAACTGGCGCGCGGGCGTGCCGCGCTGGTCGCCGCCGCCCGAGGGTGTCTGCACCTGGTTGGCGAAGCTGACCTTGAGCGTCTCCGGGTTGAACTGCACCTTCGCCCAGGTGTCGTTCTCGATCTCGTGCTCGAAGTTGGCGTCGAGCTGCCGCAGCTCGGCCTTCGCCAGGGGCGTGGGTTCGGGCATTACGCGCCTCCTCCGGACAGCCGCTTGCGGGTGAGCGACTCGTAGGCGATTTGAAGCTCCTCGATGGCCACCATGCCGTCCTTGGCGTTGAGGGGCGGCGCCTTGAGCTTCACGGGCAGGCAGCGCGACAGGACGAAGCGCGCGCGCTCCTTCTGCGCGGGGCCGGGCGCGAACACGATGACCTCCGCGTTGGCGCGCAGCCGGGGCCGGCGCTGCACCTCCTCGAACCAGTCCCACAGGTCGAAGCTGGCCGTCATCCCGCGCTTGAGCGTGAGCTGCCCGAAGTTGAGCGCGCCGGTGAGGCGCAGCTGCCGCCCGTTGTTGCCGCCCTCGCGGATGGTCTTCACGTCCATCGTCATCTCCAGGCCGTCGCACTCGGAGAAGGCGGCGCTGCACGCCTTGGTGACGACGTCCGGGATTTCAATCTCCACCGCGAACGCGAACGCGGTGAAGGGGGCGATGACGGTCTCGTCCTGCGTGTTGGCCATGGCCTAGCGCGCCTCCGTGACGAGTCCGCGGTCGCCGCTCTGCACGAGCCGCACGTTGAGGAAGGTGAGGGGCAGCGACGGCGCCACCTTGATGTCCACGAAGAAGCGCCCCTGCTCCATCTGCACGGGCGTGTTGAGCGCGTCGCCCGTCACCACCTGGAAGGCGCCCTCGCGCGTGCGGCCCGCGAAGGCGCCCCGCACGAAGAGGTCCCCGAGCAGCGCCTCGAAGCCGCGCTGCACCAGCCGGTGGAAGCTCGCGTCGTTGGGTTCAAAGACATACGCCGCGCCCAGCTTCAGCGCCGCGCGCCGCAAGAGGCTCAGGAGCCGCCGCACGTTGATGGGCCGCACCTCCGGCGTCACCGCCAGCGTGTCCGCGCTCAGCGTGAGGAAGGCCCGGGGCTCCTGGCGCACCACGTTCACCTGCGCGTCCTGCAAATCCAACAGGCGCTCCCGCGACAGCGGCGGGGTGAGCGCCACCACCGCGCGCCAGGGCTCGTTGGCCGGGGCCACCCACGCGCCGCGCTCCACCGCGCGCTTCGCCAGCACGCCGCACGCCATGCCGTCCGGAGGCATGCGCAGCGGCGCCGTGGGCTGCTGCTCCTCGGAGACGAACGCCCACGGGTGGTAGAGCGCACCGTAGCTCAGCGCGTTCTCCTCCGCGAAGCCCAGGGCCGGCACGAGCTCGGACGTGCCGGTCAGCGGGGACTGGAGCGCCCCCACGTGCGCGATGGCCGCGTCCTCGCGGAAGTGCTCCGGCAGCCCCAGCACCGCGAGCACGTCCCCCCGGGCGCATGCGAGCCGCAGCAGCGCGCGCTGGACCGCGAGCAGCGGCTTCGGCGAGTACGCGGACACGGGCTCCAGGTTCCACCGCACCCGGGGCGCCACGGGGACGGCCACGCCCGGCGCATACGGTCCGGAGACGGGGCCCTGCTGTGCACGCACGCGGTAGTACCAGGCCCGCGAGGTGCGCCCGTACAGCGTGCGCTCCCGCGCCGGGCCCCGGTACAGCTCCGCCGCGTCGCTGAAGTCCGGGCGCGTGGCCTCCTCCAGGACGTAGACGAGGTCGGTGCCGGCCACGGACGCCCAGCGCAGCGTGAACGCCTGTCCGGCCACGGGCAGGGCCGGGTCGGCCACCAGCGGCGCGGGCGCGGCCGGCATGACGAGCGCGCAGTCGAGGAAGGTCCCCCACGCCGGAGGCTTCGGCGGCTCGCCGGGCAGGGG
>NZ_RAWB01000156.1 GCF_003612055.1 Corallococcus llansteffanensis
GCCCCCACCGGCCCCACCGTGGGCACCCACGCGAGGCTGGCCAGCGTCACCACGCCCACGGAGACGATGAGCAGCATCACCTGCCCGCCCAATTCGCGCGCCGCGGTGAGCCCCACCTGGAGGCTCACGCAGACGTACTCCAGCGCCGCGGCCCCCATCAGCCAGACGAACAGCTCCAGGTTCTGCGCGTACGCGGCCCCGTAGAAGAGCGTCAGCGCCCATTGCCCCAAGAGCGCCGCGCAGGCGATGGCGCACACGCCCACCAGCGCCGCGCCCCCCACGAAGGCCGCGAGCGCCCGGCCGAAGCGCCGCCTTTCGCCGGCCACGTGGTAGCGCCCGAGCCGGGGGCTCACGGCGGTCCCCATCGCGTTCACGACCCGGCCTCCCAGCGCGGTGAAGTACGCGAGCGCGGCGTACATGCCCAGCTCCGCCTGACCGGAGTGCGCCTCCAGCAGGTAGCGGGGGACGTTGGGCCGCAGCGACCCCAGCAGCGCGGTGATGCCCAGCACGTAGCCCAGCCCCAGCAGGGACTTGAGGGGGCCGCCCTGCTCGCGCCACGGCGTGCGCCACAGGGGGCGCCAGGGGTACGTGCCGGGGAACTCGCGCCGGAACGCCTGCGCGTCGAAGAGCAAGAGCACCACGGCCCAGGACAGCCCCAGCGCGGCCGCACCGGCGATGGGGCTGTGCGTGAGCCAGAGCGCGAACGTCACGGCCACCACCGACAGCACGCTCTTGGCGAGGATGGAGCGGGCGATGAGCGCCATCCGCTCCGCCCGCTGCAAGGCGCCGTAGAAGACCTCGCTCACGGCCTCGAAGCCCTTGGCCACCGCCACCAGCACGATGACGGCCAGCTCGCGCGGCGAGGACGCCACGTACGCCGCGATGGCGCAGCACACCGCCACGGCGACGAGCACGTTGAGCACCATCAGGCCCAGGTAGTGCTCGAAGCCATGCTCGCCCCGGGCGTCGGTGGCCTGGAGCGTGCGCAGCTGCATGCGCGCCAGCAGCAGCACCGGCGCGGTGATGGCCAGGGCGAGCGCGAACTCCCCCAGCTCCTCCATGGTGCCCAGCCGGGCGAAGACCACCATCACGCCCCACTGCGCGAGCGCGTACCCGAGCCCGGCGGAGAGCGTCCACGCGAAGTTGCTCCCCACCGAGCGGGGTGTCACGACCGCGCCGCCGCGCGCTCCAACACCTCCGAGAGCCGCTTCGCGGCGATGTCCGCGGAGTAGCGCTCGCGGCCCAGGCGCGCCGCGAGCGCCCCGGCTTCCGCGAGCCACTTCGGGTCGCGCAGCCTGCGCGCCAGCAGCGCCGCCGCGGCGGGGATGTCCTTGGGCGGCAGGCGCAGGCCGAAGGGCTCCCGGTCCAGCAGCTCCGCCTGCCAGCCGCCGTAGTTGATCGCGAGCGGCCGGCCCGCGGCGAGCGCGTCGAAGAACTTGTTGGCGGAGTTGTCCTGCATGCCCTCCACGTCGGTGAAGAGGGACGTGGCCAGCGTGGCCGCGCTCAGCACCGCGGGCACCTGCGCCTTGGGCACGCTGGGCAGGAAGAAGAGGTTGCGGTCGCGCACGCCCAGCCTCTCCGCGAGCGCGTGCAGGGAGGTCTCCTCGCGGCCCTGGCCCATGATGACGAAGCGCACCTCCGGATCCCGCTTCAGCATGTCCGCGGCCACCCGCACCAGGTAGTCCACCCCGTTCACCAGCCCCAGCGTGCCCGCGTACAGCACCAGGGGGCGGTCCTGGAGCCAGGCGTACTTCGCGCGGAACGCCTCGCCCGCGGAGCGGGGCACCTGGAAGCGCTCCGGGTCGCAGAGGTTGGGGATGACGGTGATCTTCTCCGGCGACACGCCCGCCGCCTCCACGCCGGCCTTCATGCCCGGCGACAGCGCGATGATGTGCGCCGCCCCCGCGTAGGCGGCCTTCTCCAGCAGCTGCGCGGCCAGGATGGCGGAGCGGCTCTTGAGGGCGCCCACGGCGATGGGGATGGCGGGCCAGAGGTCGCGCACCTCGAACACCATGGGCCGCTTGTTCCAGCGCGAGGCGAAGATGCCCGGCACCGCGATGGTGAGGGGCGTGCTGGTGGCGAAGAACACGTCGCCGGACAGCTGCGCCGCGCGGTGCGTGGAGTTGACCGCGAAGTGGCTGAAGGCGCGGATGCGGTCCGGGTAGCTCATGGCGTTGTTGTAGGGCACCGGCAGCCAGTGCACCTGGATGCCGGCCTCGTTCGTCTCGCGCCAGCCGCGGGCCTTGTTCTTGGGCTGCGCGTCGGAGGTCACCATGTGGACCTCGTGCCCCATCCCGACCAGGCGGCGGGCAAGCTCGTAGGAGCGGGTGCCGCCGTGCATGGTGGGCGTGTTGAAGTACTGGTGCAGGTAGACGATCTTCATCTCAGGTCGCTCCGGTGAACGCGGGTTGGGGAAGCGGTGGAGAAGCGGGGAGGCGGGCCTGGGCGGTGGACCTGCCCGGGACCGCGGTGCAGGTGGCCATCACCATCAAGAGGAAGAGGGCGCGGGTGTCGTAGAGGTCGCCGCTGGACTGGCTGCCCAGGAACACCAGCACCGCCGCGCCCACCGTCGCGCCGTCCAGTCCCTGGCGCCGCTTCAGCGCGGAGCGGGTGAAGGTGAGCAGCACGCCCGCGAAGAGCAGCAGGCCCACGGCGCCCGTCTCACAGAAGAGCTCCAGGAAGAGGTTGTGCGGGTACACGCCCAGGCGCAGCGCGGGGAACGCGGCGAGCCCCCCGCCCGCCACCGGGTGGTCGCGTCCCAGCTGGATGGCGGCCGCGTAGAGCACCTCGCGCCCGGACAGGTACACCTCGCCGTCGCCACCGCCACCACGGCCGCGGCCGCCGCCGCCGCCGCCGTCGTAGTTCAGGGTCAGGCGCAGGAAGCGCTCCTCCACGGAGCGGCGCAGCGGCTCGCCCAGCGGGGACGCCATCACGCCCCCCGCGGCCACCGTGGCGAGCAGCACCAGGAGCAGCAGCCGGCGCAGCGGCACGCGCGCCACCACGAGGCAGGTGGTGACGCCCGCGAGGATGGCCGCGGTGCCGCCCCGTGAGCCCGTGAGCAGCGCGAGGATGACGCCGGTGGCCGCCACGGGGATCCACAGCCACGCCTGGCCCCGCCACGTCCAGAAGTACAGGGCGCCCAGCGCGAGCAGGCCCATGAGCCGCGCGAAGATGTTGGGCCCGCCGCCCATCACCGCCAGCCGCGCGCCGCCGCCGCCCGACAGGAGCTGGCGCACGCCGGTGAGCGCGAGCAGCGCGGTGGCCGCGACGATGATGGTCCAGAACGCGTCCAGGACGCGGGGCGCGGGCTGCCGGAGCGCGGCGAGCCCGAAGCCCACGCTCATCACCAGCACGAGCGTGAGGTCGTAGAGCTTCGACAGCGCGAACGTCGCGTCCGGGGACCAGGAGGCGCTGGCGCACAGGTAGCCGAAGAACCCCAGGAGCGCGGTGATGAGCGGCCCGTCGAAGCGCGCCTCGCCCGGCCGCGCCTCGCGCCACGCGCGGTGCAGCAGCCCCAGGGACGCCAGCACCCCGCCGCCCATGACGATCCACAGCCGCAGCTCCAGGAACGCGTTGGTCTCCGGCACCGCTTCGGCCAGCCGGTGGAAGCCCCAGCGGCCCGCGAGCACGTAGAGCGCCGCGATGAAGCCCAGGCCTGTGCGTCGGATCCATCTCACGGGGCGGCTCTCCAGAGGGCTTCAGCTCACGGCCGGGTATTCGTACTGGTAGATGCCGCTCACCGCGCGGCCCGTCCGGGAGCGCGGCACGCCGTTGAGGACGACGCCCCGCACGGGGACGCCGTTCTGTTGCAACTGGTGCAGCGCGGACGCCACCTCCCGCAGCGGGTGGGCGCCGGCCCGCACCACCGCGAGCCCCACGCTCGCGTGCCGGCCCACGAGCGCCGCGTCCGTCACCGCGAGGATGGACGGCGTGTCGAAGAGGACCAGCTCGTAGCGGGCGGACAGGTGCGTCACGAGCGCGGCGAGCCGGGGCTGGGACAGGAGCTCCGCGGGGTCGGGCGGCAGCTCGCCCGCGCCCAGGAACGACAGCCGGGGCCCGGCCTCCGCCAGCACGGCCTGCTCCAGGGAGATGGTGCCGCGCAGCACTTCAGACAGGCCGGGGGAGCGCGCGTCCTGGAAGCAGCGGTGGAGCCAGCCTCCGCGCAGGTTCGCGTCCACCAGCAGGACGCGCCGGCCGGACTCCGCCAGCACCCACGCGAGGTTGAGGGCGACGAAGGACGTCCCCACGCCGGGGCTCGTCCCCGTGAGGGCCACGACGTTGCCGGGCGCGTCCTTCAGCGCGAACTGGAGCCGGGTCCGCAGGCCGCGCACGCTCTCCGTGGTCGGGTCGCGGGGACAGGTGCGCGCGAGGAGGGTGGGCGGGTCGCTGGCGCGGCCAGGGCCCAGGGGAAGGCTCGCGAAGACGGGCACCGCGAGCGCGGCCTCCAGGGCGGCGGGGTTCGACACGCCGTGGTGGAGCGCCTGGCGCGTGAAGGCGAGCGCGATGCCCAGCACCAGCCCCAGCGCGAGGCTGACCGCGAACACGTCCGGCTTCGCGGGGCGCACCGGGTCGCGCGGCACCACCGGCGCGTCGATGATGCGCGCGTTGGTGATGGTGCTCGACTTGAGCACCCGGTACTCCTGGGCCTTGTTCTGGAGCTGGAGGTACAGCTCGTTGGCGACCGTCACGTCGCGCGTGAGCTGGGCGGACACCAGCTCCGCGTTCGGCATGCCCTTGAGCTGGGTGGCGAGCAGGGCGCGCTCCGTGCGCAGGCGCGCCAGCTTGTTGCCGGTGGCGATGATGAGCGGGTGGTGTTCGGTGAAGCGCTGCCGCAGCTCCGAGCGCTCCAGGGACAGTTCGGAGATGGCCTTCTCCAGGTCCGCGCTCCGGCTCACGATGGCCTGGGCCTCCATCCCCAGGTCCGCGCCGCCCTTGCCCGTGCGGTAGTCGCGCAGCGCCGTCTCCGCGCGCTCCAGCCCCTGGCGCAGGCCCGGCAACTGGCTGTCGAGGAAGCTCAGCGTCCGCCCGGCCTCCTCGCTGCGGCGCTCGACGTTGCTCAAGACATACGCCTCCGCGATCGCCTGGAGCGTCGCGGTCGCCACCGCCGCGTCCTGCCCCTCCAGGGCCATGGTGAGGACGCCGGTGCCGGGGCCCTTCTCGCTCATGCGCAGCGAGCGCTGGAGCGACTCCACCACCGCGAGCCGCGAGCGCCGCAGGAGCAGGAAGCGCGTCCCCGGCCGGGCGTGCAGCTCCGTGACGAGCAGCTCCACCTCCGGCGCGGAGCCCGGCGCCGTGGTGGCGGCGGTGCCCGCCTCGCCACGCAGCAGCACGCCCGCCTCGGGGTCCTGCAGCGTGTACGCGCCGGACGCCTCCGCCACGAGCGTGAGCGGAATGTCCTCCAGCTCCGGCGGCACGTTCAGCCGCTCCACCCGGATGCGCTCGCCGCCCCAGGCCTGGGACGCCTGGCCCCACCAGGGCACGGCCGCGAGCTCCGGCCCCTCATGCGCGCGGGCCATCGCCGCGCCCAGCACCGGGAAGTACACGGGCGTGGCGGACACATCCAGCCGCAGCCCGTCCACCACGCGGCCCAGCAGCGCCCGCGACCCGAGGACCTCGATCTCTGTCGCCGCGAGGCTCGGCGCGTCCGAGAGCAGCTCGCCCAGCTGGCCCAGGCTGCTGCCCTTCTGCTCGATTTGTAGCACCGCGCTCGCGCGATACACCGGTGGGGTGGTGACCAGGTACAGCCCGCCCAGGGCGAGCGTGAGCGCGACCGTCGCGGCGATGGACCTGCGGCGCTCGAGCAGGACGCCCAGGTGTCCGCTCAATCCCAATTCATCATCCTGTGGGCCGGGGGAAGTGGGCGTCATGGGTTGTTGATGATGATGGTTCTTTCCCCGATATCCACTGCCTGCCAGAGCAGCTGCACTGTTGGCTGGATCTGCTCGATGATGCGATTCCAGCGTGTCAAGTCGTGCGCGGAGACGAAGACAACGTCGTGGGGTTGTAATTGGAACTGGGCCGCGAGGAGCAGCGCGTCCGGGGATTTCGCGTCAAGCTTGAAGATGGATGGCTTTTCGAAGCTGCCGCGGATGACATAGACGCGCTCCGGATTGGAGGTGAGCGGGTCGAAGCCCTCGCTGTCGCCAATGGCCTCCGCGAGCGTCATCCGCCCCTTCACCATGATGCGGGAGGTGGGCTTGCGGACCTCGCCCAGCACGAAGACCTTGTTGCGGGTGCGGTCCGCGACGTTGAGGATGTCCCCGTCCCGCAGCAGCCAGTTCTGGCTCACGTCTCCCTGTTCGTAGAGGGCCTGCAGGTCGAGCGTGAAGGTGGCGCCCGCCCGGTTGAGCGTGACGGTGCGCAGGTCCGCCTCCTGGGTGAAGCCCCGCGCCTGGCTGATGGCGTCCTGCACGCGCAGGGGGACGTCGGTGATGGGCAGGGTGCCGGGCGCCACCACCTCGCCCGTCACCTGGACCTTCTGCCCCCGGAAGCCCACCACGCGCACGTCCAGCTGGGGCCGCTCGATGACGGTGGACAGCCGCTGCGTGAGCAACTCGCGGATGTCGCGCAGGGTCTTGCCCGCGACGGGGAGGATGCCCACGTGGGGGTAGAACATCGTCCCGTCCGCCGCCACCGGGTGGCCGGTGGCCTCCGGCGAGCGGAACTCGCCCGCGGGGATGGTGAGCTCCGGGTGGTCCCAGACGATGACGCTCAGCACGTCATGCGCCGTCACCCGGTAGTCGTAGTCCGCGGCGAGCTGCGCCAGCGGATCCACCAGGGGGGCGGGGCGCGCCTGCCGCCGGGCCTCCTGCTGCCGCCCCAGGAGGGCCGCGTCGATGGGGACGATGTCGAAGGCGCCGTCGGCGCCCGCGTCTGCCTTTCCGGCATACCGCTCCCGGAAGGCGTCCTCGTCCATGTGCATTCCAGGGCCCCAGGCGCATGCGCTCATGCATGACACCAGGACCGTCAACAGGGCGTGCTTCATTGAGAGGGATTCTTCGGGCCTTGCCAGGCACGCGTAAACCCATCCGCTGCCCAGGTGTCCGGAAGGCGTTAGCGCCCGGAGGCGAGACAACACATGCCCTGCCCTGGAGGGCTGGGAAGGCCGCTCCGCAGGAATCACGACATCACCGCTGCACTCAAGGGGGCGGTGACGGGGCCGTGAATCGAGCCCATAACCTGTCGCTGTCGCAAGGGGGCGACCAGGCGGCTCGCGTCTTCGCGGGCCGGCCCGTCGCGCTCCACTCACGGGGGGACCCGACATGACGCCAACGATCCGGTGGAGAGCCGTCCTCGTCCCTGACGGGGGACAGCGGGCCTGCTCCGCGGACTACTTCCGTTCGGAGCAGCACCTGCGCGCGGAAGGGGTGACGCACAGCCTCATCGTCGAGGACGGGGAGGGGCGGGCGCTGCGGGTGCCGCTCATCGTGCGGCCCATTGAAGGGACGCGGCACCGGGACGCGGTGTCCCCGTACGGGTTCCCCGGCGCGGAGCTGAACGGGCTGAGCGAGGTGCCACCCGAAGCCATCGACTGGCGGGGCACGGAGCTGGTCAGCATCCTCGTGAGCGACCGCGTGGGCGGGCCGTCCTGCTTCGCGGGTGGAAGGCCCGTGAGCGAGGTGTGCGTCCTCGACAGCGGTCGGCCCGTGCGGTTCCGCGACGACCACATCGCGGACATCCGCCGCAACACCCGGCTGGGCTACGTCGGCACGTGCCTCCCCGTGAGGCAGGCCCCGCCTGAACAGCGTGAGGCGCTCAAGCAACTCTCGCGGCGGCCGCTGGCCCGCGACCTGACGGGGACCCGGCCCTCCTTCACGGACGCCTGGTTCGAGGAGGTGTTCACCTGTGGCTTCGCCTGGCTGGTGGGCGCGCGCGCGCCGGATGGCGCCGTCGCCTCCGCCTCGCTCGTCGTCCTCAGCGACGGCTACCTTCACACCCTCGTCGGGGGCACGGCGGACGCGTACGCGGCGCACGCGCCGGCGAAGAACGAGCTGCCGGTGCTGGTGGAGCTCTCCGCGAAGCTGCAGGCCCCCATCAACCTGGGCGGCGGGCTCCAGCCTGGAGATGACCTCGAGCGGTTCAAGCGGGGCTTCGCCAACGCGACCGCCCGCCTCTGCGCGCACGAGCTCATCTGCGACCCCCAGGCGTACGCGGCGCTGTCCCGGGGCCAGGCGGCCCCGGGCCGCTTCCCCGCCTATCGCGCGCAGGCTTCCTGACGCCACCCGTCTCCCACAGAAGGACGCCCATGCTCCTGTCGCTCCCCCAGCTCCGTGACGCCACGGAGGCCCACTTCACCTGTCTCACGGAACGTGAATTCGCCGAGCGTCAGCGCGAAGAGGGCGCTCGCGTCATCTCCCACCGGGGGCGCTACTGGACGCAGCTGGGCGCTCCCGGCTTCTTCCAGCCCATTCACATGCTGGCCCGGCTGACGCCGGAGGAGGCCACCCCTCCCACGCTTCTCGCCTGGGGTTACCGGGCGGCGCTGACGCCGGAGACAGCGAGCGCCGCCAACGGCATGTTGCCCGTGGTGCGACTGAAGGACCTGGACACCTACGACATGGACCGGCTGACCTCGAACCGGCGCAACAAGCTGCGCAAGGCGCAGCGACTGGTGCGCATCGTCCAGCTCACCGGGCCTGCGCTCCTGCTGGAGCAGGGCTACGGGGTCGTGCGGGAGGCCCTGGCGAGGACGCAACACAAGCAGCCGCCCACGCTGGATGAGTACCTCAAGGACGTGCGGAAGTACTTCATCAGCGACCACTGGTGTGTGCTCGCCGGGTTGATTGACGGCAAGCTCGGCGGCTATGCGGACGGCTACGTGGTGGACGGCGTCGCGTATGGCATCAACGCTTACTACGCCTCGTGGGCGCTGCCGACCAACATCTCCACCGGGATGAACTACGCGTTCGCGCAGCTCTGCCGCCGGCTCAAGGGCGTCACCACGCTGGTGAACGGGCTCCACGCGCGCGAGGTGCCGGAGCTGGTGCAGTTCAAGGACGACATGGGCTACGTCGTGGACTCCATCCCCATCAAATGGGGGATGAACCCGGTGGCGCAGGCCCTCATCCGCTGGCGCCGTCCCCATGCGTACTACCGGCTGACGGGCAAGGAGTGAGCGGGCCCGCGCACGGGCCCGCCCGCGGGGCGTGCCCGTGCTACGGCGACATCACGACCTTGATGCAGCCGTCTTCCTTGTCGCGGAACTTCTTGTAGAGCGCGGGGGCGTCCGACAGCTTCGCGCGGTGGGTGATGAGCCGCGTCGGGTCGATGGCGCCCGACTGGATCTTCTCCAGCAGGGGACGGGTGTAGCGGTGCGTGTGCGTCTGCCCCGTCTTCATCGTCAGGCCCTTGTTGACGAAGGAGCCGAAGGGGATCTTGTCCAGGAAGCCGATGTAGACGCCCGGGACGGAGAGGGTCCCACCCTTGCGGCAGCAGTGGATGGCCTGGCGCAGCGCGTGCGGCCGGTCCGTCGCGAGCTTCACCGCCGCCTTCGCCTTGTCGATGACGGCATCCAGGCTGCCGGTGCCGTGGGCCTCGGCGCCCACGGAGTCGATGCAGCGGTCCGGGCCCCGGCCCTTCGTCAGCTCATTCAGGGTGTCGTAGACATCCTGCTTCGTGAAGTCGATGGTCTCCGCCTTGCCCCAGGAGCGCGCCAATTCCAGCCGCTCGGGCACGTGGTCGATGGCGATGACGCGCCCCGCGCCGAACATCCACGCGCTCTGGATGGCGAACTGGCCCACGGGGCCGCAGCCCCACACCGCCACGGTGTCGCCCTTCTCCATCTCGCAGTTCTCCGCCGCCATGTAGCCGGTGGGGAAGATGTCCGTGAGGAAGAGCACCTGGTCCTCGGTGAGGCCCTCCGGAATCTTGAGGGGACCTACGTCCGCGTAGGGCACGCGCACGTACTCGGCCTGGCCTCCGGGGAAGCCGCCCAGCATGTGCGAGTAGCCGAAGAGGCCGGAGGGCGAATAGCCCATCACCTTCGCGGCGAGCTCCGCGTTGCGGTTGGAGCGGTCGCACAGGGAGAACAGCGTCTTCTTGCAGAAGAAGCACTCGCCGCACGCGATGTTGAAGGGGACGATGACCCGGTCCCCCTTCTTGAGCTTCGTGACGCTCGCGCCGGTCTCCACCACTTCGCCCATGAACTCATGGCCGAGCACGTCCCCGCTCTTCATGGTCGGCATGTAGCCGTCCAGCAGGTGCAGGTCCGAGCCACAGATGGCGGTGCGGGTGACGCGGATGATGGCGTCCCGAGGGTCTTCAATCTTGGGATCCGGGGCCGTTTCGTAGCGGACGTCACCGTGGCCGTGCCAGCAGATGGCTTTCATCGAGCGCGCTGCTCCTTGTTGAAGGATGGAAGGGCTTTCTTGAAAGCTGGGTCGCATCCACAAGGTGGCCAAGGCACGGCTCCCCTGGCCTGCCTGCCTGACCGGTCTTCTGGGGCCCGGCCGGGCGGCGTGCTCAGGGCCCGTGCGGTCGCAGGCCCAACATCGTCACCCGGTCGTCCGGGGCGAGCGCCACGGTGAAGCGGGCGGTCCGGGGGCCGAACGCCACCAGGTACGTATAGACGCGGTCATCCCCCACGGTGCGCCGCTGGGCCAGCACCAGCGGCCCCGCGGGGCCCAGGGACGCCAGGGTCTGCTGATAGCGCTTCGCGCGCTCCGGGAAGGAGCTTGGCTTGAAGTACGCGAAGTCGGCTGGGGAGAGCGTCCCGCTCCGGGCCTGCTCCAGCAGGGCCTTGAGCCGAGCGGTCACCTGGGGCTCGCGGTCCTCGATGGGTGCGAGAGGCGGCTCGGCGAGGGCGGGGTTGACGAGCGCGGCGAGGCCGTCCGCGAAGCGCCCGGGCTGCGCGAAGTCCGCGTTGGCCAGCACGATGATGGAGAGCGAGTCCCCGACGTAGCGCGAGAAGTTCGTCGTGAAGCCCTGCCACTGTCCCCCGTGATGGTGGAGCGGCTTGCCCCCACGCTCGTCGATCTGCCACCCGAAGCCGTAGGGGACGGAGGCGCCGCTCTGGAGCTTCCCGGGCGTGAGGATCTCCTGCCAGCTCTCCGGGGTGAGGAGGGCGCGCCGCTGCACGGCGGCGTCCCAGGCCAGCAGGTCCTTCAGGGAGAAGTAGAGCGAGCCGTCCGCGGTGGTGTTGAGCGAGGGCGACACCCACTCCTGGTTCTTCACCACCCCGTCGACCTGACGGTAGCCGGCGGCGCGGTGCGGGATGACATCCGCCTCGCTGATGCCGCGCGCGGTCTTCATGCCGGCGGGCTTGAACACCCGCTCCGCGAGGACGTCGCCGTAGAAGGTGCCCGTGACGCGGTTGACGATGATGCCCAGCAGCACGTAGCCGGTGTTGCTGTAGCTCCAGCGCGTGCCCACGGGGAAGTCGAGCGGGAACGTGTAGGCGAAGCGCGCGAGCTCCGCATCCGTGTAGTCCTTGCGGTAGTCGAACAGGCCCTCCAGGTCGGCGATGCCGGAGGTGTGCGTGAGCAGGTGGCGCACCGTGATGTCGCTCCAGGCGGCGGGCGCGTCCGGGAAGAACTTCGTCACCTTGTCGGCCAGGGACAGCTTGCCGGCCTCCACCTGGAGCATCACCGCCATCGTGGTGAACTGCTTTCCCACGGAGCCGGACTGGAAGAGCGTGTCGGGGGTGACGGGGACCTGGTGCTCCAGGTTGGCGAAGCCGTAGCCCTTCGCGAGCACGACCTTCCCATGGCTCACCACGCCCACGGCGACGCCGGGCACCTTCTGGCGGGCCAGCTCCGCGCGCACGAAGGCGTCAAGCCTTCCACGCAGCGGAGCCTGCGCGGCGGCGGGAAGTGCCGCGAACAGGCCCCACAGCAGGACCACGACCCATGCGAGTGATTGAGAGGGAAGGCGCATGGGAGGGACTGTATTCCAGTCAGTCCCTTTCGACGCGCGTCACGGAGGGCCGGTCTGCGTCGTCGTCTCCTGCGTGCCATTGCCCAGGCGTTGCTTGAGGGCGTCCCAGCCCTTGCTGCCCGCCTCGCGGGCGAGGTCGAGCGTCTCGCCGGCGCCCTGGGCCAGCTGCTCCGGGGTGAGCGCGGCGGTGCCCTGGCGCACGCGGTCCATCCAGATGAGTGGGGCGTAGAGCTGCTTCGCGCGCTCGGGCCCGAGCGCCACGGTGAGCACGTGCTCCAGGCCGCCCGCGCGCGCGAGCAGCGCCCGTCCCAGCAGCAGGGCCGCGCGCGTCTGCTGGAACAGCGGCAGGCTGTCACCGTGGTGGCGCAGGGCCTCCGCGCTGTCGTGCACCTCGCGCCGCTCCGTCTCCTCCAGGAAGGGGCTGGCCGCGAGCCGGTCCAGCGACGCCGCGGCCTCCTCGTAGCGCCCGCGCCGCGAGTGGATGAAGGCCCAGCCCCACCACGTCAGCTCGTTCTCCACGCCCAGGGTCTGGAGCGAGCGCAGGCCCCGCTCGATGTCGTCTTCCGCGGGGCGGTCACGCTTCAGGGCCATGCGGTTCCACGCGCGCAGGAAGTACCCGGCGGCGAGCACCGTCTCGCGAGACTGCGCGGGGGTGCTGGCCTCGAAGGCAGGGAAGTCCTCGGGGGGCATGCGTTCGGTCTCGGCGAGGAAGGCGTTGAGCTCCTCCTCGGCCGCGTAGTGGTAGCCGGCCTGACAGAAGGCAAGGCCCCGGTTGGCCTGCACCGCCGCGCGCAGGACCGGGGGCCACGTGGGGCCCGGCGTGGCGCGCGACAGCTCGTAGAAGGCGAGCTCCGTGGAGGAGATGCGGCCGGCCTTCGCGGCCTTGTCGAGCACGAGCCAGACGGTGGCGAGCAGCGCGTGCTCCTGGGCCTCGTCGTAGGCCGGCAGGGGCATGGGCGTGCCGGGCGCCCACTTGGACCACAAGAGCGGGAACTCGTCCTCGTCGCGCGTCTGGAGCGTCTTGCGCGCCTTGTAGAAGGCCACGCCCAGGTCCAGGTACGAGCGGGCCGCGGCGCGCGTCGCCTCGTCGGTGATGGGGGCGTCGGGCAGGGCGCGCGTCTGGGCCAGCGCCGTCCAGAGCTGGGCGACCTCCTCCGGCGCCCCGGGTTCGCCGTTCGCGCGCAGGGTGAGCTTGAAGGCGCGGTAGGGCACGAGCGTGACGGAGTCGCGCATGCGCTGTTCAATCTCCGCCCGCTCCTTCGCGGCGCGCTCGGCGTCGGTCATCCGGCAGCCGCCGCACGCGGTGAGTCCCACGAGGAAGAGGGCGGCGAGGCGGTGGCGCAGGGACCCCAGGGGGCGACGGGAAGCGTCCTTCATGCCGCGCAGTGTATCACCCGGGGGTGGCTGGGCTCAGGGTGTACAGCCGGTTGAGCTCCTGGCCGTAGCTGTAGGCATACGCGTCCCCCGTGGCGCTCATGACGAAGGCATCAATCCCTTTCAGTCCCAGCGCGCTGACGTTCGGGGAGCGCCGCCAGGGCGGCCTGGAGCGCGGCGCCGAACTCCGCGCGGTAGAGGGTGTTCAGTTGGAGCAGGACGCGAACGTCCCTGGATCGAGTTCAATCCCGGGCCATGTCTCGAAGGCGCCTCGTGAACAGGCCGTGCGTCGCCCACCGGACGCAGGGGCGCGTCACGCCGCGGCCGGCCGACGGGACGCGGCTTCGCCTCCGCCATGGGCAGCGACACCCTGTCCAAGCTGAGGCTGACCGAGTGCGCCTCCGCATGGACCTCCACGGCCTCCACCAGGGTGGACTCCACATGCGCACGCTCCGTGTCGTACAGCATGCCCACCGCATGCGACACGTCCTCGAAGCCGCTGCGACTGTAGGGCAGCCGATGCAGGGCCCGCGCGCTGCCTTGTGCTTCGCGCGAGGTTCCGCACCCCATCAGGTACGCCATGGCCTGGGCCGTTTGGGGCAGCCAGCTTTTCCTATGCTCTGGGTGAATGAGGGACGAGCCCACAGAAGCACCCACGGTGCGTCCCGGGCGGCCATCCAAGTGGGCATGGCGTGCGAAGAACTGCCGCTCTTCTCCACTCCGCGCTACATTACTGGCCCTCCTACATCCGTGACCCACATCCTGGGTCTGGTGTCTCCTCGAAATGAGTTCCTCGGTGCGGAATCTCCGACCCCTTCCCATCGACTGCAAGCCCGGGCACAAGGTTCGGCGCGGCGTGTCCAGTGCAATTTCGCAACCGAAAGACCTACAGCTCGAGTTCATGCCTCCCACTGCAGCGGCCAATTGGAAAGCGGGCAAGGGTGGCGAGCAGGAGCCCGACGCCACCATCGAGCCTTCGGCATCAGCCGGGCAGCGTACGTTCACGGGGCGGACCCAGCGGGACGTTCCGTGGGAAGTGCGTCAGGGAGACGCCCTGGAGACATTGTCCACCCTGCCCGAAAACCATTTCGCCTGCGCGGTGACGTCTCCCCCCTACTACTGGCAGCGTGACTACGCAGTGGCCGGCCAACTCGGGATGGAGCCGACGATCCAGGGTTATGTGGACACCATCGCCACTGTGCTGGATCAGGTCCGCAGGGTCCTCCGACAGGATGGTCTGCTCTTCCTCAACCTGGGAGACACCTACTACTCCGCCAAGGGAGAGCCGAAAGGTGCCGATCGGAAGAACGGAGCGAGGCGCTTCGGCCTGCGGGCCGTGGATGCCAGCGGTCTCGGCGTCCCCAGGAAGACCGCCATCGGCATCCCATGGCGCGTGGCGCTCGAGATGGTCTCTCGTGGCTGGATTCTTCGCTCCCCCATCATCTGGAGGAGAACGGGAAGCCTGCCAGAGCCAACCGCCAAGGACCGGCCGTGGCGGACTTATGAGATGCTTTTCATGTTCAGCAAGTCCCCGCGCTATTACTTCGCGCGAGAATCACTGGGCGGCGAAGAGGACATCTGGACAATTTCGGAACGCCCCACGGGCTCCAAGGGCATTCATTCGGCGGCATTCCCCGAGAAGCTTGTCCAGAAATGTCTGGACGTCGGATGCGCCAAGGGAGGCCATGTGTTGGACCCCTTCGCTGGCAGTGGAACGGTGCTGCGAGTCTCGGTGCAGTCGGGCAGGCCCGTCACGGGAATTGACCTGAGCCGACGCTTCTGTGAGCACATGGCGAACAGTCTCCATGCCCTCTAGCGCCTGGAATTGCGGGGTGACTCATGTCCACCTTCATCTCCATTGAACAGGTCAAGCGGTCGCTTCAGCGATTGAGCAAGGTGCACACCTTCTTCGGGACGTCCTTTCTGGCGTTCAAGAGCATTGACCTGCCCGTGGGCAGAACATCGCAGGCGATCTTCAGCCAGATCGCTGACAGCATCCTGCTCAAGCACTACCAGCCGGCACAGAGGTACGAAGGCTTCTACAATCCGTTCAAGACCTCCAAAGGCGAGCAGCATTGGGTCAAGCCCCGGTACGCCAGCACGACGCTCCAACGGATCACCACCGATACGTTCGGAAAAGCCTTCATTCATCCACGGAATTCGTCGGAATGGGGCTGGCAGGAAGATTACATCGAGCGACTGCGGGAGAAGCTCGATAAGGAGCAGCCCGTTCCAGCCTTCGACCTGGCCGTCTGGCTATTCCGGGAGAAGGAGTGGCCGATAGGCAGTACCGCTAACGACGTTCGGGACCACCTCTTCAATGAATACAATATCCGCCAACCGGAAATAGCCGCGCTGTTCGATTTGGAACTCCCGGCCGAAACCGATGGGTGGCTCCGCGGAGATCCTATCACCGAGCAGGAATTACTCATGCTCATCGGGGATCCACCCAATTCGACACCCGCCGAAGGAGCGACCCTGCAGTCGCTGGAGATCGACCAGGTCGGGCTCGCCAAGCACTTCGAGTACGAGGCGGAGGAGCGGCTCAACCTCATCACGGGCGACAACAGCCTGGGCAAGACGTTCCTTCTGGAGTGTATCTGGTGGGCGTTGACCGGGACCTGGCCGGAGGGCCAGCCCATGTTGCCCAGGGCCGAAGCAGAGCGGGACGACCCCCATATTCAGTGCACCATCGTCGCGAGTGGCCGTGCACCCATCCACCTTGACTACGAGTATGCCTGGGAGAAAGGGACCTGGAATCCCAGTTCCAAGCGTAAGGCCCTGCCTGGGGTTGTCATCTATGCGCGCTTTGATGGTTCATTCGCTGTTTGGGATCCGGTCCGGCAGCAGAAGGAGGAGACCACCGGAGGAGGGCCTCCGGGAGAAGAGGGGCGCCCAGGCATGCTCTTCTTCCATGGCAACGAGGTCTGGGATGGACTCCGCCGAAACGATCCCTATCAGCGCCAAATGGGCTGGCTCTGCAATGGGCTGATCCATGACTGGCTCGCATGGGAAAGGGGTGGCCCCATCCACCAGCGGGCATTCGGGGCCTTCATGGCCTGTATCGAGGCGCTCTCCCCGTCGGAAGATCAGCCCCTTCGCCCGGGGAAGCCGCGCCAGCTTCCTTTCGATTCACGCGAGTTCCCGACGCTGCTCATGCCGTACGGGGAGGTCCCTGTCATCCATGCATCGGCCGGTATCAAACGCATGCTCGCGCTCTCCTACATCATGGTCTGGTCGTGGAGTGAGTATGAAAGGAACAGCGAACTCGCCCGGCGCAAACCAGAGCCTCAGATGGTTCTGATCGTCGACGAGATTGAAGCGCACCTCCACCCCCGGTGGCAGCGCGTCATCGTCCCTGCCCTGATGAGCGCGGTGTCGAAGTTGGCCTCCGGCGTATCGCCGCAGATCCACCTCGCGACGCACTCCCCGCTGGTCATGGCTTCCGCAGAACCACTCTTTGATGAGCAGCAGGACAGCCTTTATCACCTCAAGCTCGATGAGGAGGACCCGAGCCACGTTGTCCTCGAGAGGATGGAGTTCAACAAGCACGGCTCTGTGGATAGGTGGCTGACTTCGGACGTCTTCGGGCTGAGTTCAACCCGGTCTCGTGAGGCGGAGCGTGCCATCAGCCATGCCAATTCCCTTCAGCGGGGTGAGCCCGCGCCAACAGCCGAGACCGTTCGTGAGGCTCATGAGGAACTGCGGCGGGTGCTGGCTTCAGACGATGTCTATTGGCCCAGATGGCGCTTCTTCGCTGTGCAGCACGGGGTGAACGAATGATCCCCGTCAGCCCGCACCCCCCTCCGGCGAACTTCGATACCCGGGTCACCCAACCCGGGATGGATTTCCTGGCCACGACCCCCACTCCAACGGACAAGGAGTGGAAGAACCGCGCCTACTGGACCCGGGTGCTCGATGATCTCTACCAGGCATATGGAAGGATCTGCGCGTACAGCTGCCAGCGGATCGAGTGCACGACAGGGGACCGCAACGTTGAGCACTTCAAGCCCAAGAAGATGCATCCACAGCTGGCCTATGACTGGAGCAACTATCGACTGGTGTGCTCGCGGCTGAACTCGCGCAAGGGCACCAAGACGATCCTTGACCCGTTCACCCTTGCAGCAGGTTCTTTCGCGATCCGATTCCCATCTCTCGAGGTCGTTCCTGGCCCGCTGTGTAACGCGGACGCCACGCTCAAGACGCAGGTGGACTTCACTTGCAACACCCTCAAGCTGAATGACGAGACAACCTGTATCCGGAGCAGGTTGGAGCTCATCCAGGCGTATTGCCGCTGTGACATCACCTTCGCCCACCTCGCGGGCGAGAACCCGTTTCTTGCCGGTGAGATGCAACGGCAGAATCTCGTGAAACTGGAGGTCATCCGGCGGGTAATGAGCTACTCCCCCCCCACACCTCCCC
>NZ_RAWB01000157.1 GCF_003612055.1 Corallococcus llansteffanensis
TCCCCGTCCTATCCCCCCAGCCCCGTCTGTCGGATTTCTTCCAGGGCATGGGGATGCTCGGCCGCGCCTTCCGGCTGCTCTTCCGCTCCCGCCGGCTCCTCCTGCTCTCCAGCCTGTGCGCGGTCCTCACCGCCGTCGCCCTGGTGGGGCTGGGCATCCTCCTCTACCGCTACGCCCCCGGCCTGCTGGAATCCCTCTGGCCCCGGCCCGTGTCCTGGTACGGCCGCGCCGGCTGGTACACCGCGCTCGTCCTGGCTGCCCTGGTCGCCTGGGTGGTGGGCGCCAACGTGGTGCCGCCCCTGCTGGTGACCCCGCTGCAGGACCCCCTGTCGGAGGCCACCGAGTCCGAGTGTGACGGCCCCAACACCGCCCTGTCGTCCGCCTCGTTCCTGCGCGGGCTGACGACAGGGCTGTTGCACACGCTCGCCCGGCTGGCCCTGCTGCTCTTGGGGCTGGCGGTGCTCCTGCCCCTCAACGCGGTGCCCGGCATCGGCAGTGTCCTGTTCACGGTGCTGGCCAGCCTGTGGACCATGCTGTGGATGGCCGCTGAACACCTGGCCGCCCCCATGACACGCCACCTCTACCCCTTCGCGGAGGTGCGCCGCATGTTGCGCGAGCGCCGGGCCCTCTGCCTGGGCTTCGGCGCGGGCGTCTACGTGCTGCTCTGGGTGCCCATCCTCAACACCTTCTTCCTCCCGGTGGCCATCATCGGGGGCACCCTGCTGTACCGGGGCCTGCGCGCCGCGGGGAACCTGCCCCCGCCTCCGGATGCGATCGCCAGCCAGGGAACGCTGGGGACGCCGGGCCGCACGAAATAAACGGGGCGGCCGGGTGTCCGTACCCCCAGGGGGCACCGGGAACGCATTGCCTGCGGCAGACGTTCTCGGACGCTAGTGACAAGGCCACGCCTTGAAGCACCTGGAAGCCGTGATTAGGCTTGCCCGGCCGCTACCAGGACCCT
Source organism: Corallococcus llansteffanensis (assembly GCF_003612055.1). Taxonomy (GTDB): domain Bacteria; phylum Myxococcota; class Myxococcia; order Myxococcales; family Myxococcaceae; genus Corallococcus; species Corallococcus llansteffanensis. The sequence continues at coordinate 962 of NZ_RAWB01000157.1, forward strand.
GGCTCGCGTCGAACCGTTCGGATTCACAGGGCTTTTCACGCTTCACCCCGGGGCACCCCTCGTGCCCCAGCTTGGATGAACCGCATGCCGCGTATCTTCCGCCGCATCACCGCCGTCGCCGTTCTGTTGGGAGCCTGGGCCTTCGCCGGCAGTGACCGCGCTCCCCTCCCGCTCACCCTGGGAGCGGCGGAGGCGGGGCAGGACACCTGGGACGGCGCCCTGCCGTCCGCCAGCAAGAGCGAGAAGGCCCCGCATGACCTCAACAGCCTGCGCGTGCTGACGAAGGTCATCCTCTACGTGAAGGAGAACTACGTCGACCCCAAGCGGGTGAAGCCCAAGGAGATGATGATCGCCTCCCTGGAGTACGTGGAGAAGAGCGTCCCGGACGTGCTCGTGGACGGCAACCCGGAGACGGGGCGCCTCAACGTCAACGTGAACGGCAAGCAGAAGGAGTTCGACATCTCCCACGTCGACTCCCTGTGGAAGATGTCCTTCGCGCTCAAGGACGTCTTCGACTTCCTGTCGAAGAACATGCGTCCCATCGAGGAGACGCGCGACATCGAGTACGCGGCCGTCAACGGCATGCTCTCCACGTTGGATCCGCACTCGGTGCTGCTGCGCCCGGAGCTGTACCGGGAGATGAAGCTGTCCACCAAGGGTGAGTTCGGCGGCCTGGGCTTCGTCATCCAGATGAAGGAGGGCAACCTCACCGTGGTGAAGGTGCTGCCCAAGACGCCCGCGGCGCGCGCCGGCATCCAGAAGGACGACCGCATCAAGAAGATTGGCGAGGAGTCCACCGTCAACATGGACCTCAACGAGGCCGTGTCCAAGCTGCGCGGCCCGGTGGACAGCCGCATCACCATCACCGTGGAGCGCGACGGCTGGGACAAGCCCCGCCCGATGACGGTCGCGCGCGCGATGATCTCGATCGAGAGCGTGCAGCACAAGCTGCTCGCGGGCGGCGTGGGCTACGTGCGCCTCAAGAACTTCCAGGGCAACACCACCCGCGACCTGGAGTCCGCGCTGACGGAGATGCGCAAGCAGGCGGACGCCAAGGGCGGCTTCAAGGGCCTGGTGCTGGACCTGCGCGGAAACCCGGGCGGCCTCCTGGAGCAGGCCATCCAGGTGTCGGACACGTTCCTGTCCAAGGGCACCCTCGTCGCGACGGTGGGCCTGTCCGACAAGCTGCGCGAGGAGAAGCGCGCGCGTCCCACCGAGGGCGAGGAGTCCTACCCCATCGCGGTGCTGGTGAACGCCGGCAGCGCCTCCGCGTCGGAGATCGTCGCGGGCGCGCTCAAGAACCTGGACCGCGCGGTCATCATCGGGCGCCAGACGTTCGGCAAGGGCAGCGTGCAGGTGCTCTACGACTTCCCGGACGACAGCGCGCTCAAGCTGACCATCGCCAAGTACCTCACGCCCGGTGACGTCTCCATCCAGGAGGTCGGCATCGTGCCGGACATCCAGCTCGTGCCCACGCGCGTCACCGCGGAGCGGGTGGACGTGTTCGCGCCCCGCAAGTCCATGGGCGAGGCGGACCTGGATCAGCACTTCGGCAACCCGGACTCCACCACCGTCGCCAAGAAGCGCGAGGAGGTGCTGGACCGCGAGAAGCCGGGCACCAGCCTCAAGTACCTGAAGGTGGACGAGAAGGCCGCCCAGGCCGCCGCCAAGAAGGAAGAGCCCAAGGAGAAGGTCGCGGCCAAGGGCACCGGCAAGGACAAGAAGGAGCACGGGGAGAATGATCCGCTGCTCGACGTAGACGTGGCCGGCCAGGGCGAGGACCTGGACGACCAGCTGGACGCGGAGTCCCAGGAGGAGATCAAGGAGGACTTCGAGGTGCAGTTCGCCCGCGACTTCGTGCTGCGCGTGCCGGCGGTGAAGCGCACCGAGCAGCTCAAGCAGGGCAAGGCCTTCGTGGAGCAGAAGCGCAGCGAAGAGGAGCAGCGCATCAACAACGCCATCGCGGCGCTGGGGGTGGACTGGAGCCCGGGCCCGACGCCGAAGAACGTGCAGCTGGACGCCAGCTTCGCGCCGGGCAACGACGCGAAGATCGCCGCCGGTGAAGCGCTGGACATGGTCATCCACGTGGAGAACAAGGGCACGGAGCCCCTCAAGCGCGTGCGCGGGTGGACGGAGAGCGACAACGCGTTCCTCGACCGCCGCGAGTTCCTCTTCGGCGCCATCGGGCCGGGGGAGAAGAAGTCCTGGAAGGTGCAGGTGCGCCTGCCCAAGGACCTCACCAGCCGCCGCGACGACGTGAAGGTGAAGCTGTTCGACGACAACGGCGCCCTGCGTGAGACGCTCGTGTCGGAGCTGTCGTTCGTGGAGCTGCCCCGCCCCACCTTCGCCTTCAACTGGCAGGTGGTGGATGACTGCGCCGAGTGCAACGGCGACGGCGTCGTGCAGCGCGGTGAGAGCGTCAGCGTGGTGATGGACGTCACCAACACGGGCGTGGGCGCGGCGCTGGACTCGTTCGCGCAGATCAAGAACGGCGGCGACGCGAACGTCTTCATCGAGAAGGGCCGCTTCAAGCTGGGGGAGATCAAGCCCGGCGAGACGAAGACGGCGCGCTTCCAGGTGGCGCTCAAGAAGGGCTTCAAGGGCGACACCTTCCCGCTGAAGCTGGCCATCCTCGACGAGCCCCTGGAGGAGTTCGTCCTGGAGAAGCTCCAGCTGCCCGTGAAGGACGGCCCCGTCGCGACGGTGGAGGCGAAGAAGGGCCTGGTGAAGCTGTCGGACAAGGCGGAGCTGTACGGCTCGCCCGTCGCCGACGCCCGCCCGGTGGCGAAGCTGCCCCAGGGCGCGACGCTCACCCTGGAGGGCACCACCAAGGGCTTCTACAAGGTCGCGCTGGAGAAGGACCGCTTCGCCTTCGTGCGCACGCAGGACGCGCGTGAGGTGAAGTCCGGCAAGGCCGTGGCGCCCAAGACGGTGGCGTGGAACACCACGCACCAGCCGCCGGACATCAAGCTGGACGTGGATCCGTCGCACGGCGGCATGGTGGTGAACGGCGACAAGTTCACCCTCTCCGGCGCGGTGAAGGACCCCAACGGCCTGCTGGACGTCTACGTGCTGGTCAACGACCAGAAGGTCTACTTCAAGGCCGTGGACCCCAAGGGCGGCGAGCCCAACACTCTGAAGTTCACCGCGGACTTCAACCTGAAGGAAGGCAACAACAACGTGCTGGTGGTGGCGCGCGAGAGCACCGAGTTCGCCAGCCGCCGCACCCTGGTCATCCGCCGCCGCCCGGCGGAGGTGGCCCAGAAGGTGACGACGCCCGCCGCCGCGGCCACCACGCCGGTGAAGCCGCGCCAGCAGTAGGTAGACCCCAGGCGCCTGAGATGTGACGCCTGAACCACGGGCGGCCTGCTTCCAGGGACTCCCTTCCACGCCGGAAGGGAGCCTTCTTGGAGGAGGGCCGCCCGTTTTGTTGACGCTTCACCGAAGGCCGATTTAGGGTCCGCGCAGGTGGGCGCCCGCTTGACCGGCATGCGTCCCGGAGGCGTGAATCCCCAATGCGGACGTTCAGTCGGTGGCTGGTCCTCGCGACGGCGCTGTGCGGGGCCGCTGCCCACGCGGATGACAACGACCTGTCGATTGCCCGGTTCGGCGTCGACCGTCGCGGCGACAGCGCGGTCATCAGCTCGGAGCAGTTCGCGCAGGCGAGCGCGGACTTCCGCGCCTTCGCGCGCACGTTCGGCGCGGTGATGACGTCCGCGAACCTGATGCCCCCCCGCACGACGGGCCACTCGGGCTACGCGTTCAACGCGGAGCTGTCCGTGGTGTCGCTGCCGGAGAGCGTGGCGCTGCCCACGGAGAAGGCCCAGCCGGGCTCCGTGCTGGTGCCCTCCCTCCACGTGCGCAAGGGCCTGCCCTTCTCGCTGGAGCTGGGCGGGCGCGTGGGCTGGGTGGAGAAGAGCAGCATGGTGACGGCCACGGGCGAGCTGAAGTGGGCCGTCAACGAGGGCTTCACGTACCTGCCGGACGTGGGCCTGCGCCTGCACGTGACGAAGCTGTTCGGCGCGCACGACCTGGACCTCACCACCACGGGCCTGGACATCGGCGTGGGCAAGCAGTTCCCCCTGGGCGGCATGGTGACGCTCACGCCCTACGGCGGCCTGGACCTCAACTTCGTCAGCGCCACGTCGCGCACGCTGGACTTCGACCCCGGCCGCACGCCGGAAGACGCGGCGGGCAACCAGTCGCGGGACGCGCTGATCAACACGGGCCCGTACTCCCGGGTGTCCGCGGGCGACAACCTCACCCCGCGCTTCTACCTGGGCGGGCGCTTCATCGGCGGCGCGCTACAGCTGGGCGCCGAGGTCTCCATCACCAACCTGGGCAGCTTCGACGTGACGGGCGCGGAGAGCCGCGACCTGCCCTCCGTCGTCGCCTTCAACACCACGCTGGGCCTGGACTTCTAGGCCAGGGCCTCGCGCACGCGTCCCGGACGGTTGGTGATGAGGTAGGACACCCCCAGCTCGCGCAGGGCCCGGGCGCGCCGGGGGTCATCCACCGTCCACGCCGCCACGCGCAGCCCCGCTTCCTGCCACGCGGCCACCCGCTCCGGTGTGCACGCCTCGTGGAAGGGGTGCACCGAGTGCGAGGACACCAGCGGGCTCACCACGTACGCCTGCGGCGCCCAGGCCTTGTCCGGGTCGATGAGGAAGCCCCGGCGCAGCGTGGGGGCCAGCGCCGCCAGCCGGAAGAGGCACAGCGGGTTGAAGCTGGACAGCACCACCCGCCCGGCGAGGTCCCGCTCGCGCACCATGCGGGCCACGCTCGCGACGAGCCCCCCGTCGTCCACGCGGTCGCACTTGAGCTCGATGTTGACCAGGAAGTGCGCGGGCAGCGCGTCCAGCACGTCCTCCAGCAGCGGGATGCGCGCGGGGGCGAACCCCAGGGACGTGCCCACGTCCGCGCGGGAGAGCTTCCACCACGGCGTGGTGCGCACCTCCCAGGGCTGTCCCGCCAGGCGCTCCATGCGCTCGTCGTGGCACACCACCACCTCGCCGGAGCCGCACGCCATGGCGTCCAGCTCCACGCCGTCGGCGCCCTGGCGCACGGCCTCCGTGAAGGCCTCCAGGGTGTTTTCGGGGGCATCGGCGCTGGCACCACGGTGAGCGAGCAGGAGCATGGGGGGCGCAGTCTGCGACGGAAGCGGGCCCCGGGGCAGCGTCGCGGACGGGCGGGCGTCCAGGGGTGGACGCAGCCCGGCTTGCCTCCCGGGAGGGTTTATTGCAGTGTCCGGCGCATGCTGGGCCTCGGAGAATACATCGTCCTCGGCTTCATCCTGCTCGTGGTCTTCTCGGCCGCGCGGATGGGGCAGCTTGGCAACGCGGTGGGCAAGTTTGTCTACTCGTTCCGCAAGGCGTCGCGCGGCCAGGACCTGGTCGACGTGAAGACCCTGCCGCAGTCCCGCCGGGGCAGCACGGACGCGGACTTCACCGAGCCTCCGAAGGACCGCCGCTCCTAGACCTCCTCCCCTCCCGGGAGGACGAGCGGACCGGGCGGACTGCCGGGCGCGGGCGCCAGGAGCAGGCGCGCGGCCTGCTGCCTCAGCGCGGGGAGCAGTCCTGTGTCCGCCACCAGCTCCCGCAGGTCCGACGCGTTGAGCAGCGGGACGATCTTGGCGCCCACCTCCGGCGGCAGGTACGGGTTGAAGACGAGCGCTCGGCGCACCGCGTGGCGCACGGACCAGCGCGGCGTCTTCCAGATTTCGACGAGCGGCTCCGGACGGGCAGGCCGGCGCGCGGCGATGCGCACCACCAGCGGCTCGGTGAGGCGGGGGTTGAGCAGCACGTTGCGCAGCACGGCCGGGTTGCTGACGGTGGCCAGGCGCGACAGCACGTCCGGGTCGCGCGTGAGGCGGGCCTGCTGCTTCAGGTGGCCCAGGGACTGGTTGGCCGCGAGCGCGTCCGCGCGGGCCGCGGCGTCCGCGTCCAGCTCCTTGCGCGCGGGCCCCTGGGCGAAGAGGTCCGCCACCGCCTCCAGCGACTGCACGTGGGCCATGCGCCGGAGCGCGTCCACGTGGGGGATGTGCTCGGCCTCCTGGTCCAGCGCCGCCATGAAGTCCGACAGCACGCAGGTAGCGGGGCCCTCCCCTGCCCTCGACAGGGACAGCAGGTGGCCGATGAGCTCGTTCGTGTCGAACGGCTCGCGCCGGGCCAATTCGCGCGCGGCGGCCTTGCGGCGCACCGTGGCGCCTCCGCCCAGGGCGTGAAGGTTGCGCGCGAGCGCGCGGGCCTCATCCAGCGTGGGCATGGCGGCTCACCCTCCCGTGCGGTCCGCCGTGGGCGCGGAGGGCGCGGGCTCCAGCGTCACCTCCAGTCGGAAGCCGGCGAGGTCCGCGGGAAACTCCTGGAACACCACGAGGAAGGGCACCTTGCCGCCCGGAGGCACCGGGAGGGCGGCGGCGTCCAGGCGCTGGCGCAGCGCGGTGGCGGCCTCGCGGTTCGTGACGGCGTAGAGGTCCTCCGGCGTGGCCACCGCGCCCGCGAGCCCCTCGGAGGAGCGCACCCGCTGGTCGCCTTCGAAGAGGGCCGCGCGCACGCGCACGGACGCGGCGGTGCCGGTGCGATTCACCGCCTCCCCGCGCACGACGAAGAGCATCTGCCCGTCGCGCGTCGCGTACAGGCCGTTGGACACGTCGCTCGCGATGAAGGGTTGGGGCGGCGGCATCACCAGCGCGCGCAGCCGGTCCGGGGACAGGGTGGACGCGTCGACCTTCCCTTCGCGCAGGTACACAGTGCCCAGCGCGCCCAGGGCCACCACCAGCACGGTGGCGACGGCGAGGTTGACGACGAACCCCGTGAGCTTCCGCGCGCGGCCGGGCAGCCGGCGCTGGGGCATGCCCACGTCCTCCGGCCGGGCCGAGGGCTTCGTCACCGTGACGGCGGGCCCTCCGCGCATGGAGGCCAGGTCCACCACCTCGCGGCGGGGCGTGGTGATCTTGAAGGGGTCGGCGTCGTCGAATGCCGGCACGTCCTTCAGCAGCGAGATGCCCCCTGCGTCCGCGTCCGGGTCCGCCTCGGCGGGCACGTCTCCCAGGAGCGCGGCGCGGCCGGTATCCGTGGGGACCATCCCCTCCTCGCCCGAAGCGCCTCCGCCGGAGAGGTCGAACAGGTCCCCCAGCGAATCCGAGCCCGGCGCGGACGGCGGCGCCTCCTCGGGGGTGGGGGCGGACAGGTCCGCGGACGGCGCGGCCATGTCGATGGACGCGAACGGGTCGTCGGTCTCGAAGGACGGCGACGGCGCGGCGGGCCCCGGCGGGGGCTCCATCCGAACGGCGGCGTTGCGTGGGGAAGCAGGCCCCGGGGCGGCAGGCGCGTCCTGGGGGAAGTCGAAGAGCGTGTCGGAGATGGCGCCGGGCACCGCGGGCGCGATGGCACCGGGCGAGGGACGGCGCGCGGCCGGAGGAGGCGCGGCGCGGGGCGGCGCGGGAGGTCCGGCCGCGAACGCGCCAGGAGCAGAGGGGGGCGCCGCGGGACGGCCTGCCGCGAAGGCCCCAGGCCCCGAGGGCGGAGAGGCAGGGCCCGCCGCGAAGGCACCGGGCCCCGAAGGCGGAGAGGCAGGACCCGCCGCGAAGGCACCGGGCCCCGAAGGCGGAGAGGCAGGGCCCGCCGCGAAGGCACCAAGCCCCGGAGGCGCGGAAGAAGCTCCGGCCGCGAAGGCACCGGGGCCGGGAGGCGGAACTGGAGCGCCGGGACGAAGCGCGCCCGGAGGCCCCGCCGCGAACGCTCCAGGAGGAGCCGCCTTGGCCGCGGGCGGCGCGAAGGCCCCGGGAGGCACCGCCCTGAGCCCGGTGACGGAGGCCCTGGGCGGAGAGGCCACGGCCTTCGGAGGCGGAGCCACGGGCCGGGGAGCCGCCGGCGGAGGCACGGGGACGGCCGGCGCGGCCGAAGGTCCCACATCGGACATGAAGTCCGCGAACGGGTCGGCCGCGTCCAACCCGCTCAGGTCCACCGGAGGGGGCACGGGCGCCGTCGGACGTCGCGAGGCGACCCCGGGGGGAGGCACAGGCGCGTCGAACGGCGTCAGTGGCCCACGGCCCGCGGGCGGCGTGACAGGGGGCCGGACGGGAGCCGCCTGCGCGTCATCCACGTCGATGTCCACATCCACATCGCCCCAGGACCTCGCCGGAGACGGCTTCGCCCCGGGCGCACCGGGGCCACCGGGCGCGTAGTAGGCCGGGCCCGGACGGGTCACCTCCCCTACGGGCTCGGGGGCATCACCGAACGCCTGGAACGGGTCCACCTGCCCGGCCGGAGCAGGGGCAGGCGGGAGAACGGCCGGGGCGGGCGTGGGTTCACGCGCGACCCGGAAGGTGTTCTGACATTTGGTGCAGCGGACCTTGACCCCTTTTTCCGTCACCTTCTCGTCGGGGATCTTGAACCGCGTCTGGCACTGTTCGCACTGGACGATCATGAGGTCGGGCCGGGGGGAGTCGGAGCATAGGCCCAGCGGGCGGACACGGCGAGTCGGGCCCGCGCAACTTGCTCGCTTCCGACCCCTTTGATACGAGGTTCGCCCCTTTGGAACTCAAGTAGTAAACCAGTAAATGCCAAGGCGCAGCCGGGGTCGGAGACGACAGACATGAGCGAGGCCGAGCAAGCAGGCGCTCCCAGCAGCAAGGAGCCGAAGATCATCAAGCGCTACACGAACCGGAAACTCTACGACACCGTGGAGAGCCGGTACGTCACCCTTGATGAAATCGCCGCGATGATCAAGGAGGGAACCGAGGTGCGGATTGTCGATAACCGCACGAAGGAAGACCTGACCTCGGTCACCCTGGCGCAGATCATCTTCGAGGAGGAGAAGAAGAAGAACCAGATGCCGCTGTCGGTGCTGCGGGAGATCATCCGCCACCCTGGCGAGTCCATCTCCGGGTTCATCCAGAAGGAGGTCACGCCGCGCGTGGCCTCCATCCGCGAGGAAGCCGAGCAGCGGCTGGACAAGCTGCTGCGCCGCGAGGACGGCTCCCCGGAGACCGCTCCGGAGGCCCCCGCCACCACGGCGGCCACGCCCGAGGCCGGTACCGCGGGTCTCAACCCGGCGGAGCTGCTCAAGGCCAGCCAGCGCGCCTTCGAGGACTTCCAGCGCCGCATGGACGAGCGCGTGAAGCACGTCGTGGAGAACCTCACCGGCAACCTCCCCGCCCTGGGCCGCGACATGCAGGCGCTCACCCAGCGGCTGGAAGAGCTGGAGAAGAAGCTCGACGCCGTGGAGAAGGGCGACAAGAAGGACACCAGCGCTTCCTGAAGCACCGGTGAGGCCGCGACGCCCGCGCATCCTTCGCGCCGGGCGTCGCTTCAGGCCACCTTCGGCAGGGCCCGCTTCCGCTTCGTCGGAGCGGGCCCGCCGTGGATCTCCGCCGCGATGGCCGCGAGCATCCGCGCGCCCGGGCTGCGGGGCGCGTACTCCCAGACCGTCTTCCCGTGGCTCTGGGCCTCGTCCACCTTGACGCTGTAGCCCAGCGGCGTGGCCGCGAGCGCGTCCGGGAAGTACGCCCGCAGGCGCTCCAGGATGGCCGTCGCCAGCGCCGTCTTGCGGTACAGCGTGGGCACCACCTTGGTGACGCGCAGGTCCGCGCGTCCCTCGGACTCGCCCACCTGGCGCACCGTCTCCGCCAGCTCCGCGCACCCGTCCAGCGCCAGGTACGTCAGCGCCACCGGCACCACCACCTCCGTGGCCGCCACCAGGATGTTGCGCGTGGTGAGCCCCATGGACGGCGGCGCGTCGAACAGGACGACGTCGTAGCCCGCCGCTTCCGCCTCCCGCATGCGGTCCGCCAGCCGGTGCGCGCGCCGGGGGTCCTGCGCCACCACCACCGGGAACTCCGCCATCTCCTTGTACGCGGGCACCACGTCCAGCCCGGATACGCCCGTCGGCTGCACCACGGACGCAAGCGACACGTCCGCGTCCGTGAGCAGGTGGAACACGTTCCGGGGCAGCGTGCGCACGTCCAACCCCAGCGACTTGCCCGCGTGGCCCTGCGTGTCCAGGTCCATCAGCAACACGCGGCAGCCCTGCTTCAGCGCGAGCCACGCGGCGGTGTTCACCGCGAGCGTCGTCTTGCAGGTGCCGCCCTTCTCGTTGATGAACGCGATGCGCCGCATGGGCCTGGGCATGGGGGAGGGCCCGCTTGCGCTACTTCTTCTTCGAGGTCGACGTCGCGGTCGCGCTCGCCACGAGCGTGTCCACCTTGCCCTCGACGGACGACAGCAGCTTCTCCAGGTCATCCACCTTGGAGCGCAGCTGCTCCAGGTCCGCGGTGGACGGCAGGTTCATCGCGGACAGCGCCGTGCGCAGCGCCGTGTCCAGCGTCCCCTTGGCCGCGAGCGAGCGCGACACCAGCGACTGCACCGCCGCCACGAACTTCTCGTTGGAGAGCAGCTGCTGCGCCAGCTTGCCGACGCGCTCCTCGCCCGTCTCCACGAGCTTCTTCATCATCGGGTTGTTCTTGAGCATGGATGGGAACCGTTCAGGTGCGGGCCCGCCTGCCACCACGGTCGCGGGCGGCGGGACGTCTGGAAGAAGACGCCGCACTCTGGGAGGGGCCAACGCGACGTGTCAAGCAGGGGAACAATGGCGGTTTCCCGCTGTGGACTCTCGTTGACTCTCCCAGGGGCCATCCCTACGGTTCGCGCGCCCTTATGCCCGGACTGCTCGACAAACGTCTCTGGATCGTCTCCGGCAAGGGGGGCGTGGGAAAGACCACCATCGCCGCCGCGCTGGCCCTGGCCTCGGTGCGCGCGGGGCGCCGCACCCTGGTGTGTGAGGTGAACACGCAGGAGCGCGTCAGCCGCTTCCTGGAGCTGCCCGAGGCAGGCCCGGAGGTGAAGAAGCTGGAGGAGAACCTCTGGGCCGTGAACGTGCGCCCGCATGAAGCCATGCGCGAGTACGGCCTCATGGTCCTGCGCTTCGAGACCCTCTACAAGACGGTCTTCGAGAACCGGCTGGTGCGCTACTTCCTGCGCTTCATCCCGTCGCTGCAGGAGCTGGTGCTGCTGGGGAAGATCCTCTTCCACCTCCAGGAGAAGCTGCCGGACGGCCGCTGGAAGTACGAGACGCTGGTGCTGGACGCGCCCGCCACTGGCCACGCCATCTCCTTCCTGAGCGTGCCGCAGGTGCTCCTGCAGACGGTGCCGCCGGGGCCCATGACGCGCGAGGCCCTCAAGATGCGCGACCTCCTGGTGGACCCCACCGTCACGGCCGCGGTGCTGGTGGCGCTGCCGGAGGAGATGCCGGTGAACGAAGCGCTGGAGCTGCACAGCGCGCTGCGCGACCGGGTGCACATCCGCACGCACGCGGCGGTGCTCAACCAGGCCTTCCCGCAGCGCTTCACGGAGGCGGACCTGGAGGCGCTCGCGGACCGGCCGGAGCTGCGCCGGGTGGCGCAGGCGCACCATGACCGGGCGTCGCAGGCGGTGCTCGCGGGCACGAAGCTGGAGCGCAACCTCCACGCGCCGGTGTACACGGTGCCGCGGCTGTTCGTGCCGCGCTTCGGACGGGACGCGGTGGAGACGGTGCTCGGGCATCTGGAATCGCTGGTGAAGGGAGGCGCGGGAGCATGACGGCGCTGCAAACGGCGCTCGCGAACAAGCGCGTGCTCATCTGCGTGGGCTCTGGAGGCGTGGGCAAGACGACGGTGGCGGCGACGCTCGCGCTGCGCGCGGCGGTGGATGGACGCCCCAGCATCGTGTGCACCATCGACCCGGCGAAGCGCCTGGCCAACTCGCTGGGCCTGTCGGGCCTGGGCAACACGGAAGCCGAAGTGCCCGCGTCGGCGCTGGAGCCCCTGGGCGTGCACCCCAAGGCGGCGCTGCACGCGATGATGCTGGACATGAAGGCCACCTGGGACGACCTCATCACCCGCGTGGCCCCGCCGGATCAGCGCGAGCGCATCTTCGCCAACCGCTTCTACCAGTCCCTCTCCACGGCCCTGGCGGGCAGCCAGGAATACATCGCCATGGAGAAGGTCTGGGACCTGCGCCGGCGCAGCGACTACCAGCTGGTGGTGCTGGACACGCCGCCCACCGCGCACGCGCTGGACTTCCTGGACGCGCCCAACCGGGTGCTGGACTTCCTGGACAACGAAGCGGCCAAGTGGCTCCTCACGCCCGCGCTGAGGGCGGGCAAGGTGGGCCTGTCCCTCTTCAACCTGGGCGGCAGCTATGTGACGCGCGCGCTGTCGCGCTTCACCGGCACGGAGATGCTCCAGGAGCTGTCCAGCTTCATGGTGACGCTCTCCTCCATGAACGAGGGCTTCCGCGAGCGCGCGCGCGGCGTTCGCGAGCTGCTGGAGGACCCGACGACGGGGTTCGTGCTGGTGACGAGCCCCAACCCGGAGCGCCTGGACGAGGCCATCCACTTCCACGGCCTGCTCAAGCAGAACCGCATGGAGATGACGGCCATCGTGGTGAACCGCGTGCACCCGGTGCCCACGCCGGAGCTGTGGAATGACGCGGCCACGCTGACGCCCACGCGCCGCGCGAAGGTGGAGGAGACGCTGCGCGAGCAGCAGGTGCTGGCGCAGCAGGACCTGGAGGGCATGGCGCAGCTGCGCGCGGCGTGCCCGGGTACGCCCCTCATCCAGGTGCCCCGCTTCGGGCTGGACGTGCACGACCTCACCGCGCTGTGGAACACCGGCCGCTACCTGCTGGGCGACGACGTCCTCGCCTGAGCGCCCTCCCCCACTGCGGGTGACAGGGCGCGGGGGTCCACCCCGCATTAGACTGGCCCACCGCGAAGGCGGGCCGGCGAGCCCGGGGAACCCACCGGGTCTCCGGGATGTCGAAGGGCCGGGGTGAACGGGTTCCGGACGGGAGCAGGCGCATGGACGGCAGGAAGCGGATGGATGCAACCGGAGGCGCCCGGCAGTGGCTGTGGGTGGGCGTGCTGGGCCTGGGCCTGGGGCTCACGGGCTGCCGCACGACGGGCACGGCGGGGAAGCCGGACGGGACGCCGAACAAGCAGGTGGTGGAGTTCGACCCCGTGACGGTGACGGCGGACCTGGAATTGGACCGCCTCAACGACGAGGAGCTCTTCGCGGGCGGCACCTCCGCCTTCGCGGCCAACGACTTCAAGCAGGCGGCCCGCTACTTCGGCCGACTCGTGGACTTCCACCCGAACAGCCCGCACCGCCGGCAGGCGCTCTACAACGCGGGGCTCGCGCACCAGCGACTCAAGGAGTGGGACGACGCCTACGGGCGCTTCTCCGAACTCGCGGAGCCGGCGAAGGGCCAGGGCGACGCGCTGGACGCGTCCTTCCGCGTGGCGGAGACGCTCTACCACCTGGAGCGCTACGACGAGGCCACCGCGATGCTGGCCACGCTCGTGGCGCGCGAGGACCTGAGCGCGGGCCGCCGCATCGAGGCCCAGGTGCAACAGGGCATCTGCCAGGTGGAGTCCGGCAAGACCGACGACGCGGAGGCCACGCTGCGCAAGGCGCTGACCGCCTACGACGCCCTGCCGGACAAGGCGGAGGTGGAGGACTACTTCCCCGCGCAGGCGCACTTCTTCGTCGGGGAGATCTACCGGCTGCACTACGAGGCGGTGAAGCTGGAGGCCAGCCGGGGCAGCGACGGGCTGGCAAAGGACCTCAACTACAAGGCGGAGCTGCTCCTGTCCGCGCAGGGCCACTACCTGCGCTCCATCCGCGTGGGCAATGGCTACTGGGCCACCGCCGCGGGCGCACAGATTGGCGCCCTCTACGAGAACCTCTACGAGCACATGGTGAACTCGCCCACGCCCCCGGAGCTCAACGCCGAGGAGGCGGGCGTCTACCGCCAGGAGCTGCGCAAGAAGATCCGCGTGCTGCTCACCAAGTCCATCAACATCTACGAGCGCACCCTGGAAGCGGCCGAACGCATCGGCTCGCAGAACGCCTTCGTGGACCGCACGCGCGAGAGCCTGGAGAAGGTGAAGTCGCTGCTGCTCGCGGACGCGGACGCGGAGACGGAAGGGCCTGCCGTGACCATGCCAGCCTCCAACGCGGGCGCGCACCAGCCCTGAGCCCCTGACGGGCCCCGGCTGGGCACGGGGCCCCTCCGGGCGTAGCCTCGCGGTCCACCGCCCATGGACCCGCTCTTCACCCCCGAGCAGCTCGCCGAGATCCACGCCTACCACCAGCCCTATTACATCCGGGCGGCGGTGGATCCGCTGGTGCGGCTGGGACTGAGCGTGCTGCTGCTGGCGGTGCTCGTGCGGCCCGTGTACCGGGGGGCCACGGCGACGGCGGCGGCCCTGGAGCGCAGGTTCGGCTTCCTGCGCACGGCCCCGGTGAGCCGTGCCTTCTTCGCCGCGATGGACCGGCTGTGGGGCGAGCGCGGCTGGGGCACCGCCATCCTCTTCGCGCTCTTCATCGACCTGGCCACGCAGCTGCTCTACGCCCCCGCGGACGTGTGGTTCTTCTACGTACTGGAGCACCGGCACGGCCTCTCCAACTTCACCCCCGCCACCTTCGCGTGGGCCTGGTTCAAGGGCACGTTCGTGAACGCGCTCGCCCTCACCGCGCTCGTCGTCGGCCTGTATGGCCTCGCCCGCCGCGTGCGCCGCTGGTGGTGGGTGCTGGGCGTGCCCGTGGCGCTGCTGATGCTGGTGGCGTCCGCGTTGGACCCGTACCGCGCCCGCCTCTACTACGACCAGACGCCCCTGCCCGACGGGCCCCTGCGCTCGAGCATCACCGCGCTGATGCGCAAGGCGGACATCTCCTTCTCCGACGTGGTGGTGGAGAAGACGTCCGTGGACTCCAAGCGCGTGCAGGCGTACTTCGCCGGCCAGGGACCCACGCGCACCATCGTCCTCAACGACGTCATCGTGCGGGAGCTCTCCACGGACGAGGTGCTCGCCGCGGTGGCGCACGAGGCGGGCCATGTCAGCGAGCCCCGCTGGCCCGGCCGCATCGCCTCCTCGTTCGCGCTGCTCGCCCTGCTCTTCCTCATCGACCAGCTGCTGCGCCTTGCCGCCCGCCAGGGCTGGTGGGGCGTCCAACGCGTCGGCGACATCCGCACCCTGCCCCTGGTGTCGCTCCTGGTCTTCGTCCTGATTGCCCTCGCGAACCCCGTCTCGGGGGCCTTCTCCCGCGAGCGCGAGCGCGAGGCGGACCGCTACGGCCTGCGCCTCACCGGCGACCGCGACGCCTTCCGCCGCATGCTGGTGAAGGCCGCCCGGGTCAACAAGATGGACCCCGAGCCTCCCCGCTGGGTCGTCCTCAAGGGCATGAGCCATCCGCCCATCGGTGAGCGGCTCGCCACACTCGACGCACCCTGACCTGCTTCAAGAAGCTGCCGGCGAATGGGCCCCCCAACTCCACTCCCCCTCGCCATCCGGGCCCATCCTCCGGCAGCCGCCTCCGGACCGCTCCCCAACTGTCCGGCGGCATATCCGTCTTGAAATCCCGTGCGTCCGCTACGTCTGGGCGTCCGCCTTCAGCTTCTCCACCGCCACCAGCGTGATGGCCTTCACCAGGGCCCGCGCGCGGCGCCCCGCGGACGTCTCTCCGTGCGGATCCACCTCCACCGCGTTGGCGATGTCCGTGAAGCCCTGACGCTCTCCGCGGCGCAGGTGCAGCTCCCCCCGGCCCGCCAGCGCCACGGGGTTGCGCGGATCACCCGACAGCGCGTGCGTGTACTCGGTGAGCGCGTCCTCAACCCGTCCGAGCTTCTGGTACACGGTGCCCAGCGCCGCGTGCGCCGCCGAGTCCTTCGGGTTCCCCTCCACGAGCCCCTCGAACAGGATGCGCGCCTCCTCCATCCGTCCCGCCGCCGCCAGGTCGCAGCCCACCTGCGCGATGGCCTTCGCCTCCTCGAAGGTCATCCCCTCCACCTCCGCCCAGGTCGTCTCCCCCCGCGCGAACGCCTTCAACCTGCGAGCCGTTCCGGTCTCCATCGTCAGCCCCTCGCCGCCTTCGTGTTTGATGATGCGTCCCATGGCGGCTCTCACGCGCTGCGCAGGTTGGAGATGGCCGTCTTCGCCATCTCGTTGAACTTCGACGACATGTTGCTCATCAGGTCGAACATGGCCTTGCGCTTCTCCATCAGCGTCTGGAGGCGCAGCTCCAGCTCCTGCATGCTGGTGTCCAGCTTCGCGCCGCGCGCCTTGTCCTGGTCGCTGGTGCCCAGCCCCGCACGCTCCTCGCGCGCGCTGGCCATCTCGTTCATCACGTCCAGCAGCTCCGCGTCGGTGTCCTCGGTGATGCCCATGAGCAGCGCCTGGACCTTCTGCTCGATGCTCATGTTCGGGTTGTCCACGATGTCCCGCGCCCGCGTGCCGCCCGTGCTCCGGCCGCTTCCACCTGTCGAGGACGAGCCCGGCAGCTTCGCCACCGCCGCCAGCTCCGCGCCCACGTCCTGACGGCTCGCGACCCCGTCCTTGCTGCCGGTGCCCGCCGCCATCTCCAGCCGGTTGAAGTACTCCGGGTTGTCCTTGAAGAACTGCGCGGCGCGCTTGAGCGTGGGGGACGCCGCCGGACTGCCGAGCAACGCCTCCAGGTTCGACATCGACAGCTTCCCGTCCTTCGCCCCCACCGCCGTGTCGAAGGTGTCCCAGTTCTGGTCCAGCACCCGGAGCGCGTCGCGGTAGCCGGCGATGTTCGGATCCAGCGAGCCAGAGCCCGACGT
>NZ_RAWB01000158.1 GCF_003612055.1 Corallococcus llansteffanensis
GCCGGGGGGTGGAGGGGTACACGGGCAAGCTCGCACCCAACCTGGATCCGGGGCCCTCCTACGGTGTCATCGTCGGCTACCGGCCCAACGACTACCTGGGCGTGGAGGCGGCCTACAGCGGTGGCACCAGCAGCCTCGCCGTCTCCGAGAGTCAGTCCCTCGGAAACCCGGACATCGTGCGCAACGGCGCGCAGGCAGCGGTCACGCTGGGCCTCTCCTCGCTGCGGCTCCAGCCCTACGTGCTGGCGGGCATCGGGGTCGAGCGCTACTCGGTGCGCTCGGGAATGTTCTTCCAGTTCTTCGACGATACGGGAGGCTACGCGCCTGTAGGGGCAGGGCTGCGCTACCAGCTCAACCCCCACCTCACGGCCGAGGTGCGCGGCAGCTACAGCTTCCTCTTCGGTCAGGACTTCGCTCGCGCGCAGGACCCGGGGGCCGGGGACGGTCGCTACCAGGGCGTGCTCCAGATTGGCGGCAGCTACTGAGCGGCGCCTGGACGGAGGGCGGGCTCGCGGGGGCGGAGAGGTCTTGAGGTATCGTTGGCGCAGGTGCGGGCTCCCCCGATGCGCCCGCGTCTCCGCTCCCCATGCCCGTCACCCTGATCGATCTCCTCGAAGAGCGAAGCACGCGTCGTCCGGACCAGCGGCTCTACACGTTCCTGGAGGACGACGCGGAGGTGACGCTCACCCGCGGTGAGCTCGCCACGCACGCGCACCGCATCGCCGCCGCGCTCCAGGCGCTCGCATCCGAGGGGGAGCGGGCGGTCCTGCTCTACCCGCCGGGCGCGGACTACCTGGCGGGCTTCTTCGGGTGTGTGTGCTCGGGGCTGGTGGCGGTGCCGGCGTATCCGCCAGACCCGTCGCGGCTGGAGCGCACCCTGCCCCGCCTGCGCGCGCTCATCGCGGACTCGGGGGCCACGGTGGTGCTCACCACGTCCGTCATCCTGTCGATGGCGGAGTTCCTCTTCACGGACGCGCCGGAGCTGCGCGCGCTCAAGTGGGTGGCGACGGACGCGGTGGCGCCGGGGGGTGAGGCGGCGTGGAAGCGGCCAGACGTGAAGGCCGACACGCTGGCGTTCCTCCAGTACACGTCAGGCAGCACGGGGACTCCCCGGGGCGTGATGCTCAGCCACGGCAACCTGCTGCACAACCTGGACGCCATCCGCCGCGCGTTCCAGACGCGCGACGACAGCGTGGGCGTCATCTGGCTGCCGCCCTACCACGACATGGGGCTCATCGGCGGCGTGCTGGTGCCGCTGGCGCAGGGCTTCCACACCGCGTTGATGTCGCCGCTGTCGTTCCTGAAGCGGCCGCGTGCGTGGCTGGAGGCGCTGACCCGCTTTGGCGGCACCATCAGCGGCGGGCCGAACTTCGCGTTCGAGTTGTGCGTGCGGCGCATCCCGCCGGCCGAGCGGCAGGGCCTGGACCTGAGCCGCTGGGAGGTGGCGTTCTGCGGCGCGGAGCCCATCCGTCCGGACACGCTGGCGCGCTTCACGGAGGCGTTCGCGCCGCAGGGGTTCCGCCGCGAGGCGTTCTACCCGTGCTACGGGCTGGCGGAGGCGACGCTCATCGTCTCTGGAGGCGCGAAGGAGGCCGCGCCCGTGCTGCGCGACGTGGACGCGGCCGCGCTGGAGACGGGCCGGGTCCAAGCGCCCGAGCGGCAGTCCCGGACGCTGGTGGGCTGCGGCACGACGCTGCCGGATCAGCACCTGCTCGTCGTGGACGCGGAGTCCGGGCGGGTGCTCGCACCGGGCGAGGTGGGAGAGGTCTGGGTGAAGGGGCCCAGCGTGGCGCAGGGGTACTGGCGGCAGCCGGAGGAGTCCGCGCGTGTTTTTGGCGCGCACACCGCCGCGGGGGATGGACCGTTCCTGCGCACCGGGGACCTGGGGTTCCTGGACGCGGGGGAGCTGTACGTCACGGGGCGCGCCAAGGACCTGATCATCCTGCGCGGCCGGAACCTGTATCCGCAGGACCTGGAGAGCGTGGTGGAGGAGAGCCACCCCGCGCTGCGGCCCGGGTGCGGCGTGGCGTTCGGCGTCGAGGTGGACGGCGAGGAGCGGCTCGTCGTGGTGCAGGAGGTGGATCCGCGCAAGTGGGACGGAGACGCGGCGCCGCTGCTGGGAGCGCTCCGGCGACGGCTGGCGGAGGCCCACGAGGTGATGCCGCACGCGGTGGTGCTCATCGAGCCCGGGAGCCTGCCGAAGACGTCCAGCGGAAAGGTGCAGCGAAGGGCCACGCGCGCCGCGTTCCTCGCGGGAGGGCTGCGCGAGCTGCATGCGTGGCGCGCTCCTGAGTTGGAGGCACGCGCCGTGGATTCGGAGTCCCGTGAGCGCGCGCGGGCTCGGGGGGAGGAGTTCGACACCCGCGCTCCGGCTTCGGAGCTGGAGTCGCAGGTGCTCGCGCTGGTGGAGCAGCCCGGCATGCAAACGTCTGCCTCGGAGCTGGCGTCTCACGTGCTCGCGCGGGTGGCCGCGCGCGTGGGAGCCCGCGTGGAGGACCTGGATGTCCAGGCACCGCTGACGCGCTACGGGCTGGATTCGCTGGCGGCGGTGGAGCTGGCGCATTCCCTGGAACAGGCCCTGGGCATGCCCGTGCCCATGGAGGCGCTGCTGCGAGGCGCGAGTGTGGCGGAGCTGGTGCGCGAGGCGACGGCGGGAGCGGCTTCGCGTCCGGAGCTGAGCCGCGTGCCGCGCACGGAGTCGATGCCGCTGTCCTTCGCGCAGGAGCGCCTGTGGTTCCTGGATCGGCTGGAGCCGGGCAGCGCGTTCTACAACGTCCCCGTCGTGTCACGGCTGGACGGCACGCTCGACGTGACCGCGCTGGAGCGGAGCCTCCAGCTCCTCGTGCGGCGCCATGAGTCCCTGCGCACCGTGTTCGTGGAGACGCGCGGTGAACCCGGCCAGCGCATCCTTCCGGACCTGGTGCTGTCGCTCCCCGTCGTGGACCTCTCGTCGCTTCCCGCCGAGACGCGCGAAGCAGAGGCGCTGAAGCTCGCGCATGAAGAAGCCCGCCGGCCCTTCGACCTTGCCCGGGGCCCGCTGCTCCGGGTGACCCTGCTGCGCCTGGAGCCGTCGCGCCACCGGCTGCTGCTCACGGTGCATCACCTGGTCGCGGATGGCTGGTCCATGCGCGTGCTGGTGCGGGAGCTGTCGGAGGCCTACGCGGCGCTGTCCACCGGACGCGCGCCCCCCCTGCCCGAGCTGCCCCTCCAGTACGCCGACCACGCTTCGTGGCAGCGCGCGTGGCTGCGCGGTGAGCGCCAGGAGGCGCTGCTCGGCTGGTGGCGTGAGCACCTGGCCGGTGCGCCTCCCGTGCTCGACCTGCCGGGTGATCGCCGCCGGCCCCGGGTGCAGTCGTACCGGGGCGCCCAGCGGACCCACCGGCTGGAGAAGGCCGCGTGGGAGCGGGTGAAGGCCCTGGCCCTGCGCGAGGGCACGACGCCGTTCGTGGCGCTGCTCGCGGGCTTCCAGGTGCTGCTGCACCGCTACACCGGCCAGGAGGACCTGGTGGTGGGCGTGGACACCGCGCACCGCGCCCGGCCGGAGACGGCGGGGATCGTCGGCCTGTTCGTCAACCAGCTCCCGCTGCGCGGCGACCTCTCCGGCGCGCCGTCCTTCCGGGAGCTGTTGCACCGGAGCCACCGCGCGGCGCTCGCTGCATGGGCGCACCAGGACCTGCCCTTTGACGCGATGGTGCGCGGGCTCAACCCGGAGCGCAGCCTCGCGCACGCGCCCCTCTTCCAGGTGAAGCTGGTCCTCCAGGACGCCGCGTCCGGACCGGTGCACCTGCCCGGCCTCACCCTGAGCAGCACGCTCGGAGACACGGGCGCCACCAAGCTCGACCTCACGCTCTCCGTCACCGACTCCGGCGACGGGCTGGAGCTGCTGTGCGAGTACGCCACCGACCTCTTCGACGCGGACACCATCGCGCGGATGCTCGGGCACCTGGACTCGCTGCTGGCCGGCGCGACGGCTCACCCCGAACACGCCCTCTCCGCGCTGCCCCTGCTGACCCCGGAGGGCCGTGAGCAGGTATTGGAGTCGTGGCGCCCCACCGCACCCGCCGTCGCGCCCGACCTGGCGCACCGCCTCTTCGAGGCGCAGGCCCGGGCCACGCCGGAGGCCATCGCCGTCTCGCTGGGCGCGACGACGCTGACGTACGCGCAGCTGGATGCCCGCGCCAACCAGCTCGCGCGACACCTCATCACGGCGGGGCTCCGACCCGAACACCTGGTGGGCGTGTACCTGGAGCGCACCCCGGAGCTGGTCGTGGCCTTGCTCGGGATCCTCAAGGCGGGCGGTGCGTTCCTCCCGCTGGATCCGGCCCAGCCCCCGGCGCGGCTGGAGGCGATGCTGCGCGAGGCGCGAGTCCCCGTGCTCCTGAGCGACGAAGCCCTGGCGGACCGACTCGCCCCGCAGGGTGAGCTGCTGATGCTCCTGGACGCGGAGCGCGCTTCGCTGGACGCGCGGTCGGCCTTGCCGCTGGAGCCCGCGCCGGCCGTCACGCCCGCGCACCTCGCCTACGTCATCTTCACCTCCGGTTCCACCGGCACGCCCAAGGGCACGCTGCTGGCGCACCACGGTCTGTGCAACACGGCCCTCGCGACGCGCGACGCACTGGGGCTGCGCCCGGGAAGCCGGCAGCTGCAGCTGGCGTCCATCGGCTTCGATGCGTCCGTGAGCGAGGTCTTCTCCACGCTCCTGTCCGGCGCGACGCTGGTGCTCGCGCCCCCGGAGTCCCTGCTGCCGGGGCCGCCGTTGCAGCAGGTGCTCGCCTCCGAGCGCATCACCACCCTCACCGCCACGCCCACGTCGCTGGCGCCCATGGAGCCGTCCGCGCTGCCCCTGCTGGAAGTGGTGGCCTCCGTGGGCGAGGCGTGCACGCCGGAGCTGGCGGCGCGCTGGAAGCCGGGCCGTCGCTTCCTCAATGCCTACGGTCCCACCGAGACCACCGTCTGCGCGACGATGGACCTGGACGTCGACCCCGCACGTCCGTCCATCGGCCGCGCCATCCCGGGCGCTCGCGTGGCGGTGCTCGATGAGCGCGGTGAGCCCGTGCCCGTGGGCGTGCCCGGCGAGCTGTACGTGGGCGGCGCTGGCGTGGCGCGCGGCTACCTGGAGCGCCCCGCGCTCACCGCCGAGCGCTTCGTGCCCGACCCGTTCTCCCCCGAACCCGGCGCGCGCCTGTACCGCACGGGCGACCGCGTGCGCACGCTGTCCGACGGACGGCTGGAGTTCCTGGGCCGCCGCGATGCCCAGGTGAAGGTGCACGGCATCCGCGTCGAATTGGGCGAAGTCGAAGCGGCGCTGGCCCAGGTCCCCGGCGTGCGTCAGGCCGTGGTGCTCCCGCGCGAGGTCGCGGGAGAGACGCGGCTTGGGGCCTGGCTCGTGGCGGACGAATCCCTGGAGGTCCCCGCCGTGCGGCGCTTCCTCAAGGAGCACCTGCCCGACGCCTTCATCCCGGCCACCTTCGTGCGACTGGACGCGCTGCCCCTCACCCCGGGCGGCAAGCTCGACCGCACCGCCCTGCCCGCGCCTGAAGCCCAGCGGCCCGCGTCGGACGCGCCGTTCGCCGCGCCTGGCACCGCGCTGGAGCAGCGCATCGCCGAGGTCTGGGCGCGCGTGCTCGACGTGCCGCGCGTGGGTCTGCACGCGCACTTCTTCGAGGACCTGGGCGGAGGCTCGCTCCTGGTGGTGAAGGCCAGCACCCAACTGCGCGAGGCCCTGGGCCAGGACGTCCCCGTCACCCACCTCTTCGAGCACCCGACGGTCGCAAGGCTCGCCGCGAGGCTGGAGCGCGAAGTCCCCGCGCCCCGTCCCACGCCCCGAGCGGAAGCGCCGCGTGAAGCGGCTGGGAACGCCTCCGGCGACATCGCCATCATCGGCATGGCCGGCCGCTTCCCCGGTGCTCCGGATGTGCACGCCTTCTGGCGGAACCTGCGCGAGGGCGTGGAGTCCATCACCCGCTTCTCGAAGGACGAGCTGGAGCCGTCGCCGCTGTTCCCGGACGCGCTGCGCGACCATCCCGACTTCGTGCCGGCCGGCGGCGTGCTGGAGGAGGCGGACGGCTTCGATGCGGCCTTCTTCGGCCTGTCCCCGCGCGAAGCGCGGTGGATGGATCCGCAGCAGCGCCTGTTCCTCCAGTGCGCGTGGAACGCCCTGGAGGACGCGGGCTACGACGCGGAGCGCATCGCCGCCCCCGTCTCGCTGTACGCGGGCGCGGGCAGCTCCGGCGTGCACCTGTTGTCGTTGCTGGGCCAGACGCGCAAGGACCCGGCCTCGCTGTTCGAGGCGCTGGGGACGACCACCGGCGAGAACGTCGCCACCAAGACGGCCTACAAGCTGAAGCTCGGCGGCGAGAGCCTCAACGTCTACACCGCCTGCTCCACCGGACTCGTCACGGTGCACCTGGCCTGCCAGAGCCTGCGCACCGGGCAGTCCGACCTGGCGCTGGCGGGCGCGGTGAAGGTGTCCCTGCCCCAGCGCACGGGCTACCTCTTCCAGGAGGGGATGATCCTCTCGCCGGACGGCCACTGCCGCGCGTTCGACGCGAAGGCCCGGGGCACCGTGCTGGGCAGCGGCCTGGGCGTGGTGGTGCTCAAGCGGCTCGCGGACGCCGTGCGTGACGGGGACCGTGTGTACGCGGTCATCAAGGGCTCCGCGCTCAACAACGACGCGGCGGCGAAGGTCAGCTACACCGCGCCCAGCATCCACGGGCAGAGTGAAGTGATTGCCCGCGCGCTCGCGGCGGCGAGCGTGGACGCGGACAGCGTGGAGTACGTGGAGGCGCACGGCACCGGCACCTCGCTGGGCGACCCCATCGAGGTCGCGGCCCTCACCCGGGCGTATCGTGCGCAGACGCAGCGCACGGGCTTCTGCGCGCTGGGCTCGGTGAAGACGAACATCGGGCACCTGGACACCGCGGCGGGCATCGCCGGCCTCATCAAGGCCGCGCTCGCGCTGCACCACGCAGAGGTGCCGCCCAGCCTCCACTTCGAGCAGCCCAACCCGGAGATCGACTTCGCGCGCAGCCCCTTCTTCGTGAACACCACCCTGCGCCCCTGGGAGCGCACCGGCGGGCCGCGCCGCGCCGCCGTCAGCTCGTTCGGCATCGGTGGCACCAACGCGCACGTCGTGCTGGAGGAGGCCCCTTCGCGCGAGCCTGTTCCCGGTGCCCGCCGCTCGCGGCAGCTCGTCACGCTGTCCGCCCGCACGCCCGCCGCGCTGGAGACGGTGACGCGTGAGCTGGCCGACGCGGTGGAGGCCCGCGCGGACGTGGACCTCGCGGACGTGGCCTTCACGCGCAACGCGGGCCGCAAGGCCTTCGAGGCGCGTCGCACCGTGGTGGCGGAGGACATCACCGGACTCGTGGAGGCGCTGCGCAAGCCGGGCCCGACCTCCACCGTGCGCGACCTGGATGCCCCGCCCGCGCACCGGGTGGCCTTCCTCTTCCCGGGTCAGGGAGCCCAGGCCGTGGGCATGGCCCGCGAGCTGTTCGACGCCGAGCCCCGCTTCCAGCAGGAGCTGGAGGCGTGCCTCGCGCTGCTGCCGTCCGTGGGGATGACGCGGGACCTGCGCCCCGTGCTGTTCCCCGCGTCCGGAGCGGAGGCCTCCGCGGAGGCGGCCCTCGCCGAGCCCCGCTTCGCGCTGCCCGCGCTGCTGTCCGTGGAGCTGGCGCTGGCGCGGTGGTGGATGGGGCTGGGGTTCAAGCCCACCGCGCTGCTGGGTCACAGCTTCGGTGAGTACGCGGCGGCGTGCATCGCCGGGGTGCTGTCGCGGGAGGACGCGCTGCGCCTCGCCGTGGTGCGCGGCGAGCTGATGTCGCGGCTGCCGCCGGGTGGAATGCTCGCGGTGGGGCTCTCCGCGGAGGACGTGGGCCCGCTGCTGCCCGACACGCTGGAGGTGGCCGCCCTCAACGGCGCGGACCGCTGCACGGTGTCCGGACCGCTGGAGCCGCTGGCCGCGCTGGAGCGCACGCTCGTGGGGCGGCGCGTGGGCGTGGTGCGCCTCGCCGCCTCGTATGCGTTCCATTCGCGCGCCGTGGAGCCGCTGGTGCCCGAGCTGGAGCAGGCCGTCGCGGGCATCCCGCTGAAGGCCCCTGCCCTGCCCTACGTGTCCAGCCTCACCGGCACGTGGATCCGTCCGGAAGAGGCCACCTCGCCGCGCTACTGGGCGCGGCAGATGCGCGAGCCGGTGCGCTTCGCCGCCGGCCTGGACACCCTGCTGCAATCGGGGCACGGCCTGCTCATCGAAGCCGGCCCGGATCAGGGCCTCACCGCGCTGGCCCGACTGCGGCTGCGCACGACGCCGGACACCGTGGCCGTGGCCTCGCTGCGCCGCGCGGGCACGTCCACCTCCGACCTCCAGACGCTGCTGGAGTCCGTGGGCACGCTGTGGCGCCTGGGCGCGAGCGTGGACTGGGAAGTCCTGCACGCCCACGGTCCCCGCCGTCGCATCTCGCTGCCCGGCTACCCGTTCGAGACCACGCGCATCACGTTGGACGTCCAGCCCGCGCTGCCGCTGCCGGAGGTCACGCACGTGGCCACGCCGTCCACGCCGGTGGAGCGCGTGGCGCCGAGCGCCACCGCGCCCGTGCCTTCCGGCCTGAGCGACATCGAGCAGCGGCTGACGGAGCTGTGGCGCGAACGGCTGGGCATCGCGGACATCGGGCCGGATGACAACTTCCTCGACCTGGGCGGCAACTCGCTCATGGCCGCGCAGCTCCTCACGCGGCTGCGCGAGACGTTCCGCACCCAGGTGCCCCTGAGCGACCTGTTCGAGGCCCCGACCATCGCGGGTCTCGCCGAGCGCATCGAGGCCCGGCTCCAGGAGGAGGGCCTCTTCGGTGGAGGCGAGGCCCCGGAGGCGGCGATCCAGCCCTGGCCCCGCACGGGCGTGCTGCCGCTGTCGTACGTGCAGGAGCGCGTCTGGGAGATGGAGGCGAAAGAGCCGGGCAGCTCGCTGTTCAACGAGCCGCTCGCGGTCCGCATCTCCGGCGCGCTGCGCCCGGACCTGCTGGAGCGAGGCGTCAACGAGGTCATCCGCCGCCACGAATCGCTGCGCACCGTCTTCGTCCAGGAGGACGGCCAGGGCGTGCCGCGCCTCCTGCCCGAGGTGCGCGTGTCGCTGCCCGTGGTGGACCTGCGCGCCTTCACCGGGGACCGCGACGCGGAGGCCCTGAGGCTCGCGCGCCTCGAGCCCGCGGAGCCGTTCGCGCTCGACCGTGGCCCGCTCGTGCGCGTGCGCCTGCTGCGGCTCACGGACACCGAGCACGTGCTGCTCGTGACCATCCACCACATCGTCGCGGACACGCTGTCCCTGGTGAACCTCATCCGCGAGGCGATGGCCCTCTACACCGGCTTCGTGCACGGCGTGTCCGTGCCCCTGCCGGAGCTGTCCATCCAGTACCTCGACTTCGCGCTCTGGCAGCGGCAGGCGCTCGCCGACGGCACGCTCGCGGCCCAGCAGGCTTACTGGCGGCAGCAGCTCGCCGCGCGTCCGGGTGCGCTGTCCCTGCCCCTGGACAGGCCTCGCGTCCCCGGTGCCCGTCGGCGCGGGGCGCGGCACTCGTTCGCCTTCGCGTCCGAGCTGGGCGTCGCGCTGAATGCTTTCAGTCAGCGGGAAGGGCTCACCGCGTACATGACGCTGCTCGCCGGCTTCACGGCGCTCCTGGCCCGGTGCTCGGGACAGGAGGACATCGTCGTGGGCACGTCCATCGGCAACCGGACGCGGCCGGAGCTGGAGGCGCAGATCGGCTACGTGGCGCACGCGCTGGCCCTGCGCACGAACGTGGAGGGCGACCCGGACTTCCGCACGCTCGCGCTGCGCGTGCGCGACACGACGCTCGCCGCGTTCGCGAATCCGGACGTGCCCTACGAGCAGCTCCTGGGCGAGCTGGAGCCCGGGGAGGAGGCCCGGCTGGGCCGCCTGTTCGACGCCATCTTCCTCCTGCACGCGCAGGGGGTGTCGGCGCCCATCGTGGAGTTCCCCGGCCTGCGGCTGGGCTACTACGACGTCACCGACCTGCCCGCGCAGTACGGCACGTCGCTCGCGGATCTCACGCTGCTGATGCGGGAGGATGACCGGGGCTTCTCTGGGACGCTGGAGTACGCGGTCGACCTGTTCGACGCGGCCACCGTCGCACGGCTGCTGTCCCAACTGGAGGCGCTGCTCTCCGACGCCGTCGCCTCGCCCCAGAAGCCGCTGTCGCGGCTGTCGTTGGACGTGGCGCCGGTGCGCGCACACAGCCCCGAGCCCCGGGTCGCTGAAGCCGCGTCGCTGCCCGCCCTGCTGATGGCTCGCGCGGAGCAGACGCCGGAGGCGGTGGCCCTGCGTCAGGACGATGAGGCCCTGACGTGGCGGACGCTGCGGGAGAAGGCGCAAGCGCTCGCGGTGCACCTGCGCGCGCGCGGCGTGGGGCCCGGCGTTCCCGTCGCCGTGTGCCTGGAGCCTTCCGCCGAGCGCGCCATCGCGCTCTGGGGCGTGCTGGCGACCGGGGGCGCGTATGCATTGGTGTCGCATGAAGGGCTCGGTGAGCTGTCGTCGCTGGGGCGCGATGGCACCCCGCCGCTGCTCATCACCACCGAGGCGCTTCCCCTTCCGTCCGGGGTGTCGTCGCCCGCGCTCCGGCTGGATGGCACGGGTTCCTTCATGGAGGCGGGCGCGGCCTCCGGCTCGCTCCCGGTTCCGAGCGTGGACGTGGACGGCCTCGCGTGCCTTGCACGGGAAGGCACCGACGCCTCCCGGCCCCGCGTGATGTTGAGCCACCGCAACCTCGTCCACCGCCTCGCCGCGCTGGATGCGCGGATGGAGGCTCGGGCCGGGGAGCTGTGGTTGAGCACCGCGGACGCGGCCTCCGACCCGGCGGACCTGGAGACGCTCTGGGCCCTGGCCCGGGGACTCCTGGTGGTGCTGCCGACGCGCGCCTCGCTTCGAGAGAAACCGCGCCGGGGAGGCACCGCCGCGAAGCGGTCCCTGGACTTCAGCCTCTTCTACTTCGCGACGGACGCGGAGGGCTCGGGGCGGAAGAAGTACCAACTGCTTATCGACGGCGCGAAGTTCGCGGACGCCCACGGCTTCAGCGCCATCTGGACGCCCGAGCGCCACTTCCACGACTTCGGCGGCCCCTACCCCAGCCCCACCGCCACCAGCGCCGCGCTGGCCATGGTCACCGAGCGGGTGTCCATCCGCGCGGGCAGCGTCGTGCTCCCGCTGCATGATCCGCTGCGCGTCGCGGAGGAGTGGTCCGTCATCGACAACCTCTCCAACGGCCGCGCAGGCGTGTCCTTCGCCACGGGGTGGAACGCGAACGACTTCGTCTTCGCACCGGGGAACTTCCACCAGCGTCCAGAAGCCGTTCGGCGCGGCGTGGAGGAGGTGCGCACGCTGTGGCGCGGCGGCACGGTGCGCCGCACCAACGGCGCGGGCGTGGAGGTGGACGTCGCCATCCGCCCGAGGCCCGTGCAGGCGGAGCTGCCCCTGTGGATCACCGCCGCCTTCAACCCGGAGACCTTCCGGCTCGCGGGCGAGCTGGGCGCGGGCCTGCTCACCAACGTGCTGGGCCTGGGCCAGGACTTCGTGGAGCTGGAGCGCAAGGTCGCCATCTACCGCGAGGCCCGGCGCAAGGCGGGCCACCCCGGCCGTGGCCACGTCGTGCTCATGCTCCATACCTTCGTCTCCTCCAGCCGCGAGGACGTGAAGCGACAGGCGCGTGAGCCGCTGCTGCGCTACTTCCGCAGCTCCGTGGAGCTGGTCAACGGGCTCGTCGCCAGCCAGGGCCCGGGCTTCGACGTGCGCTCGCTCACGCCCCAGGACCTGGACGTCCTGCTGGAGCAGGGCGTGTCGCGCTACCTGGAGTCGGGCGGCCTGTTCGGCACGCCGGATTCGCTCGCGGCCCGCGTGGAGCAACTGCGCCAGGCCGACGTGGACGAGGTGGCGTGCCTCATCGACTTCGGCATCGCCCCGGACATCACCCTGGAGGGCCTGCGGCACCTGGACGTGCTGCGGCGACAGAGCCAGGAGCACACCGCGCCCCGCACGGACTCCACGCCCGTCGAGGTCGACAGCGCCGGGATGCTCGCGCGGCTGCTGCGCACGAGCCCGCCGGTCCACCTGCGTGGGTCCTTCGCGCTCGCGCGGACACTCGCGGAGCTTCCGGATGCGGTGAGCGTGCTGGGTCCGGTGCGCACGCTGGTGCTGGACGACGCGGAGGGCCTGTCGCCCGACCTCGCCCGAGCGCTCCAGCGCGCCACCTCCGCAAGGGTCGTGTCGCCCGTGTCGCTGCTGCCCGGCGCAGGCGAGGTTTCAGGAGCCCGCTTCGTGCTGGATGCCTCCGGCCGCCGTGCGCCGGTGGGCGTGGTGGGTGAGTTGTTCCTGGGTGGGGATGCCGTACCGCTCGGCTTCTGGAAGGCGCCGGAGCTGACCCACGCGCGTCTGCCGGCTTCGCCGGAAGGAACGGGCGCACGGCTGTACGGCACCGGCACGCAGGCCCGCTATCGCGCGGACGGTGAAGTGGAGCTGATCACGCCCACGCGGCGTGCGCCGCATCGGCCCTCGGCACCGCTTCCGGGCGCGACGGCTCGACCGGGAATCGCATCGGAGGCCAACACAACGACTTCCGCGACACAGCCCGGTGTCCCTGTGCGCATTGCGACGCTGCCAGGAGGCGCTGCCCACGGCACCACACTGCCGGGTGCCTCCGCCGCCACCTCGGCACACGCGGGCGCCGCTGCCCACGTCACCACACTGCCGGGTTCCTCCGCCTCGACGCTGCCCGGTGTTTCTGCGCGCACGTCGACGCTGGCGGGCGCCGCTACCCGCGTCGCAGCACTGCCCGGTGCCTCGACGCTCCCGGGAGCATCCACGCCGCCGGGCGCCACTGCCCGTCCCGCAGCAGCTTCCTCCGGCACCCAGGCCATCCAGCGCGTGCCGCGCACGGGGCTCCTGCCGTTGTCGTTCGCGCAGCAGCGGCTGTGGTTCCTGGACCAGTACGAACCCGGCAGCGCGCTCTACAACATCCCGTCCGCGATGCGCCTGGTGGGCACGCTGGACGTGTCCGCGCTCGGCCGCGCCTTCGCGGAGGTGATGCACCGCCACGAAGCCCTGCACACCGCCTTCGAGGTCCGCGACGGCGAACCCATCCAGGTCATCGCCCCCACCGCGGCCTCCACGCTCGAAGTCGAGGACCTGCGCGACTGGCCCGGCGCGGAGGGCGAAGCCGAAGCCCTCCTCCGCGCCCGTGAAGAAGCCCGCGCCCCGTTCGACCTGTCGCGCGGACCGCTCCTGCGCACGCGCCTCCTTCGCCTCGCCGAGTGCGAACACCTGCTGCTCGTCACGATGCACCACATCGTCTCCGACGGCTGGTCCATCGGCGTGCTCATCCGCGAAGCCGTCACCCTCTATGAAGCCTTCACCTCCGGCCGGCCCTCGCCGCTGCCGGAGCTGCCCATCCAGTACGCCGACTACGCCGTGTGGCAGCGCGACTGGCTCCAGGGCGCGCTGCTGGACAAGCAGCTCGCGTACTGGCGCAAGCAACTGGACGGCGCGCCGCCCGCGCTGGAGCTGCTCACCGACCATCCGCGCACCGCGGACACCAGCAACCCCGGCGCCACGCACCGGGTGGTGTTCCCGCACGCCCTGATGCAGGGCCTGCGCGCGCTGTGCCGCAGTGAGAAGGGCACCCTCTTCATGGGCCTGCTCGCGGGCCTCCAGGCGCTGCTGTCCCGCTACACGGGCCAGGACGACATCTGCGTGGGCGCGCCCATCGCCGGCCGCAACCAGCCGCAGACCGAAGGCCTCATCGGCTTCTTCGTCAACACAATGGTGCTGCGCACGCAGCTCGACGGCGACCCCACCTTCCTGGAGCTGCTGCGCCGGGTGAAGGCCGTCACGCTGGGCGCCTACGCGCACCAGGACGTGCCCTTCGAGAAGCTGGTGGAAGCACTCCAGCCGCCCCGACAGGCGGGCCACACGCCCTTCTTCCAGGTGACGCTGGTGCTGCTCAACACACCGTCGGCGGAGCTGACCGGCCCGGGCCTCACCTTCCGCCCGGTGGACGTGGACAGCGGCACGTCCAAGTTCGACTTCACCCTCGTCTTCACCGAGACGCCGCGCGGGCTCCACGCCGCCTTCGAGTACCGCAGCGACCTCTTCGAGGCCTCCACCGCCACGCGGATGATGGAGCACCTGCGCGTGCTCCTGGAGGACGCGGTCGCGCACCCCGACCGCCGCCTGTCCGAGCTCGACCTGCTCACCGACGCCGAGCGCCAGCGCGTCCTCGTGGACTGGAGCACCACCCCGTTCGAGGGCCCGCCCGAACCGCTGGTGCACGAGTCCTTCGAGGCCCAGGCCCGTCGCACGCCCGACGCGGTCGCGGCCCTCTTCGAGGGGGAGACCCTCACGTACGCGGAGCTGGACCGGCGCTCGAACCAGCTCGCGCGGCACCTGCTGAACAGCGGCGTGCGCCCCGGAGACCGGCTCGCGCTCTGCCTGGAGCGCTCGCTGGAGATGGTGGTGAGCGTGCTGGGCGTCCTCAAGTCCGGCGCGGCCTTCGTCCCCATGGATCCGGCCTACCCCGCCGAACGCCTGGCGTTCATGCTGGAGGACGCGGGAGCGAACGTCGTGCTCACGCAGGCCCGGCTCGTCGCGCTGCTCCCGCCGACGGACGCGCGCGTGGTGTGCGTGGACACGGAAGCGGCGACCTTCGCGGCCCTGCCGCCCCACGCACCGCCGCGCGCGGTGTGGCCGGATTCGCTCTGCTACATCATCTACACGTCCGGCAGCACGGGCCGTCCCAAGGGCATCGCGGTGGCGCACCGCACGTTGTCCTGGGTCGTCGCGTGGACGCGCCAGCGCTCGCCCAAGGCGGACGCCATCACGTTGCAGTTCGCGTCGCTGAACTTCGACATCTCGTATCAGGAGATGTTCACGTCCTGGTCCGTGGGCTCCTCCGTCGTGGTGCCCACGTCCGAGGTGCGCCAGGACATGCCCGCGCTCCTCCACTTCATGGCCCGCCATGGCGTGGAGCGGCTGTTCCTCCCGTTCATCGCGCTCCAGACGATGGCGGACGCGGTGGCCCACGGCTCGCCCGTGCCGGAGCGGCTGGTGGAGGTGGTGACGGCCGGTGAGCAGCTTCAGGTGACGCCCGCGCTCGTGGCCCTCTTCGAGCGGCTGCCCGCGAGCATCCTGGAGAACCAGTACGGCCCGTCCGAGGCACACGTCGTCAGCGCCTACCGCCTGCGCGGCGCCCCGCACACCTGGGAGCGCCTGCCCCCGGTGGGCATGCCCGTGCCCAACACGCGGCTGTTCATCGTGGACCCGAAGGGTCGCCCCTGCCCCGTCGGGGTGCCCGGCGAGGTGCTCGTCGGTGGCGGCCAGGTGGCGCTCGGCTACCACGCGCGGCCGGAGCTCACGGCGGAGAAGTTCGTCCCCGACGCGCTGTCCGGCGAGCCCGGTGCCCGCGTGTACCGCACCGGAGACCGCGCCCGCTGGCGCGCGGACGGCGCCATCGAGTTCTTCGGACGGCTCGACGGCCAGGTGAAGGTGCGCGGCTTCCGCATCGAGCTGGGAGAGGTGGAAGCGGCCCTGCGCGACATCCCGGGCGTGCGCGCCGCGGCGGCGCTCGTGCGCGAGGACGTCCCGGGCGACAAGCGGCTCGTGGGCTACGTGGTGCTCCAGCCGGACACCGCGTGGGAGCCGGAGGCCCTGCGTCAGGCCCTGGGCCGACGCCTGCCGGAGTACATGCTGCCCACGGCGCTGATGCGGCTGGACGCGCTGCCGGTGATGCCCACGGGCAAGCTGGTGCGGCGCCTGCTGCCCGCGCCGGACGTGGACAGCCTGCGAGGAGCCGCGCCCCTCATCACCCCGCGCACGAAGTTGGAGGAGACGCTGGCGGAGGTGTTCGCGCAGGTGCTGGGGCTGCCGCATGTCGGCGTCACCGACAGCTTCTTCGACCTGGGCGGCCACTCGCTGCTGGCCACGCAGGTGACGTCGCGCCTGCGCACCGGCCTGGGCGTGGAGGTGCGGCTGCGCGAGGTGTTCGACGCTCCCACGGTGGAGGCGCTCGCCCGCCGCATCGAGGGCCGCGTGCCCGAAGCGGACCGCGCGCCCCGGCCTCCCGCCATCACCGCGCGGCCCGGCGTCACGTCCGCGGAGCTGTCCTTCGCGCAGCAGCGGCTGTGGTTCCTGGATCAGTACCAACCGGGAAGCGCGCTCTACAACATGCCCGCGGCGCTGAGCCTGGAGGGCGCGCTGGACGTCGCCGCGCTCACCGACGCCTTCACGGAGCTGGTGCGCCGGCATCAGGTGCTGCGCACCACGTTCCAGGTGCTCGACGGCGCCGCCGTGCAGGTCTTCGCGCCCCCCGCGCCCTGGCCGCTGCCCGTTGAATCGCTGGAGCACTTGCCGCTCGCCGAACGCGAGGACGAGGCGGGACACCGGGCGCGCGAGGAAGCGCGTCAGCCCTTCGACCTGTCCCGGGGGCCGCTGCTGCGCACGCGCCTGCTGCGGCTGTCGGAGCGCGAGCACCTGCTGCTCGTAACGATGCACCACATCATCTCGGACGGCTGGTCCATCGCCGTGCTCATCCACGAGATGGTCGCGCTGTACGAGGCGCGGCTCGCGGGCCGGCCCTCGCCGCTGCCGGAGCTGCCCATCCAGTACGCGGACTACTCGGCGTGGCAGCGCGAGTGGCTGCGCGGCGACGTGCTGGAGGCCCAGGTCGACTACTGGCGCAAGCAGCTCGAGGACGCTCCGCCCGCGCTGGACTTCCCCACGGACCACCCGCGCACGGCGGACACCCAGAGCCCCGGCACCTGGCTGGAGGTGGAGCTGCCGCGTGAGCTGGTGCAGTCGCTGCGCACGCTCTGCCAGCGCGAAGGCGCCACGTTGTTCATGGGCCTGCTCGCGGGCCTGCAGGCGCTGCTCGCGCGCTACTCGGGCCAGGATGACATCTGCGTGGGAGCGCCCGTCGCGGGCCGCACCCAGGCGGAGATGGAGGAGCTGGTCGGCTTCTTCGTCAACACGCTGGTGATGCGCACGCGGCTGGAGGGCGACCCCACCTTCCGCGAGCTGCTCGGCCGGGTGAAGGACGTCACGCTGGGCGCGTTCGCGCACCAGGACGTGCCCTTCGAGAAGCTGGTGGAGGCCCTCCAGCCTCCGCGCATGCCGGAGCGCACGCCCTTCTTCCAGGTGGCGCTGGTGATGCTCAACACGCCCTCGGCGGAGCTCACCGTGCCGGGCCTCCAGATGAAGCTCCTGGAGCTGGACAGCGGCACCGCGAAGTTCGACTTCACCTTCACGCTGAGCGAGACGCCGCAAGGCCTTCGCGGAGCACTGGAGTACCGCACCGACCTGTACGAAGCGGCCACCGCGGAGCGGCTCGTGGCGCACCTGCACGCGCTCCTGAAGGACGCGGTCGCGCACCCCGAGCAGCGCCTGTCCACGCTGTCGCTCCTGTCGCGGGCGGAGCGGCACCAGGTCTTGGTGGACTGGAACACCCGCCCTGCC
>NZ_RAWB01000159.1 GCF_003612055.1 Corallococcus llansteffanensis
GCGCTGGAGGCGGGGCTGCCGCTGTTCGTGGGGTACGAGGCGACGGACGGCAGCGGGACGCCGGAGGGCGTGGAGCGCGGCGTGCGGCGCATCACGCTGCGTTCGACACAGACGCCCAACCAGAACCCGGTGATGCAGGACGTGCTGTGGAACGACGCGCCGCTGGTGGGGCCGCTGCCGCTGGACACGGAGGTGACGTTCAAGCCGGTGCTCGCGGAGGGCAGCGCGGAGGTCTACGGCACGGCGGACGGGACGAAGACGGAGCAGGTCTTCTACAGCTGGTTCGCGACGGGGGAGGGCGAGGTGAACTCATTCCGCTCGCAGGAGCCGGTGGACGGCAAGCCTGGCGACCCGACGACGACCTACCAGACGTCCAAGGCGCCCGAGCGCATCACCTTCTGGGTGGTGGCCCGCGACGGCCGGGGCGGCGTGGACTGGGCCATCCGCACGGTGGACGTGGGGCCCTGAGCGGCCCCGGCGGGCTCACCCCGCGAGCCACGAAGAGGCGCGCCCCAGGCCCTCCGCCACGGAGGTGAACGCATCCGCGGTGCGCACGCGGTCCTCGCCGAAGCGCTTCACGTACAGCTCTCGCACGGCGGGAATCTGGGACGACCCGCCCGTGAGGAACACGGCGTCAATGTCCCTGGCCTCCGGGTGCTTCGCCAACAGCCCCTCGGTGCACTGCTCCAGTTCATCCAGCAACGTGCGGCTCGCCGTGTCGAACTCCGCGCGCGTCATCGGCTCGTGCAGCTGGATGCGCCCCTCCTCGAAGTCGATGGTCGCCACGTCCTCGCTCGACAGGCGCACCTTCGCCGCTTCGATGGACCGGAACAGCCGGTAGCCCAGGTTGTCCATCACCAGGTCGTAGAGCGCTTGAATCTCGGCCGGACGGTCGCTCGTGTCGAGCATCACCTCCAGCAGCTCCTGCGTGGACTTCTCCCGGATGAACGACATCTCGTGCCAGTTCAGGAGCTTCGCTAGCACGTGCTGGGGAATGGGCAGCCGCTTGTGGCTGAAGCCCTTCACCTTGTAGGTGGACCCCGCCCCGAAGCGCGGCAGCAGCTTGTGCCGCATGATCTCCGCGTCGAACCGGTCACCACCGATGCGCACGCCCGTGGACCCCACCACGTCCGGCCTGCGGTCCAGGTTCCCCCGCCGCGACGGCCCCAGCTTCATCAACGTCAGGTCCGTGGTGCCGGCGCCGAAGTCCGCCACCAGCACCAGCTCGTCCCGCGTCAGCCGCGCCTCGTACGCGAGCGCCGCCGCGATGGGCTCGATGAGGAACTGCACGTGCGTGAAGCCCGCGAGCTCCGCCGCCTTGCGCAGCCTCTTCTCCGCCAGTGCGTCCGCATCCGGATCCGGGGTGAACACCGCCGGCCGCCCCAGCACCACCGCGTCCGGCGGCTCGCCCAGGTGCGCCCCGGCCGACTCCCGCACGCGGCGCAGCAGGATGGCGACCAGGTCCTCGATGGTGAACGTGCGCCCCTTCACCTGCGTCGCCCGGAAGGACGTGCTGTGCAGGAAGGACTTCACGGACTGGATGAACCGCCCGTTGTTGTCCTCCAGGTACCGGTTGATGGCATCCGCGCCCGCGAAGATCTCCTTCTCGTCCTCCGCGAAGAAGAGCACGGAGCGGAACAGCCGCGGCTCCGGCGTGTGGGGCTGCAGGGGCAGCACGGTGCCATCCGGCAGGGCCAGGGCGGTGTTGCTGGTTCCGAAGTCGAGTCCACAGGCGCGCATGGGGGGGCGCCCCTTATCGCCATTCCTCCGGGCGCGGTAGCCCCAAAGTGATCGCCTGCCGCACGGAAGGCAGGTCTCCAGGCGCTCGCGTCACCCTGACTTGGTTCCCCACGGGCGCTCGCCATCTTTGCCGTGTCTTCCCTTCGACAGGAGAACCCCATGAAATCGCGCGCAGGATGGCTGACAGCGGGAGTCGCGGCACTGGTGGTGGGCACCGCCTGCCAGGACGGCGACCGCGACCGTCGGGAGACCACCGGTACCAAGGTCTCGGCGAACCAGGAGGTGGAACAGGCCCAGGAGCGCTCGGAGAAGGCCTTCGACAGCGCGCGCGACGCCCAGAAGGAAGCCTCCAACCAGCAGCGCGAGGCCGCCAACGCGCAGGAAGACCTCCAGCGCAAGCAGCAGGAGCTGCAGCAGGCGCAGGCCAAGGCGCAGAAGGAGGCCCAGGAGGCGCAGGCCAGCCAGCAGCAGGCCCAGTCGAGCACCCAGCAGGCCCAGTCGGTCGCCCAGCAGGCGCAGGCCAGCGCGCTCGAAGCGCAGCGCCGGCTCCAGCAGGGCCTGACGGTCCCGCAGCGCGAGGTCGTGGGCCAGAACGCCCCCGTCCAGCCGCCGGCCGGCTCCGCGCAGCAGCCCCAGGCCGTGGCGTCGCCGCAGGCCGCGCCGGAGCAGCAGATCTCCGGGCAGGTGCTGAGCGCGAGCGACCAGGAGGTGCTGCTCAGCCAGCGCGGTGAGCCGCAGCTGCGCCTGAAGATTGGCCCCTCCACGCAGGTGCAGGTGGATGGCCGCGACGCGAGCGCGGCGGACATCCAGGAGGGCGCGCAGGTACGAGCCTCCTACCGCACCGACGCGAACAGCGGGGAGCCGCAGGCGCTGCGCATCGAGGCCCAGTCCCAGGCCCAGCCCGCGGCGCCCGCCGCCCCGGAGAGCGGCGAGTCCTCGCCCGGCGCCGTCCCGCGGCAGCAGTAACTAACAGGAGCCCGGACATGCCACGGCCCCGTGCCTTCGCGCTTCCCACGCGAGGGTCCGGGGCCGTGCCGTGTCGCAGGGTGCTACGCCTCGCGCGTTACGCCGCGAGCTCCGCCTGGTCCAGGCCGGCCTCGGCCATCAGGTTCGCCAGCTCCGCCTTCAGCTTGTCCTTGGCGCGGATCTCCAGCTGACGGGCGCGCTCGCGGGAGAAGCCGAAGTGCTCGCCCAGCTCGCTCAGGGTCATCTCCGAGTCGCTCATCACGCGCTGCTCGATGATGAAGCGCTCGCGCGGATCCAGCCGCGTCAGGGCGCGCTGCACCAGCGTGCGGGTGATGCCCGCCTGCTGCCGGTCCGCGACCTCGTCGCCGTGGGAGGCGACGTCGGACTCGACGAAGTCCAGGTGCGTGGCGTCCCCGTCCTCACCGACCGGCGCGTCCAGGGACAGGTCCCGGCCGCCCATGCGCTGCTCCATCTCGCGCACCTCGGTGGGCTTCACGTTCAGCTTGCGGGCGATCTCCTCCGCGTTGACGATGTGGCCGTCGCCAGCGCCCATCTTCTCCAGCTCGCGGCGGGTGCGGGCCAGGCTGAAGAACAGCCGGCGCTGCGCCTGCGTCGTGCCCAGCTTCACCAGGCTCCAGTTGCGCAGCACGTAGTTCTGGATGTACGCGCGGATCCACCACACCGCGTAGGAGATGAGGCGGATGCCCTTCTCCGGGTCGAACTTCTGCACGGCCTTCATCAGGCCGATGTTCGCCTCCTGGATGAGGTCCGACATCTTCAGGCCGTAGGAGCGGTACTCGTACGCCACCTTCACCACGAAGCGCAGGTTGCTCGTCACCAGGTGGTGGCCCGCGGACAGGTCGCCGGCGCGGAAGCTGCGGGAGAGCGCCTGCTCCTCCTGCGGGCTCAGCAGCGGGTACTGGTTGATCTCCGAGAGGTACGTGGAGAGCGAGTCAGCAGAAGAGAAGGAGTTGGAAGCCTGCATGGGGGTCTCTCGGGGAAGAGGGCGGGATGTGTTCCGCGCGTTTGCTGCGACGGGGAGACCTTTAGCAATGCAGGTGCCAATGCCAGCGGACGGCCAACCTCAATGATTCTGGTGAGTTGCGCGAAAAGGCTTCGATGCTTAGGGCGGAAACCGGCAGTTTTTACAGAGCCCTGATCCGAAGCTTCTTCCGGGTGCCCTGAAGGGAGGGTTGTCTGACCTCCGACCTGGGCTCCGCGGAGATCACAATCCCTCACCGAGGTAGGCAGGAGATAGGGACGCCCATACCCCCACACCAGGGGTGCGGGAGGCCGAGTGTCCGGAAAAGGCGCGTGCTAGGAGCCTGCCCCCATGAGGACCCACCGAGCAGTCGTGATGGCAGCGTCGTTCCTGATGTTCCCGCTCATGGCCTGCACCACGGCGAAGGCCACGGCGTTCGCGCTGCCCATGGAGCGCGCGACGGAGTGCCGGAGCCTCTGCGAGCAGATCGACATGAAGCTGGGCGCGGTGGTCATCATCATGAACTCCGCCGGCTGCGTGTGTGAGCCGAAGTCGGCGGAGGGCATGAGCCCGGCGGTGTCCGGCGCGGCGGCGGCGGCGGGCGGGGCCCTCATCCAGGCCAACGCGGAGGTCAACGCGGAGGAGTCCCGTCGCCGGGAGGCCGCGCGCCAGGAGTCCTCCCAGGGCAGGAGCCCGGGCACGGGCCCCGGCCCCTCCCATCACTGAAGGGGCCCGGCGGACTGGGCCGCCGTCGCGGACGCGGTGAGCGGCAGGGGGCTCCCGGCGACGAGGCCGGGAGTGGAGAGGCTCAGGTCAACGCCTTGCGCAGCCGCCTGGGGATGGCCTCCGCGTGCCAGCGCTGCACCTCGCGGGCGATCTCGGCGGACCGCTCCGCGCGCTCCTCGCGGGCGCGGGGCAGCAGCTTGCGCGCGGCCTTTCGCTGGGCGGGCGGGGCCTCGGCGGCGGCGCGCTCGAACAGCTCCAGCCGCACGTCCGCGTCGTGCAGCTCGCCCAGCCCATCCTGCAGGGGCACCAGCACCTCCAGCAGCGCGCCCACGGTGCGGCGGATGGCGGGCTGGAAGATCTCCAGCTCGTAGCGCAGCTTCTTCAACTCCTTGCGCAGGGCGTGCGCGGACGCGGCGTCAGGGGCGTCCGCGTAGCGCTCCAGGCGCTTCTCCACGCGGCGCAGGCGCTGGCGCAGGTGGCCTCGCACCTGCTTGCCGGCGAAGCGGTGGCCGTCCTCCAGCGTGTCCAGGCGCTTCAACAGGCGCGGCACGGTGCGCGCCGTCCAGCGCTCCAGCTCCGCGCGCAGCTTCTTCTCCTTCGCCTCCAGGCTGGACAGGTGGGTCTTGCGCAGGCCGGCCAGGGCCTTCACCGCGTCCTTCTTGCCCTTCGCGGCGGTGCCCATCCACGCGTCCTGGACGTGCAGGTCGCGCACGGCGCCCAGCGCGTCCTGGAGGCGCTTCACGTCCACCTCCACGCGGGTGAGCTTCCCGGTGGCGTGGAACACCTGGAGCGCGGCGCGCAGGCGGCGGGTGGCCACGCGCATGTCGTGCACGCCATCCTCGTCCAGCTCGCCGTCGAGCTGGGCCTCCGGGTGGCGCGCGTCGGCCAGGCGTCCGGCGAGGATGCGGCGGGCGGCGTCACCCAGCGCGGTGTCGGGACCCAGGCCCCGGATGGGAGTGGGAGGAGGCATGCCGCGTCAGTCCTCCTTCAGGGTGTATTGCTGCACCAGGCGCTCGGCGGAATCGGGGCCTTCCCACCCGAGGACGCGCGCGTCCTTGTCCGCGAAGTGCACCACCGCGAGGAAGAAGTGCTCCAGCTCCTCCCGCTCGCGCTGGGACAGGTCCTGGTAGGAGCGCAGGCCGTCCGCGCGCGCGGCGTTCACCGGGACGAGCAGGATGCGGTCATTGCGCTCGCGCTCGCCTTTCTGACTGTCGCGCTTCTTCTGGTCCACCATCAGCACGCCCAGCGGCCGGCAGGGCAGCACGACGCCGGGCCACGTGGGCACGTCCCAGTACACCAGCGCGTCCAGCGGATCTCCGTCCGGGCCCTGCGTGCTGGGGATGAAGCCCCAGTCGAACGGGTAGCGGAAGCCGCGCGTCAGGGGACGCGACAGGGTGAAGGCCTGGAGCTTTGGCTCGTACTTGAGCTTCACCGTCGAACCGCGAGGCGACTCGACGACGACGTGCAACGCATCCTGGAAGCCGCGCAGGGGCAGGCGGGTGAAGTCGGTGGCCATGGACCTTCAAGGCTTGCGTCGC
The DNA here is from genome assembly GCF_003612055.1 of Corallococcus llansteffanensis. Lineage (GTDB taxonomy): Bacteria > Myxococcota > Myxococcia > Myxococcales > Myxococcaceae > Corallococcus > Corallococcus llansteffanensis. The sequence goes on from NZ_RAWB01000159.1 coordinate 5,953, forward strand.
GCCTGCCTGACGGCAAGTGCCCGGGCAGGGCGGGATTCACTCGTCAACCCTGGGCCGCGCCTGCGAGGGCCCTACCCGACGGGCCGGCCCAGGGGCAGCGACGCTTCACGCCGCGCGAGCAGCCGCTTCGTCGCCCGCGCCGCGGCGAGTCCCCCCAGCGTGTACCAGGCCACGGTGAGCCAGGCGGTGGACGGTCGCGCGCGCGACGGCGCCTTCCCCAATCCCATCCGTGGCGGCAGCACCACCGCGCCCAGTCCGGCGAGCAATCCCAGCACCGCGCCGCGCAGGTAGGGCCTCTTGGGACGACCCACGGCGACGAGCGAGAAGAAGAGGCCGTTGGACACCAGGTCGCCCGCCAGCGTCTGCCGGTGCAGCTGCCTGCCCTTGGCGGGCTCGCCGCCGAAGAAGCGGACGCCCTTCGCCAGGGCGCGCATGCCCAGCACATCCATGCGAGGCGGATGCTTCAGGACGCGCCGTGCGCTCTCGTGCACCAGCGTGAGCGCGGTGGCGCCGACAAGGCCCGGACCGAGGGCGCGGAACACGAGGCGGGGCGGGACAGGAGGTTCGATCATGCCCTCCAAGCTAGGCACCCCGCTCCCCGGCTTCCCATCAAGAGGCGCCCGCCTGCCTGCTGGGCATCCGGTGCCAGCGCGCGTCAGGAACTGCAGCTCACCACGAGGTGTCGTCCCCAGGACGGAGGCGCGGCCGCGTAGGGCTCCGAACCCGGGTGTTCGTCGAAGGGCGCGGACACCAGCGCGAGCACCCGGTCCACCTCCGCGAAGTCCCCCTCCTGCGCGCGGGCGATGGTCTGCTGCGCCACCCAGTTGCGCAGGACGTACTTCGGGTTGACGCGGTCCAGGCGCGCGTGGCGCATGGCGTCCTCGCTGCCCTCGGAGGCCAGCCGTGCCCGGTAGCGCGCGGCCCACGCGTCGAAGCCCTCCGGCGGCAGGAAATGGTCGCGCAGCGGCGCGTTGAGCGCGTCGGGCCGCGAGTCGAACCGGTTCAGCGCGCGGAAGAAGCGCGGGTAGTCCACGTGCGAGCCCGCCATCAACGCGAACAGGTCCTCCACGAGCGCGCGGTCCCCATCGCGGGCCTCCGTGAGCCCCAGCTTCTCGCGCATGCGCGCGAGGAAGTGCGCGGCGAACGAGGGCTGGAAGGCGCCCAGCGCGGCGCGGGCTTCCTCCTCGGAGAGGAGGGTCAGCAGCGCTTCCCCCAGGCAGGCCAGGTTCCACAGCGCGACGCGCGGCTGCTGGTCGAACGCGTAGCGGCCCTGCGGGTCGGAGTGGTTGCAGATGAAGCCGGGCTCGAAGTCGTCCAGGAAGCCGTAGGGCCCGTAGTCCAGCGTGAGCCCCAGGATGGACATGTTGTCGGTGTTCATCACGCCGTGCGCGAAGCCCACCGCCTGCCACCCCGCCACGAGCCGGGCGGTGCGCTCCACCACCTCCGCGAAGAAGCGCGCGTGGCGGCCCTCCGGTCCCTGCTCCAGCAGATGCGGGAAGTGGTGGGTGATGACGTGGTCGGCGAGCGTGGCCACGTGGCCGGGCTGCCCGGTGTGGTGGAAGAACTCGAAGGTGCCGAAGCGCACGTGCGACGGCGCCAGCCGCACCAGCATCGCGCCCGTCTCCACGTCCTCGCGGTACACCGGCGTGCGGCTGCCCAGCACGCACAGCGCCCGCGTGGTGGGGATGCCCAGGGCGTGCAGGGCCTCGCCGGCCAGGTACTCGCGCAGGGTGGAGCGCAGCACCGCGCGCCCGTCGCCTCCGCGCGAGAAGGGCGTGGGGCCGCCTCCCTTCAGGTGCAGGTCCCACTTCGCGCCGTCGGGGGCGCGCACCTCGCCCAGGAGCAGCGCGCGGCCGTCTCCCAGGCGCGGCACGTACCCGCCGAACTGGTGCCCCGCGTACACCATGGCCAGGGGCTCCATGCCGGGCAGGGGCCGGGCCCCGCCGAACACCCGCGTGAACTCCGGGTGCGTCGCCGCGTCCGCGTCCAACCCCAGCAGCCGCAGCGCCGCCGGGTTCACGCTCACCACGTGCGCGTCCGGGAAGGGCGCGGGGGCCACCCGGGCGGCGAACCCGGGCGGCAGGCGGGCGTAGGTGTTGTCGAAGACGAGCTGTTCGAGCGGGGCCATGGCCTGGGCAACGACTTGCGTCAGGGGACCTGCATGCCCCGCTGCACGGCGGGACGGCTGCCCACGCGGTGCAGGTACTGGGGGATGCTGTGCAGGTCCTGGAAGAGCTCAGGGAAGAAGTTGCGCCCGGCCATCAGCCACGGGTACGTGGCGATGTCCGCGATGGAGTAGGTGGTGGCCAGGTAGTCGCGCGAGCCCAGCTGCCGGTCCAGCACGCCCAGGATGCGTTTGGCCTCCTTCTGGTAGCGCTCGATGGCATAGGGAAGCTTCGCGGGGGCGGCGAGGCTGAAGTGGTGGAGCTGGCCAATCATGGGCCCCACGCCGCCCATCTGGAACATCAGCCACTGCGTCACTTCCGCCTTGCCGCGCGCGTCCGTGGGCATCAGCGCGCCCGTCTTCTCCGCGAGGTACAGCAGGATGGCGCCGGACTCGAAGATGGCCAGCGGACGGCCCCCGGGCGCCGTGTGGTCCACGATGGCCGGGATCTTGTTGTTGGGGTTGATGGCCAGGAACTCGGGCTTGAACTGCTCACCCTTGCCGATGTCCACCGACTTGACGTTGTAGGGGATGCCCAGCTCTTCCAGGGCGATGGAGATCTTGCGGCCGTTGGGCGTCTTGAACGTGTACAGGTCGATCATGTCGTCACTCCCGTGAGCTGTTCGCTCACCTGCCAGAGCCGCTCCGCGAGCGCTTCGTCCCGGGCTGCGGACGAAGGCTTCGCCTTGCGGCATTTGATGAAGTACTCCCCGCTGATGTCCGCGACCTCGGGCGAGGACGCCAGGTACACCGACGTCCGCGCGCCCTTCTCCGCGGAGACCATGAACGGCGCCCCCAGCTGCACGACGTAGCGGAAGAAGCCCTGGCTGTTGTGCCCGAAGCCCGTGCGCACCAGCCCCGGGTGCAGCGCGTTCGCGGTCACCCGCGTGCCCTGGAGGCGCTTCGCCAGCCCCCGGGTGAACAGGATGTTGGAGAGCTTGGCGTTGCCGTAGACGCGGATGCCGTCGTAGCGCTGGTGCTCCGTCTGCGGATCATCCAGGAAGCGGGCGTTCGCGAAGCGGTGCCCCTCCGACGACACGTTGATGATGCGCGCCGGTCCGCTGGCCACGAGCAGGTCGCGCAGCAGGTGTGTGAGCAGGAAGTGGGACAGGTGGTTCGTGGCGAACGTGGCCTCGTAACCATCCACCGTCACCTGTCGCCGGTCGATGATGAGGCCCGCGTTGTTGACGAGCACGTCCAGGCGCTGATGGCGGGCGCGGAATGCGTCGGCCAGCGCGCGTACGGAGGCAAGCGACGACAGGTCCGCGAGCAGCGACTCCACGCGCGCCTGCGGAGCGGCTTCGCGCACGGCGGCGACGGTGGCGGCCGTGCGGGCCTCGTCACGGCCGGACAGCACCAGCGTGGCCCCGCGCCGGGCCAGCGCCTTCGCTGTCTCCTGGCCGATGCCGCCGGTGGCCCCGGTGATGAGGCACACCTTGCCCTCCAACCGGTCGTCCTGTGCCTGTGCCGACATGGGGCGCGTCCTCCTGGAATCCGGGGACGCGTTCTATACGGACTGGGGCTTCCCCGCGCAGGAGAACCTGCGCGGGGTGGTGCGACGGTCAGGTCGCGGCCTGGCTGATGTCCTCGGCGCGGCCCCGGCGGGTGCCGCCCCGGGGCGGAGTGGTGACGCCCACGCGGGCATCGCCGTTGAGGTGGCTCTCCAGGAACCAGAGGTCCTCCTCGGTCTCGCCCAGCGTCTGGGTGAGGATGTCCGCGGTGACCGGGTCGTTCACTTCATCCGACTTGGTGATGCCGTCGCGGAGGCTGGCGGCGTAGCGGCCGACGCGCTCGACCAGCGCGCGGATGTGCGCCTCGCCGTCCACGGCCTGCAGGTCGTACTCGGGCAGCTGGCTGTTGTTGCTGGCCAGGCGGATGGTGCCCTGGGCGTAGCCACCCAGCGCGCCCGCGCGTTCAGCGTAGGAGTCCGCGTGCTTGCGCGCGTGCTTGGCCACCTCGTCGAAGAGCAGGTGCCGGCTGTAGAAGTGCGTGCCGCGGATGTTCCAGTGCGCCTGCTTCACCTGCCAGTGCAGGTCGACGGCGTTGGCGAGCAGCGTGTTGAGCATGTCGATGAGCTCTTCGCGCGCGTCCTGGGGAAGGTTCACGTGGCTGGTGGAGTACATGGTCCGTATCCCTCGTTATGTGGTTTGCGCGCGGCAGGGCGTCGACATGACGTCGCGGCGCTTCCGGAAGGGTGGGGACGGCCTGCTTCCGACGCCACGGCGGTCCAGGCCCTGCCTGGTCGCACGGCCGGCCTGGAGGGCAGACGACCGGACGGCCCGGGCGCTCAGGCGCCGGGAGCAGTCAGGCGGGCGGCCAGCTCCGTGGCCGCGCGCTCGCCGGACTCCACCGCCCCATCGAGATAGCCGCAGCCCTCGATGGCCGTCTCCGTGCCCGCCCAGTGCACCCGGCCGAACGGGGCCCGCAGCGCGTCGCCGACGGCGGTGAGCGTGCCGGGGCGGGGCAGGCCCACGTAGCAGCCGGTGCTGAACGCCTCCGCCTTCCAGTCCAGCTCCGCCACCGCGAGGGGCGCGAGGGCCTGGGGGCCGAAGAAGCGCGCGAAGCCCTCCAGCGCGGCCCGGTGGATGTCGGCGGCGGGGCGGCCGGTCCACGCGCGCGCGGTGTCGCCCAGGAAGAAGCCCACGAGCGCGGGGTGATGTCCGCCGGAGCCGCAGTCGTCGAAGCACAGCCGCACGGGGCCCACGTCGCTGACGGCCTCGCCGGACAGGCCCGCCTCGCGCCAGAAGGGCGTGGCGTAGGTGGCCACGACCTTGATGACGCTGCCCATGGGCAGGTCCGCGTGGACGCGGCGGCGGCCGGCGGGGAGGTCCGCGCCGAAGTCGATGCGTTCGGCGAGCGCGGGCGGCGTGGCCACCACGGCGTAGCGCGCGCGGAAGGTCCGGCCGTCCTCGGTGGTGACGGTGACGCCGCGCGCGTCCTGGAGGACGGCGCGCACGGGAGCGGAGAGGAGGACGCGGCCCGGGGGCAGCTTCTCCGCGAGCCGCCGTGAGAGGGATTGCGCGCCGTCCACGAAGCGCTCCGCCTGGGCGCCGCCCTCGATTTCGGTGAGGGGCATGAGGCCGCCGTTGGAGTGCACGTAGGAGAGGAAGTGCAGGAACGACAGCTCCGACGGCTCCGCGGCGAACACCGCGCGGGTGGCGATGTCCAGCGCGGCGCGAGCGCCCCACGTGGGCACATGGCGCTGCTTCCACTCCTCCACGGTGAGGGCGTCCCACTCGGCGGCGCGGGGCGCGGCGGCGGGCCGCTCCCGGGGGACGCGCTTCGCCAGGCCATCCAGCTTCCACACCGTGCGTTGCAGGTCCAGGAGCGACAGGAGGGGCAGCGACGGCACCTTGCCCTTGTACGTGCGGCGCTCGCCGCGGACCTCCAGCACCTTGGTGCCCTGGTGGTGCTGAGGGAAGCGGGCAAGGCCCAGGCCGTCCGCGAGCCGCAGGACGTGGCGCTGGCGGGGGCCCACCCACTGGCCGCCCAGGTCCACGAGTCCGCCGCCCACGTCGCGGGTGAGGGTGCGGCCGCCCACGCGGTCGCGCGCCTCCAGCACGGCCACGGTGGCGCCGGTGCGGGAGATGTCCCGGGCGGCGGTGAGGCCCGCGAGGCCCGCGCCGATGACGACCACGTCCACGCTGGTGTCCATAGGGCCGCGGACTCTATGCCGGAAGCGCCGCGTGGCTAGGATGCGCGTGGGAGTCGTTCGTCGGGAAGGGTGGAGGACTGGATGTTCGCGTTGGAGATGGTGGAGAAGGTGCGGCAGGTGTCACCGGGCGCGGCGAACGCGCTGACGACGCTCGCGGTGAAGAACATCGTCCCGCTGGCGGCGGCGATGGGCTACCGGGTGGACGAGGTGACGGACGCGCGCGTGAGGGCGACGGTGCCGCTCAACCGCAAGACGAAGAACCACGTGGGCAGCGTGTACCTGGGCGCCCAGGTGACGGTGATGGAGTTGACGATGGGCGTGATGCTCTTCCGCCGCTTCCCGCCCAGCCAGTACAAGCTGCTCGTCAACCGCATGGAGGTGGTGTTCCACGCGAAGGCGAAGAGCGCGGTGAGCGCGGTGTGCGAACCCCCGGAGGAGGTGCTGGCGGGGCTCGCGTCCGCGCTCAAGGCGAAGGGCGACAAGGCGGAGGCGTGGATCCCCGTGCAGCTTCTGGGCACCGACGGCCAGCGCGTCGCGGAGGCGCGCTTCCTGGCGGTCTTCAAGCGCGGTTAGGAGCGGGCTTCCCTTCGGGAGGGCGTGCGGGAAGGTATTCCTCTGGCGGGGCAGAGAAGCCATTCCAGAACACCCAGAGTCGACGACAATGGGGGCATTTGAGGAAGCTGTTCATGGCCGCGTAGACGGCCTCCGCGTCGACCTGCCCCGAGAACTGGTCGAAGGCCGGGTCCGAGATGAAGAGCCACTCATCAGGACAGGGGATCTGGCCGTACGCAATCCGTTGACCACACCTGCAGTCCAAGCTCGGCACTAGTTGCCTCCCAGGATGATCACATCCTGAATGTGGGTTGCTCCCGCTCCGCGTACCCGTTCCAGGACATTGCCAAGCTCCGCACGTGTCACGGAGGTCTGGCTCAGGTCGAGCACGACGCCTTCAGCCTGCGAGTTCTTCTTGGCAATCGCCGAGACGATGCGATTCGCATTGGAGGTCGTGGGCGTATACACGTCATAGGGAACACCGTTGACCAGGAGGTCCGAGGTGCCTCCCGCCTCTCGTGTTCCCCTGGGCGGACGCAGCACGACGTTGCTCCCGGCGTCGGCCAGGGCCCGCGCCGAGTTCAATTCGCTCGGAGAATAGTTCCCTCCTGGGAGGACCTGCAGGCTCCCTCCGTTCGGCCGCTGCCCGCCGTCCGCCGCTGCCGAAAGGACGTAGAGACGGCCCGCGCCCGTTCCCATGGCAGTGGCCACCTGTCCCAAGGGAAGCGCGATGCGCTCGATGACCAGCGCGCCTTCCGCGGAGAGAGACAGCACGGGCACCGTGGCTTCCGCGCCGCCCATCGTCACGGTCAACGTGCGTGTGGCACCCTTGGTGACGCCTCCCCCCATGGAGAGGATCGTCGTGAGCTTCGCGACAGCCTTTATCTGCTCCCCGCGCGTCATGTTCTGGAAGCGCTCCAGGTACTCCGGAGAGGAAGCGACGAGGGACGCAACCCCCGCTGGTAGCTGCCGCAGCGCCCAGAAGCTGTCCGTTGGAGAGGTGAAGAGCTTCCCGATGGCCATGACCAACTCGAAGAAGGCCTCGCCGGCGCCATCCAGGGAGCGGTTGATGATGTCCGCGTCGTTGTAGATCTCGGCCAGGGGCCTCCAGCCCGTGGCCTGAAGCCGCTCGTCCGCTGGAAGAAACACGTCTCCTTCGACAACGTAGAACCGGCCCAACTCGAAGTTCCCGGCCCGCAGGGCGCCATCCCGCCATTCCACGGGTGCCACATGCTGTTGCGTAAGCCCTGTATCGACCCATGCGAGGTAACCATCCGGCCGGAGCACCGCGACCCGCTTCCGATGGAAGCGCTCCACCCGATGCAGCAACGCATCGCGCGACACCGCGCCGCCTTCCAGCACCTCGCGCAGCACGAGGCTTGCTCCCATGCGAGGCGGGAAGTGGCCCATGGTCAGCGGCTTGTTCAGCAGGATGGCCAGCAGCCGCGCCGCCTGCCTGGGCGTGAGGGGCGCGTCTCTCAAGGGAAGCTCATCCCAGGGCTCCAGGCCTGCCAGTAGCAGCAGTCGCTCGAAGGCATCCGGTTGTCCCAGTGGAGTGGGCGAGAAGCGAGAGCCGTCGTCCAGCAGGGGATCCTGCTCCGCCGTTGGAGTCAGGGAAGCACAGCCCGACATGAACAGGGCCGCGCACAACACCAGCGTCTCCACACGCATTGTTCCATCCTTCAGCCCGACTTCCGCGCCCCTCCGCCGGTGTTCAAGCGCGGCTAGCGCGGCGGCTCTTCCTCCATCAGGAAGTCGCCAATGGCCTTCCACATGGCCTCGAACTGGGGCCTCCGGAAGCCCGAGCCGGAGATGAGCCAGTCCACGTGCGGGGGCTGGTGCGCCGGCTGGTCGAAGTGGCCAATGGCATCCAGGTGGTCCGCTCTCACCGCCGCCAGCACGCGCCCGTACACCTGCGAGCGCGTGGGCACGATGCCGTCGCACGCGGTGGGGCCCGGCATCGCGCCGTAGGCCTGCACCAGCGCCGCCGTCTGCGCGGGCGTGTGCAGGGGCAGTTGCGTCAGCGGCATGCGCTGCGTCTGCCCGTACACGAACGCGTAGATGGTGTGCGTGAGCTGCGCGTACGGGTCCATGCCCGCCGCCAGCCGCGTACGGAACGACGGCGGCCGGGCCTGCGTCACCACCGAGCCGTACCTCACGCCGGGCCGGTCGTGCGTGGAGGCGTTGAACAGGTCGATGCCTTCGGGCGTGAGCTGCGGGATCAACGACGTGTCGCGCCCCACGTCTCCCAGGAACTTCGTCACCGCGTCGCGCCGCTCGCTGGAGAAGTCCCCCAGGAGCTGATCATAGAGCTGATCCAGCAGCGTCGCCTTCCACCCCAGCTGATCATCCGCGCGCGCCATCAGGTGCCCGAAGCGGAACACCACGCTCAACGGCAGCCGGCCGAACCGCAGCACGTACATGGTGAACAGCGACAGGAGCTTCAGCAGCTGCTGGCCGAACAGCCCCAGGAAGAACGTGGCCAGCGGGGTGCCCGCGTGCGGCGCGGACAGCGTCACCACCGTGCGCACCCGGCGCGCGAAGGGCTCCAGCTCCAGTCCCTCCGCCAGCTGCGCCCCGGGGCTCACGAACAGCCGGGCGTCCAGCCCGCCGGTGGAGTGGCCCACCAGGTGGATGGGGCCGTCGTCGCCGGAGGCCGTGTCGTTCACGGCCTTGAGCAGGTCCGCGGTGCGCTGGCGGATGGACGCCGTGGGGTGGGAGACGACCGTCACCACCTCCGCGTCCACCCCCCTGCGGGCCAGGTCCTTCTTCAGGAACTCGTACGCGTGGCCGAAGTAGAGGAGCTCGCCCAGGTTGGTGAAACCGAAAAAACCGGGGACGAGGTACACGTGGTGCTTCGCGGACATTGCGCCCCAGCATACCCGACCCCCCGCGCACCGGCTTGGAATACCCGGCGGCCTGCCCGGTTGACGCGCGCCCGTCCGCATTGCCAGAACCGGACGCCTTTTCCCTCTTGCCCAAGGAAGACTCCCCGTGAACCGCAGACTGCTCGCGCTCGGCCTGCTGTTGTCCCTCCCCGCCTCCGCGGAGGAGGGCATGTGGACCTACGACGCCTTTCCCGCCGACGCGGTGAAGAAGGCCTACGGCTTCGCGCCGGACCTGGCCTGGCTGGACAAGGTGCGCCTGGGCTCGGTGCGGCTCGCGGGCGGCTGCTCGGCGAGCTTCGTGTCGCCGGACGGCCTGGTGATGACGAACCACCACTGTGTGCGCAGCTGCATCGAGGACCTGACGACCGCGAAGGACGACCTGCTCGCGAAGGGCTTCCAGGCGAAGTCCGCGAAGGAGGAGCGGCGCTGTCCCAAGATTGAAGCCAACCAACTGGTGGAGATGACGGACGTCACCCCGCGGATGAACACCGCGACGAAGGGCCTCACGGGCGCCGCCTTCAACACCGCGCTCAAGAAGGAGACGGCCGCGGTGGAGGCCGCGTGCGCCACCGGCAACGACGTGAGATGTGACGTGGTCACGCTCTACAACGGCGGCAAGTACCAGCTCTACAAGTACCGCCGCTTCCAGGACGTGCGGCTCGTCTTCGCGCCCGAGTTCTCCATGGCCGCCTTCGGCGGGGACGCGGACAACTTCAACTTTCCGCGCTTCGGCTACGACGTGGCCTTCATGCGCGTGTGGGACGGCGAGGCCCCGGCGAAGAGCCCGCACTACCTGCCGTGGGCGAAGGAGGGCGTGAAGGAGGGCGAACTCGTCTTCGTCTCCGGCCACCCCGGCGGCACCGAGCGCAAGAGCACCGTGGCGGAGCTGGAGTTCCAGCGCGACGTGGCGCTGCCCAACACCCTGCTGTCGCTGGCGGAGATGCGCGGAATGCTGCGCGAGTACGCCAGCGGCTCGCCGGACCGCTACCGGCTGGCGCGCTCGCGCCTGCGCGGCGTGGAGAACGGCCTCAAGGCGCTGAAGGGCCGGCAGCAGGCGCTGGCGGACCCCGCGCTGCTCGCGCGCAAGCGGCAGGAGGAGGCGGAGCTGAAGAAGCGCATCGACGCGAACCCCCAGGCGAAGGCCTCCACCCAGGGCATGTGGGAGGAGACGGCCCGCGCGCTCGACACGTGGCGCCGGACGATGGACGACCACCGGATGAAGGGGGCAGGGGACGCGTTCCGCTCGGAGCTGTTCACCCACGCGCAGCAATTGGTGCGCGCGGCGGAGGAGCTGCCCAAGCCCAACGCGGAGCGCCTGCGCGAGTACACCGACGGCCAGCTCCCCGCCCTGCGCCAGCAGCTGCTGCGCGAGGCGCCCATCCCCCCGGAGCTGGAGACGCTGGGGATGACGTTCGGCTTCAACAAGCTGCGCGAGACGCTGGGCGCGGATGACCCGTTCGTGCGCCTGGTGCTGGGCAAGGAGGCGCCGGCGGACCTCGCGCGCTCGCTGGTGCGCGGCACGAAGCTGGGCGACGTGAACGTGCGCAAGGCGCTGCTGGAGGGCGGCAAGGCCGCGGTGGAGGCCTCCAAGGATCCGATGATCCTCCTGGCGCGCAAGGTGGACGCGGAGACGCGCGCGTCGCGCAAGCAGTACGAGGACACGGTGGAGGCGGTGCTCAAGCGCAACGGCGAGCGGCTCGCGAAGGCGTACCTCGCGGTGAACGGCACGTCCGGCGCGCCGGATGCGACCTTCACGCTGCGGCTCAACTACGGCCAGGTGAAGGGCTGGGACGACAACGGCAAGCCCGTGCCCGCGCTGACGACGTTCGGCGGCGCATACGGACGCGACACGGGCAAGGACCCCTTCAAGCTGCCCGACCCGTGGGTGAAGGCGAAGGGGAAGGTGCCGGAAGGGACGCCGCTCGACATGGCGACGACCAACGACATCATCGGCGGCAACTCCGGCTCGCCGGTGGTGAACCGCGACGGGCAGGTGGTGGGCCTCATCTTCGATGGCAACCTGCCGTCGCTGGGCGGCCGCTACGCCTACGTGCCCGAGTCCAACCGCGCGGTGGCGGTGCACGGCGACGGCATCCTCGCCGCGCTGGAGCACGTGTACGGCGCCACCCGCGTCGTCAACGAGCTGAAGGGCGCGCAGCAGGCGCCCGTGGCTCCGGGCCGCTGACGAAGGACGCGCCGGGGGGGATCCCATGTGCCCCAGGTCTTGAAAGTGTGTTGATGATGGGCGCATGTCGTCGCCCCCGGCCCATCC
>NZ_RAWB01000015.1 GCF_003612055.1 Corallococcus llansteffanensis
CACCGAGGGGGCCCTGGTGGTGGGGCAGGTGGCGCTCGCGGTGCTGCTGACGGCGGGGGCCGCGCTGCTCGTGCGCTCGGTGGCGAACCTGCGCGCCATCGACTCGGGCGTGGACACCGGCCGCGTGGCGGTGCTGGACGTGGTGATGGAGGGCAACGTCGCGAGCGAAGCCCGGCCGCGGGTGATGGCGGACCTGGAGGCCTCCCTCGCGACGCTCCCGGGCGTCCGCTCGGTGGGCACCACGCAGAAGCTTCCGCTGCGCGGCCCGGGCGAGGACTGGGGGCTCGAAATCGAGGGCAAGCCGGAGCTGCCCTCCACGACGACCTACGTGCGGCTGGTGTCCACGGGGTACTTCGAGGCCATTGGCATCCAGTTGATCGACGGGCGCCTGCTCAAGGAAACCGACCGGGCGGACACCGAGCGCGCCGTGGTCATCAACCGCGCGCTCGCGAAGAAGTACTTCCCGGGGGAGAACCCCCTCGGCCACCGCATCGACACCGGGCTCGGAGGGCTGGAGCGCATCGTGGGGGTGGTGGAGGACGTGGCGGAGGCGGGCCTCACCGACGGCTTCGTCCCGGCGCGCTACATGCTCCACGCGCAGGTCTCAGGCATGACGATGACGCGGCAGACGCTGGTGCTGCGCGCGCAGCCGGGGCAGGACCCCGCAGCGCTGGTGGAGGCCGCGCGGAAGCGGATTGTCGCCTCCGCGCCCGCGGTGGCCGTGCAGCGTGGCACCACGCTGGACGCGGTGTTCTCGCAGGCCATTGGTCCGGCGCGGCAGGTGATGTCCGTGCTCACCTTCCTCACGGCGCTCGCGGTGGTGCTCGGCGCGGTGGGCGTCTACGGCGTCACGTCCCACTTCGTGCGCCGCCGTCAGCGCGACCTGGGCATCTGCATCGCGCTCGGGCTGCGTCCGTCGCGCGTGGTGGCGCAGGTGGTGGGGCGGGGTGGGGCGCTGGTGTTGATTGGCAGCGCGATGGGCACCGTCGCCGCGGTGGCAATGGCCCGGCTGCTCTCTTCGTTCCTGTACGGAGTCAGCGCCGTGGATCCGTTGTCGCTCGTGGGCTCCACGCTGGGGTTGCTCGTCGTCGGGGTCGCGGCGGCGCTGCTGCCCGCGTTGCGCGCCAGTCGGTTGGATCCCGCCGCCGTGTTCCGTGAAAGCTAGAGTCCCGCCGTTTCCACCCGTCGTTTCACCCGAGGAGTCGCCCGTGTCGCCCGCCTTCAGCACGACGTCCGATGCACCGCTCGGCACCTTCGAGGAGCAGGTGATGCTCGCCGTCGCGCGCACCGGACGTGCCGCCGAAGCAGGGGGCGCGTACGGGATGGCCGTCCGCCGCGAGCTGGAGGAGGTGGCCGGGCGCGAGGTGGCGATTGGCGCGGTGTACGCCACGTTGGACCGGCTGGAAGCGAAGGGCCTGGTCGCGTCCGAGCGCAGTGAGGGGGGCGCCAGCAACTCCCGGAGGGTGTTCGCCGTCACCCCCCGGGGCGCGCGCGCGCTGGTGGACTCGCGCGAGATGCGAGAGCGGCTGTGGCGCGGGGTCGACCTGCTGCCGCTGCTCGCGGGAGGCCGTGCCCGCGGCGCCACCTGAACCCAGGCGGCGCCGGAGGGCTCAGGGCTTCGCGCCGAGCTTCTGGAGCATCTCCACGGCGTGGGTGTTCTTCGGGTCCAGCGCGAAGGACTTCTTGTAGTGCGTGATGGCCTCGGCCTTCTGCCCCGCCTCCATGTAGCCCTCGCCCAGGCTGTCATGGGCATTCGAGTTGTCGGGATACAGCTCGACGTTCGCCTTGAGCACCTTGAGGGCGTCGTCCTTCTGTCCCTCCCGCAGCAGCCGGTAGCCCAGGTTGTTCAGGTCGTCGGGGGTGAGCTTCTCCGCCGCGCCGTCCCGCTTCATCGACCGGTACCAGGCGAGGGCGGCCTCCGTTCCCTTGAGCCGCGCGAACAGGTCCACCTGGACGAACGCCGGCGCCTGCCGGGGGACATACGACTTCCAGCCGTACTCGGCGGCCACGCTGTCGGTGATCCGGTCCATCAGCAGATAGCCGGCATCCGAGTTGGTCATGATGGCGACCCCGTTGCCCGAGTCGGCGAACGCCGTCAGCGAGCACTGGAAGCCCTCATTCGAACCTCCGTGCCCGAAGCGGCTCTTGTCTTCCTCCAACTGGAACCCGATCCCGAAGCCCTCTGACTGCTTCGTGAGGATCTGCTTCGCCATGGCCTGCGACACCACGCGAGAGGACTTGCCCGCCCGCGCCTTCGACACCTCGATGGCGATGCGCGCGAGGTCGGACGGCGTCGTCCACAGGCCCGCGGCCGCCATCTCCGGGTAGACGTGCCACTTCCCCTCCACGCCCTTGCCCCCGAAGTACGTGCCGGCGGTCGCCAGGGGCGCGAGCGAGGCGGGCAGGGGCTGCTCATAGGTGCTGTGCTTCAGGCCGAGCGGCCCCAGCACCGTCTCCTTCATGATCTGCGGAAACGGCTTCTTGAGCTGATCCACCATCATCGACTGGACGATCGTGATGCCGCCGCCGCTGTAGCGCGTCTGCGTCCCGGGAACGAGGTCCACCCGCACCGGCGCGGTGTTCGCGGGCTTCACCCCATCGAGGATCTGCGCCGTCGTCGGAAGGGGCTCGGTGACGGCATAGCCGGGGAAGCCGTGCACGGTGGTGCCCGCGCTGTGGCTGAGCAGGCGGCGCAGCGTCACCTTCTCCGTCTTCGTGAAGTCATTCTCCGGCAGCTTCCACGAGATGAGCTTGTCGTTGATGTTCGCGTCCAGCGACCACTTCCCGGCCTCGACGAAGTGCAGCGCCGCGAGCGCCGTCACCGGCTTGCTGATGGACGCGGCCTGGAACAGCGTGTCCGGCGTGACGGGATCCGTGCCGCCGGCCTGCTTCACGCCATAGCTCTTGGCCCAGACGAGCGCGTTCTTCTCGAACACGGCGACGCTGACGCCGGGAACCTTGTACAGCTCCATCCAGCGCTGGAGCGACATGCGCCGCGGCTCCTCGCCGGGGAGCGTGACGGGCGCAAGGCCCGCCTCCACCCGTGCGATGCGGGCCGCTTCGGAGGGACGGGCCACCCACTCGGTCGTGGGCTTTCGCGTGTCGGCCGCGGTGAGCAGTGTCACCGCGCTACAGCTTGCGAGTGCGACGAGGGCGAAGCGGCGAAGCGGCGGACGCATGGCGTTCTCCTGGGAGTGGCGGGTGGGCCTCGTACGCAGGCGGCGCGCGCCGATTGCATCCCCGATGCTCATGGGGTGAGCGACAGGTCCACGCTGAAGCCCGTGCCACCCCGGACGACGAGCACGTGGGTGCCCGCGGGCAGCGCGCACTCTAGGTCAAATCCCTATTCCTTCAGCGGCAGGGCGCTGAACTGACCCAGCTCCGCCTTGATGCCGTACCGTTTCAGCATCGCGGGCATGTCGATTCCGTTCTTCTTGTAGAAGGCGCCGACCTCGGCGACGGCCTTGTCGATGGCGTCCTGGCTCTCCCACACCGCGATCGTGGCGATGTTGAAGCTGCCGGGTCCACCGGTCTTCTCGAACACCATGTGGCCCTGGAATCCGGGCAGCGTCTGGATGAAGGCGAAGTTGCGCCTCATCGCGGTTTCGAACGGCTCACGGGCGGCGTCGGGCACGGTGAAGTTGTCGATGCGGAAGCGCAAGCCAGGGTTCTTCACCACATCCATCGAGATCATCTGCGGAGGCTCTTTCTGGGCCGGACCCACCGTCGCGCAACCAGTGAAGAGGGCGAGGAGTGCGACAGCCAAGGTCATTCGGGACATGACCTCAAGGTAGCGGGGCACCTCCGGGCGGACTTGGACGAATTCAGTGTCCTGCACGGCGGCGTCGAACATGGCGTGTTACAACTGCCGCTCGACATGACTCATCAGGAACTGCTCCGCAGCGTGGAATGGAAGGACCTGAGGAAGCTCACGACCCGTGAGTTGCTCATTGAGAACAACCTGACCATTCCCTGGTTCCTGGTTTCGATGCTGCTGGCGTATTTCGGGTACTACGCCCTCGCGCTGCCCTTCTCGGGCTTCTTCTTCCTCACCGGCCTGAGGCAGGTCCACAACGGCTTCCACCGCGCCCTGGGGACGAACAGGTTCCTGACCTGGCTCTCGCTGTATCTCAACAGCGTGCTGATGGTGGTCTCCCTCCACGCGGTGAAGTTCAACCACTTGAGACATCACCGGTTCTGCCTGGCGGAGGGGGACTACGAGGGGAAGTCAGCGGGCATGTCCTGGTATGGCGCTGTCCTGTATGGCCCCGTCCACATGTTCCTGATCCACAAGGTGACGCTGCAGCTCGGAGACAAGAAGTACCGGTGGAACGTCCTGTTCGAGCTGGCCTCCATCGCGGCCTTCCTCTTCCTGGTCTTCCACTTCGAGCTGCACTTCCTCATCTACCACGTCGTGGTGATGGTCCTGGCCGAGTGCCTGATGGCGTTCTTCGCGGTGTGGACCGTGCACCACGACACGCAAGACAACCCGATGCTCGCGCGGACCCAGCGCACCGGATGGAAGAACGTGCTCACGTTCAGCATGTTCTATCACCTGGAGCACCACCTCTTCCCGGCGGTCCCCACCATCAAGCTGCCGGAGCTGGCGAAGCGGCTCGACGACGCGCTGCCTGATGTGGAAAAGCGTCAGACCTTCTGAGGCCCGTATGGATGTGAAGCGGTTTCCCGTGAGCGGACGGCTGGCCCCCTTCGTGAAGGCCTTCACCCTCGTGGAGGCGCACGAGGAGACGACGCGCACGTTGATTCCCGAACCGGGGCTCGTGCTCGGGATCCGCTACAGCGGGTCGGCCACGCAGCTCGAAGGCCCCGACGAGCGCCTGCTTCCCGGACACACCCTCACGGGGATGCGCACGTCCGCGCGCCGCATGCGGACCTCGGCCGGAGGCGGGACCGTGCTCGTCACGTTTCGCGAAGCGGGGGCCGCGAAGTTCTTCGCCGAACCGCTTCACGCGCTGTTCGGACAGACCCTGTCGCTCGCGGACCTGCTTCCCCATACGGAGCTGGACCGCGTTTCATCCCAGGTGGCGGAGGCGCGGGACGACGCACGCCGCATCGCCATCGTCGAGCAGTTCCTCGGGGCGCGGTTGCGTGCTCGCGAGCCGGACCCGATTGTCGCCGCCGCGGTGCAGGCCATCCAGACGGCTCGCGGCTCCGTGCGCATGGCCAGCCTCGCGCGCCAGCTCCACCTCAGCCAGGACGCCTTCGAGAAGCGCTTCCGCGCCGAGGTGGGCTCGACGCCGAAGCAACTGGCGAGCCTGGTGCGCGTGCGCCATGCGATCGCCTCGTACCGCCCTGGCAGCAGCCTGTCGCGGCTGGCGCTCGACGCGGGCTACTTCGATCAATCCCACTTCATTCGAGAGTTCCGCGCCGTCACCGGGGAGGCCCCCCGGCGCTTCTTCCAGACGGTGGAACACTGCTGACGCGTCAGCGCTCACCTGAGAGTCATTGACCCTCCCGCGGGGCTCACCGTGCGCGAGCGTCACGTGCCACCACGGAGGGCGTCACCCCGAGCACCCGCCGCATGCACCGCGCCATGTGGCTCTGGTGCGAGAAGCCCGCTTCGAGCGCCACCTCACCGGCGGACATCCCGCCCCGCTGGAGGAGCGTCCTGGCGCGCTCCACCCGCCGCTGCACGACGTACTCGTGCACGGGCAGCCCCGTGGAGCGCTTGAACAGGGTCTTCAGGTGCGACGCGCTGACCCCGGCGATGCCGGCCAGCCGTGCCAGGGAGAGGTTCTGGTCAAGGTGCTCCTCGATGTACTCCGTCACGCGCCGCAGCTGTGGCTTCGACAGGCCGCGCTCACGTCCGAAGGGCGCCGGGTAGCGGCCCAGCAGGTGGACGGAGAGCGCCAGGCCCAGGCACTCGGTGTAGAGCAGCCCGCCGGGGTGTCCGGCCCTGCGGTCCGCGTCGAGCGCCCAGGCGATGTGTTCGATCTGCGGGTCCCTGAACTGATGGCGCTGCTCCAGCCCGGCGCGGTCGGGGTCCCGTCCCATGTCCTCCGCGGCGCGCCGCAGGAGGGCAGGGGAGAGCCGCACGAGCACGGCAGCGCTCGCGTCCTGGTTCTCCCAGACATCCGACACGCCGGCCGGGAAGAGGTCGATGTCGCCCTGCGTGTAGACGAAGCGGTGGACGCGGCAGGCACCGCGAAGGGGCGTCCCCGCATGAATCTTGAGGCGGTGGTCGGGCACGGACTCGAGCTCCATGTGCCCGGCCTCGGCCGTGTGGAAGTCCACGTGCAGCCCGAGCCAGGGCCGTACCGCGTCGATGGAGTCCCGCGCGCCCGTCGTCTGCATCTCCCTGTCCATGCCTCGCACTCCTCGCACCGGTGCCGCGCTGTACGCTCCTGACATAGCGCCGGGAGGCCGCGTCCGCCGCCGTCCGAACGTGCTCCGCGAGCGTCCGAACGTGTGCGACCGCCGCGGGCTTCCTCCCTATTCATTGCCGCCTCACCAAGGAGAAGTCCATGGGCAGGTACGCAGGCAAGAAGGCAGTCGTGACGGGCGGGACGCAGGGAATGGGACTGGCGACCGTCAAGGCGCTCCTCGACGGCGGCGCCGAGGTGCTCTTCACGGGCCGGAACGAGAAGACGCTCGAAGTGGCGCGGCGGGAGCTCGGGCCCCGGGCGCACGCGGTGCGCTCGGACACGGCGAGCCTCACCGACATCGATGCGCTGGCCAGGGCCGTGGAAGAGCAGCTCGGCCGGGTGGACCTCGTGTTCATCAACGCCGGCTTCGCGCGCCTCGGCATGTTCGAGCACGTCGACGAGCAGGTGTATGATCAGACGTTCGACATCAACACCAAGGGGGCGTACTTCACGGCGCAGCGCCTGGCCCCGCTCGTCAACGAGGGTGGCTCGTTCGTCTTCACCACCTCCGTCGCCAACGTGACGGGGATTCCTGGCATGAGCGTCTACTCGGGCTCCAAGGCGGCGCTCCGGTCCTTCGCGCAAGGGCTCGCCGCGGAGCTGCTGCCCAGACGCATCCGGGTGAACGCGGTGAGCCCTGGCTTCATCAAGACACCGACGATGGGCGTCGATGGCGCGTCTCCGGAAGAGCTGGCAGCCTTCGAGAAGGAGGGGAACGACACCACACCCATGGGGCGCATCGGCTCGCCCGAGGAGGTCGCCCGGGCAGTGCTGTTCCTCGCCTTCGACGCCACCTTCACCACGGGGGCCGAGCTGCCCGTGGATGGAGGACTCACGCAGGTCGCCACGCCGCACCGCTAGCACCTTCCAACCAAGGAGCACCGACATGAAGCCAGCAATCGCAGTCCTCGGGGTGGGGCGCATGGGCTCCGCGCTCGTGAGCGCCTTCCTGAAGCAGGGATACACGGTCGACATCTGGAACCGCACGCGGGCGAAGTGCGAACCCCTGGCCGCCCAGGGGGCCCGCATCGCGGCGACGGTGCGGGACGCCGTGGCCGCCGCGGACCTCATCGTGGTGAATGTGAGCGACTACGGCGTGAGTGACGCGTTGCTCCGGCCGGACGAGGTGACGCAAGCGCTGCGAGGGAAGCTGCTCGTGCAGTTGACGTCCGGCTCACCGGGTCAGGCACGGGAGCAGGCCACCTGGGCCCGGCAGCACGGCATCCCCTACCTGGATGGCGCCATCATGGGGACGCCGGACTTCATCGGCCAGCCCGCGGGAACCCTCCTCTACGCGGGTCCGAGCGAGCTGTTCGAACAGGCCCGGCCCGTCCTCCTCGCGCTCGGGGGCAATACGCAGCATGTGGGCAGCGACGTGGGGTTGGCCGCCGCGCTCGACAGCGCGCTGCTCGTGTCCATGTGGGGACAGCTGTTCGGCGTGCTCCAGGGCGTGGCCGTCTGCGAGGCGGAGAGCATCCCGCTCGAGACCTTCCTGGGCTTCGTCAAGGCGTTCGCTCCGGTGGTGGACGGAGGCGTCACGGACCTCGTCACGCGGGTCCAGCAGCGCCGCTTCGCCGCCGACGCGACGACGCTCGCCACCCTCGAGATCCACGCCGGGGCGCTGCGGCACCTGCTGGAGCTGTGCAGGGAGCGCGGGCTCCAACGCGCGGTGCCCGAGGCCTTCGACCAGCTCTTCCAGTCAGCCCTCCGGGCAGGGCATGGCCCGGAGGACTTCGCCGCGCTGACGCGGTTCATGCGCTGAGCAGGGCGCGCTCCGCCCTGCCCGTCATCAGGGGCACACGGTCAGGTCGAGATGCGGAGCGCCGTTCGCGCCGCCCAGCGGTAGAGCCCGCCCACCGCGACGACGCCGAGCACCACGGCGATGATCATGGTCGTCACTTCACCCAGCTCGATGGGGAGGGCCAGCGGCTCGCCCTTGCCCGTGGAGACGATCAACCCGGCCAGCGCGACGTTGAACAGGCTCTCGCCCACGATGAAGCCGGACATGATGAGCACGGCCAGGCGCTTGGCGGGCTCGCCCCAGGTCTGCTTGCTCGCCGCGCGCTCGAAGGCCCAGCCCGCCAGCGCGCCCACGACCACCGGCACCGTGACGGCGCTGGGCAGGTAGATGGCGAGCCCCACGCCCAGCGGCGGCAGGCTGTAGCGGTCCTTGCTGGCCTTCTTCACCACGAAGTTGATGACGACCAGGGTCAGGCCGAGCGCCGCGCCCCACAGCACGAGGTCCCACCGCAGGTTGCCGCCGATCACGCCCTTGGCCAGGGTGGAGATCAGGGTCGCCTGCGGCGCCGCCAGCGGCTGCGCGGAGATGGCATGGGCGTTGGGTGCGCCCGCGAAGCCGTAGGCCCGGTTCAAGAGCGCCAGCACGGGCGGGACCACGGCGGAGCCTGCGACCACGCCGATGAGCAGCGCCACCTGCTGCTTCCAGGGCGTCGCGTCCACCAACTGGCCGGTCTTCAGGTCCTGCAGGTTGTCATTGCCGATGACCGCCACGGCCAGCACCACCGTGGTGACGAACAGCGCGAACGCCACCAGCGCGGGGGCCGCCTCGGGCCCCGTGACCTGCCGCCCGACCACGCCGACGCTGAGCGCGGCGCCCAGGATGGTCAGGATGGCGATGCCGGAGACAGGAGAGTTCGACGAGCCGATGAGGCCGGCCATGTAGCCGCAGACGGCGGCGGCGCAGACGCCCGCGAGCAGGACGTAGCCGATGCCCACGGCGACCAGCGGCACGCTCAGGCTCTCCAGCACGGTGCCCTGGAGGAAGTCCGCCAGGAGCCAGCCCGCCGGCAGCAGGGAGACCAGCGTCACCAGCCCCACCGTGCGGATGGACAGGTCCTGCTCCGTGCGCTCCAGCACCTGGCCCTGGGTCTTGGCACGCCGCGCCGTCTCCAGCGCGGACCGCAGGCCCCCGATGACCGGTTTGGCAAGACCCGCCAGGGTCACGATGGCCGCCGCGCCGATGGCGCCTGCGCCAATCATGCGCACCTGCGTGCCCCAGATGCGCAGCGCGTGCTCCGACGCCGGGGCGTCCGCCATCGGGTTCATGGACGTGAGCAGCGGCACCAGGACCCCCCACGCGATCACGAGGCCCACGAGCATCGCGATGCCGACCGTGATGCCCATCAGGTGTCCCGCGCCGATGAGTGCCAGCGAGCTGGCGGCACCGATGCCGGTGGCGCTGCCGCCCACCCTGAAGTACCCGGCCACCTCGCCGGCCATCAGCTTCGCGGCGGCGGCCGCCGCGAACAGAACCGAGGCGATGCTGCCCCAGATGACGGACATGAGGCCGGCCTTGCCTTCGGCCGCGCCGGAGCGCGAGGAGGTGCCGACCTTGAGCACCTCGGCGGCCGCCACGCCTTCGGGATAGGGAAGGTCGGAGGCGGAGACCAGCGCGCGGCGCAGCGGCACGGTGTACATCACGCCGAGCACGCCGCCCGTCGCGCACGCGCCGAACGTCGGCCAGAACGGCACGTCGGTCCACCAGCCGGTCATCAACAGGCCGGGCAGGACGAAGATCACGGAAGCGAGCGTGCCCGCCGCCGAGGCCAGCGTCTGGACGATGTTGTTCTCCTGGATGGTGGCGTTCTTGAAGGCGCTCAGGAGCGCCATCGAGATGACCGCCGCGGGGATGGAGGTCGCGAAGGTGAGGCCGACCTTCAGCCCCAGGTAGACCTGCGCCGCGGTGAAGACCAGCGTGATGAGGACACCGAGGGTCACCCCGCGCAGGGTTATCTCCTTCGGCTGGGACGACGTGACGGCGTTCATGGGGAGCGCTCCTGCACAGGGAGGCCCGGGTTGGCGCCTCGGAGAGAAATGGCGCCGAGGATACTGGACCTTCCCCGGACGGATGAGCCCTACTTGGTGCTTCGTGAGGTCCGCCGAGCGGGAAATCGCTCCTCGACCCCTGGCAGGAACAGGGGCCGACCTTCGCGGGCGGCCTGGATCGCCAGCTTGAAGTCGAGGTCGCCATAGCGGTCGAGCACCGCCGGGTCGAAGAAGCCTGCTCCGTCTCCTACCCCTTCGTTTTCGATGTCCGGCTCCACCGTCTCCCAGCCTCCGCGCGGCGCGTAGAGCAGCGAACGCACACCTCCGTCCGCATGGATGTAGGCATACGCCCCGAGGAAGCTCGCCCTCGCGCGCAGCTCCCCCGTCGCGCTGAGGACGGCATTGTGGTCCCCGTACTGGCCGAAGAGACAGTCGTCCACGAACACCGAGCCTTCAACGAAGACCCGCGCCCCATTGCCGAACGAGAGGGTTCGGGCCAGGAGGTCCCCTCTGACGATGACGAGCCCGGGGCGATAGTCGTCAGTCCACAGGTGGAGGTGGCCGGGTGACTTGAGGGGACCGTCGACGAGGACGACGTACGGGCCGTCGCCCGTGTCGATGTCTCCTGAACCGTCAACGCCCCCGTCGATGATGCGGACCGTGCAGGAAGGCGGGCCATTGGGGCGCTCGAACTCCTGGAGCTCCGCCTCCCACCGGTGAAGGTGGAGGCGGGAGTGGAGCTCCGCGAACGTCGTCGCCCGGCCCAGGTCGTCGAGTCTGTCGGGGGTCATGAAGGGCATCATGCCTCCGGGATGGCCGCGGTCCACGGCATCTCGCAAGCAGCACGGCCACCGGGCAGCGGCCGGGCTGTTTCCTGGGAAGGCCAATGGCAGGTCTGGGAGCACCTTTGTCATGCCAGTTGGGTTTGCTAGGCTCCTACCTTCCCCGGAAGGAAAGGTATTCCGACAATGAACAAGTTTGCGCGCAGCGTGTGTCTGGGTTCGGCTCTCGTCGTCTCGGCCTGTGGTGGCTCGGAGCAGGTGGAGGGCGAGGAACTGGCGCAGCAGTCCGCGCGCCTCCTGACGGCGTCGTCGCAGGGCTGTGACTACTCGGTGGCGTCGGTCCAGACGACCCCGTCGCCGCCGCAGTACAACATCGTGGTCACTCGCACCGGTGGCGTGAGCTGTCCCTATCCGACGGGCGTCTCGCAGGTGGTGGGCACCGCCGTGCTGAATGCGCCGGGTTCGCTGGGGATGGTGGGCGGCAGCCTGGGGCTCGCCGTGGGGTATGTGAAGAAGAACGGCTTCAGCGGCTCCTCGGCGAACATCTACTCGCTCGTCCACGTGGACACGGCGACGCTGGCCGTCATGCGCAACGCGGACATCCTCTGCGACTACCGCACGGGCAACATCATCACGGGCAGCCTCAGCATCAGCGCGGACGGCACGGGCGTGAGTGTGTTTGGCACGAAGGACGGGAAGATCAACGGCCAGTCGGGGACCTACTACTCCGCGAGCTTCGTGAACTTCTTCACCAGCACCACGCCGCCGACGTACTTCGTGTTCTGAGCCCGTAGCGAAGAGGAGGGGGCTTCCCCCGCGGGAGAAGCCCCCTCTCGCCACAGGCGAAGCCGGTGACGGCCTGCCTCCTGGCGCTTCAGTAGATGCGGAACGGCTCCGAGCCCAGGACGAACCAGCGGCCATTGCGCGGGTCGACGATGGCGCGGTCCGTCTTCCCGTCCCCGTCATAGTCCCCGAGCGCGAGCAGGTGCGACGTGCTCAGGCCGCTCCACTGCCAGCCCCACGGAATGGGGAAGCCTCCGGCGCTGCCGAGGACGTACCAGGCGCCGTTGGTGGGGTCGACGATGGCGCGGTCGGTCTTCTTGTCGCCGTCGTAGTCGCCCACCGCCAGCCAGTGGTGCGAGGCCATGCCGCTCCACTGCCAGACGGACGGGAAGGGCGCCGTGCCGCTGCTGGGGACAATGGACCAGGTGCCCGTGGAGGCGTCGACGATGGCGCGGTCCGTCTTCGTGTCGCCATCGTAGTCACCCAGCGCGAGCTGGTGCTGCGGCCCCATGCCGGCCCACTGCCAGCCCCAGGGGAAGGGGTAGGGCCCCCTGCTGCCAACCGAGAACCACTGCCAGGCGTTGGTATCGATGAGGGTGCGGTCCGTCTTCCCGTCCCCGTCGTAGTCCCCCAGGGCCAGCCGGTGCTGCGGGCCCTGCCCGTTCCAGGGCCAGCCCCACGGGATGGGACTGCTGCCGCTGCTGGCCAGGACGTACCAGGTGCCGGTGTTGGGGTCGATGATGGCGCGGTCCGTCCTGCCGTCCCCGTCGTAGTCCCCCAGCGCCAGCCGGTGGCTCGAGGCCATGCCGGTCCACTGCCAGCCCCACGGGATGGGGAAGCCGCCCCCGCTGCCAATGACATACCAACGCCCGGTGACGGTATCGACGATGGCGCGGTCCGTCTTCGTGTCGCCGTCGTAGTCCCCGAGCGCGAGCCGGTGCTGCGTGCCGTAGCCCGGCCACTGCCAGCCCCACGGGATGTCGTTCCACACCTTGCCTGCGGCATTGATGACGCTGCCGTAGAGGTCCCAGTGGCCCCAGCAGTACGGGGCCGGCGAGGCGTTGCAGTCGTTCTGGTACGACGCGTCCAGGTCATACGGCGCGCCATAGACGATGAGGGCCCGGTCGGCGATGAGGTGGCCCTGGCGGTCTCCGCTGGCGCCCACGTTGTGCACGAAGTCGGGGAAGCCGCCCGCGTCGCGGAGCACCTCCGGGGCGCTCCAGTTCACGCCGTTGGTGGAGTAGCGGCGCGTGAGGGAGGTGGTCTGGCTGTGGCCGAGCGGGATGCTGAACATCACGTAGCGGCCGGAGGCGGCGTCGTACTTCACGTCCACCGAGCCCTCGTCGAGCACGTCCGTCTGCGTGCCCACGGGCCACTGCGTGGGGTGGGTGGTGGTGCTGTGGAAGATGCGCACGCACGCGCTGGTGGCGCACGTCGTGTCATCGGTGAACCAGCTCACCAGCTTGCCGTCGCGCACGACGACGGACTGCTGGCCCGCGCCGTACCAGGGCGTGTTGTCCGGCTTGGAGACGCGGGGGCGGATGATGATCTGCGGGTTGGGCGCGTTGACCTGCCACGTGCCGGTGGTGGTCCACTTGGCGTAGGGCCCGGCGACGCTCTCCGAGCGCGCGACGAGCATGACCGTCTGCACGTTCTTCGCGTTGCCCGAGTAGAACAGGTAGTAGTACGGTCGCGTGTCGCCCGGGGCCTGGTAGTAGACGACGGACGGGTCGCACGCGCAGCGCTCCTGGGTAAAATCGCTGGTGGTGAGCACGATGCGCGGCGCGGACCAGAGGCGGCCGTCCGTGGAGGTGACGTGGCGGATGTCGTCCCAGCCGCCGTTGCTGCCGCTGCTGCAATAGAACATGTGGAACTGGCCGCCCTCGTAGAGGATGGAGGGGGCATAGCCGTAGCTGTAGCTGGCGTCGGACGAGTCCACGAGCTTGTTCACGAAGTCATACGTGAACGCGCTCGCGGAGCCCGGCAGGACGCCCGTGCACAGCACGGCGGCGCACAGCAATGAGAGTCTCAGAGGGGAAATGGCGACCTCCTTGGGGTGGGAGGCCGTCACGCTAATGGGGTGACTGGGAGCCGCAAAGCAGTCCCAGGCGTGTCGTCCAGAGTAATGCTGGCTGGGTTCTTCGCGTTGGGGGTGAGCCAATTGAGCGCCATGGCGGATCTCGACATGGACGCAGCGGTGCGGCGCAATTTCCACCAAGTCGCGCAGCATCCTCCTGCCCTATGGGTCTTCTCGGTTCGCGGTGAGACCGCGACGACAGGAGACCTTGAATGCGCGGACTGCAATTCGAAACCCGGTGGCGTGGCGTGCGGGTCGCCGCCGGAATGTTGTTCATCCTGGGCGCCCGGGGCGCGGACGCCTCCGACCACCTGGACACCCCCACGGTCATCGCGGATCCCTCGGCGGACATCGCCGACCTCTTCGCGTGGATGTCGCCCGATGGCCTGCGCCTGAACCTGGCCATGACGGTGGTCGCGCAGCGGTTCTCGGATCGGCTCCAGTACGTGTTCCACGTCGGCAGCGGGCCCCGCTTCGGTGAAACCACCATCGACACGTCCATCGTGTGCCAGTTCGATGCCGCGAACACGGCCGAGTGCTGGGCCGGTGACGTCGACCATGCTCGCGGGGATGCGAGCAAGCCCGTGGGGATCGAAGGGCAACACCGACGGTTCCGGGTGTTCGCGGGGCTGCGCGACGACCCCTTCTTCAACAACGTGAAGGGGACCCGGGACGCCCTGCAGGTGGCGTCCGCGGCCCTTCAGGCCGGCGCTTCCGTGGATGCCGCCGGTTGCCCTCGCTTCGACAAGACGACCTCGCAGGAGCTCCTCGAGCGCTGGCGGCATACAGCCGGTGGCCCGGCGAAGGACTTTCTGGTGGGCTGGAAATCGTCGTCACTCGTCGTCTCGGTCGACCTCGGCGTGGTTGACGCGGGCGGCAAGCTGCTCGCCGTCTGGGGAGCCATCTACAAGCCATGAGACAGCCCATGAAGAAGCTGGCGGGAGCGATGCTCGCGATGACGATGTGCGCCTCGGTGCACGGGTGTTCGTCGCGCAATCTGGGTGCACAGGACGGAGTCCGGCCGCGTCCGAAGCTCGGTGCCAGGGTGGACCGCATCGGACGGCCGCTGACGGGCAACGCGCTGATAGGTCCGCTCGCTCCCGACGACGTGAGCGACCGGCGCAAGGAGGAATACAACCGCGCGGCCCCGGCCGACTGGCCGCGATTCACGGCGGACCTCCAGCTCACCCTGGGGCTCTACGACGGGCTCGACGGGACGTGTGGGAATCAATGGCTCATCCAGCCCGATGCCGAGCCCGCCCAGCGGTACCACCGCCTCGCGAAGGTGCTTGCCGACGACAGGCTCTGGGTCGACAGCAGGTCCGCGGTGTGCCAGCAATATCTTGCCGTCGAGCTCACCGAGCTCGCGACCCCGGGCGCGCCGAGCGGTGACTGCGGTGGAAGGACGCCCACCCAGGACGCGAGCGACGTGTTCAGGTCGCTATGGGTCCTGGGCGCCACCTCCGGTGTCGATGACGGGGTCAGGGAGGATGACCGCCCGACCTCGACGAGCGAGTTTCCGTTCCTGGGGGCCCCATGACCCGAGGCGCACCCTGGGCGGCAGGGTTCGCTGCCATGCTCATGGCCTGCGGCGGAACGGGTGGGGAACGGGTCCTGCCCCCCCGGTACCTCACGACGGCCGGCGCGCTGGCCGTCGCGAACCTCGATGGCCGGATTGCCCAGCAGGCAGAGGCGGCCGGCATCGAGGAACTCCTGCTCCTCAGGGCGAGGTTCCTCGGTGACTACAATGCGCTCGACCGCGCGAGCGTCCTCGCGGAGCGGCGCTTCGACACGGGCCTCGCGCTCTTGCGCCGCGCGAGGACACGCTCGGCGGTGCACCACTTCGCGGACGCGCTTGCTGACGTCGACGCGGCCGAGCGCGCCGGTGCCGACGCCGAAGAGTGCGGGGCCCTGCGAGCCTCGATTCTCGTCGCGACCGGACATGCGGGCGAGGCGGTTCCCCTGCTCGAGGCTGGGGTGGCCCGCCATCCGGGCTTCGCGTCGCGGAGCGCGCTCGCAGGCGCCTACGCGGCGCTCGGTCGCCTTGCCGAAGCGGACCGCCTGTATGTCGCAGCGCTCGCCGACCTCGACACCACGTCACCGTTTCCGTACGCATGGATCTACTTCGCGCGCGGCACGATGTGGGCCGAGCAGGGGGGAGACACGGCGCGTGGCGAGGCCCTGTATGCACAGGCGCTCACCCATCTCCCCGGGTTCGTGATGGCGGGAATCCACCTGGCTGAGTGCGAAGTCGCCCGAGGCGACCTGTCCTCCGCAATGGCACGACTCGACCGCCTCGCCACGTCGAGCAACGAGCCCGAGGCGCTGGCGCTGCTGGGGGAGCTGCACGTCCGGACCGGCGAACCGGAGCGTGGCCGGCGGGAGCTCTCCCGCGCGCGCCAGCGCTTCGAGGCGCTCCTGTCCAAACACCCGCTGGCCTTCGCGGACCACGCGGCGCTGTTCTACCTGGGCCCCGGCGCGGACGCGGAGCGGGCCTGGGTGCTGGCGCAGCAGAACCTCGCGGGCCGCCAGACAGACCGCGCCGTGGCGCTCGCCGTCGAGGCTGCACGGGCGACCGGACGTCACCAGGAAGCACGCGCTCTCGTCAGCGCGAGCCCACGCCCCACAGCCGGCGCGCCTCTTCCGCGATGAGGTCGGGGTATTCCTCGGGGAAGAAGAGCCTGGCGCCCGGCACCCGCCGCACGCCGCGGGAGTCGCCGAGCGTCCGGTCCAGATAATCGGCGCTCCCGGGGGAGAAGATCGTGTCGCCCGTGCCCCACACGATGCGCGCGGGCACACGGCAGCGCTGGAGCGCCGGCTCGATGCCCGCCAGCGCGTTGTGCTCCAGGGCCAGGGTATACGCATGCACCCAGGCCCTCCCCTGCGCCGAGCGCACCAGCGGCGCGAAGTAGACTTCAATGGCCTCGTCGGTGGGCTGGGAGGGATGGCTGTAGGTCATTCCTCCAATGCCAATCTCGGAGCGGGCCAGGGGCTTGTCCGCGAGCCACGGCGCGAGCCACGCGTCCACGTACTTCCCAGCGCGCGCCATCTCGATGACGGGCAGGACCGCCGGAGGTGGGCACTCGCTCTCCACGTCACAGTTGGTCAGGAGCAAGGTCCGGACGCGCTCCGGATGCCGGGTGACGAGCAGCTGCGCCACGGCGCCCCCGCTGTCGTTCGCGACGAGGTCGACGGTCTGGAGGGAGAGCCCGTCCAGCAGGGTCACGAGCATGTCCACCTGTGACGCGGCCGAGACGTCCTGGCCCTCGGTGACCTCTGTGTAGCCCAGGCCCATGAAGTCGGGGGCGACGCACCGGCGGTGGGGTGACAGCCGCTCCAGCGCGCCGCGCCACTGGAAGCCGTTGAGCGGAAAGCCGTGAAGGAAGAGCGCCGCGGGGCCGGAGCCGCGCTCGACGTAGGCGATCCTCCCGAAGCGGGTCTCCGCGAAGCGCCGTTCGGCATGGAAGGCCCGGGCATCCATCGGCTCCTGGCCCGGCTCGCGTGTCGAACGGGACAGACATCCCGGAAGGACGCCCGCGGCGATCACCCCCGTCGCCAGACCCATGAAGTCCCTGCGATGCAGCTTGCCTGTGTTGTCCATGGCGGTACTTGTACCGAGCCATTCCGGGCACGCACTTGGTGAAAATTGCGCGGCCCGGGCTGCTAGGCTTGGAGGCATGAGCCTGGTGCGCGTCTTCGAATACCAGTGCCCCGCGTCGAAGGGGGCGAAGGTGGAGCCAGAGCAGTTCACCGACGCCTCCATCACCGTGGTGCGCTCGGGGGTCTTCGGCTTCCGGAGCGACCCTGGAGCCCAGTTGCTCACGGCAGGAAGCACGATGCTCGCCAATCCGGGACAGCAGTATGAGATTTCCCACGAGCATGCCGGGGGTGACCGCTGCGTCATCTTCCGCATGGACGAAGGCACGCTCGAAAGCCTGGTGGGGCCTCCGCCGCGCGGGGCTCCCCGACAGTACTTCGCACGGCCTGTGTTGCCCCCCACGTCGCGCATTGAAGCGCTGCGAAAGCTCGCGGAGCAATGCCTTGCATCCCGGGGGCCGGTGCTGGAGCTGGAGGCGCTGGGGCTCGCGCTCGCGGCGGAGGTGGGCGCGCAGCTGGGCCGTGCGCCCCAGCTCGAGTCCTCACGCGCCCCCGGCCGTCTCGCCCGGGACGGCGTGCACGCGGCGCTGGCCGCCATCGAGCAGGGCTCGACGGAGGAGCTGACGTTGGGTGACCTGGCGCGGGTGGCCGGCATGAGCCCGTATCACTTCCTCCGGGTGTTCAAGCGTGAGACGGGGCTCACGCCGCACCGCCTCCTGCTGCGGACGCGGGTGTTCCACGCCCTGGCCCTGCTGCGCGACACGCGGCGGCCGGTGACGGAGATCGCTCTCGACGTGGGCTTCGGGGACTTGTCGAACTTCATCCACGCCTTCCGCCGGGAGGTGGGCTGCTCCCCGCGGGACTTCCGCAAGACGACGCCCGAAGCCTGGGCCGCCGCGATTCGCCGGCCTCGGGGTGCGCGGTAACGCGACGACCACACCGTGGCGCTGCGCAAGGACGGCACCGTCTGGGGCTGGGGAGACAACCGCTCTGGCCAGCTCGGGAATGACGGAGCTCTGTCGGAAGAAAAGCCCGTGCAGGTCCAGGGGCTCACGGGTGTGAGGGCCGTGGCCACCGGATGGGACTTCACCCTGGCGCTGCGGGGGGATGGCTCCGTCTGGGCCTGGGGCCGGAACAGCGCCGGCCAGCTCGGGGACGGCACGCAGACGGATCGCCCGACGCCCGTGCGGGTGGCGGACTTCACGGACGCAAAGGCCCTGGCCGCGGGCTACGAGTCCACGTTGATGGTGCGGCAGGACGGCTCCGTCCGGACCTGGGGCTCCGGTGAGAACGGGGTGCTCGGAGATGGCTCGGACGCATCCACCGATGCCGCGCCGGTGCAGGCGCCGGACCTGAGCGGAGTGGTTGCCGTGGCGGCGGGGGAGGACCACTCCGTGGCCGTGCAAGACGACGGAACCGTGTGGACCTGGGGCTCCAATCGTTGGGGCCAGCTGGGGAATGGAACCTTCCGCCCGAGCTCGGTGCCCGCGCGGGTGCCGGGGCTCACGGAGGTGTCGCTCGTCGCCGCTGGCGAGCAGCACACCGTGGCGCTGCGGAAGGATGGCACTGTCTGGACCTGGGGAAGCAACACCTACGGCATGCTTGGGAACGGGACCTCGTATCGGACCAGTGTGCCCGGGCAGGTGCCAGAGCTCACGAACGTGACGGCCATCGCCGCAGGGGACTTTCACACCGTGGCGCTTCAAAAGGACGGCAGCGTCTGGGCCTGGGGCTTCAACTACTCCGGTGGGCTCGGGGATCGCACGAACATCGAGCGGCGGTCGCCCGTGCCCCTGCGGGACGTGGCGCACGTGAAGGCCATCGCCGCGGGGAGTTTTCACACCGTGGCGTTGCATGAGGACGGCACCGTCTGGACCTGGGGCTCCAACTCCAGCGGTCAGCTCGGGGATGGAACGCTCGACGATCGACTGTTCCCCCAGCAGGTGCAGGGACTCACGGACGTGGTGGCCGTGGACGCTGGCAGCTTGCACACCCTTGCGTTGCGGCGGGACGGCACCGTCTGGGCCTGGGGTACCAACTCCCGCGGTCAGCTCGGGGACGGCACGCGCACGGATCGGCTGACGCCCGTGCAGATGCAGGGGTTCCGTGGCGTGACGGCCGTGGCCGCGGGCTTCTTCGGCTCCGTGGTGCTGCTGGAGAACGGCACCGTCTGGGGCTGGGCCACGTACGGCATGCAGACCGGAGCCGGATCCAGCGAACCTCCGAAGCCCCGGCAGGTGAGGGTCTCCAGCAACTGAGGCACGCCTGAACGCGTCCCCCGGCTGCGAAGCGCCCACGCGACGGTACGCGCGCACGGTGTACAGGCGGCCGGGCGGCGCAAATCCATACGTGAAACACGGGAAGAGACGGATACCGCGCTTATCAACCGGCAGGCGTCCAGGGGGTGTATCAGACCCTGTTTACATTTGTGTCTCGGACGCCGGAGCATCCCTTCTACATGGGTCTCTCCCGCGTCCTCCCCTTCGTGCCCACGGTGTCCGTCGTTCCCTCCAGGTCCTCCGCGAGGGCGCGTCCGGGGCCAGGCAGGAGCTCGCGCCTCGCGGTCCTGGGCACCGCGCTGCTCCTCGTCTTGATGTCGGCCCCCATGGCGCATGCGGCGCTGGCGCCGGCCACCGTGCCCGCGGTGGACGGGTGGCGCTTTCGCTGGGGTGACTCGCCGCTCGGGCCCGAGGGCGTCCCCACCTGGGCGAAGGCGACGGGCACGGAAGAGGGCTGGCAGCCGGTGGACGCGCTGAAGGAGCCGCCGGGCCGTGGCGCGAACACGCTGCTCTGGTTGAGCATCCCCATCCCCGAGGGGACGTGGCTGGAGCCGGCGCTCTACCTTGGAAGCGTCGCCAACGCCTTCGAGGTGTACGCCGGCGGCCAGCGCATCTACGCGAGCGGGAAGGTGAACCCCTCCGGCCGCGAAAGCATGGACAGCATGGCCTGGCACCTGGTGTCACTGTCGCCCGAGGTGAAGGGGCAGCGCATCCTGCTGCGCATCCAGGGGAACGGGCCCGCCATCGGCGTGACGCAGGGCGCGCGGGTGGGCTCGCGCCACGAACTGCTCGCCGAGGTGACGCGCATGGGGCTGGCGCCGTTCGTCATCGGAATGCTGCTGCTTGCCATCGCCGGGGTGACCACGGGCGCCGCCGTGCTGCGCCGCCAGTCGCGAATGCTGGTGGCACTGACCGTCTTCGCCGGTGGCTCGGGCATGCTGCTGCTCGGCATGAGCAGCCTGTTCACCGCGCTCTGGGACCTGCGCGGCGTCAGCAATCAGCTCACGCTGCTGGGTGCCTACTGCATCCTTCCGGGCCTCGCGTGGTTCATGTCGGACACGATTGGCGAGGGGCGGATGCGCTGGTTCCGCATCGGCGCGGCGGTGGTCTGCGTGCCGGCCGCGATCCAGGGCGTCCTCGTCCTCGTGGACATGAGCCTGGCCCAGGGGCTCCTGCCGCTCATGATCCTCTATTCGCTCCCCGGGATCATGGTCTGCGTCGGCGTCGCGTCCGTCGAGTCCTGGCGCGGTAACTCCGACGCCCGCATCTTCGTCATCGGCCTGGGCATCCTCTTCTTCTTCTGCGTCCTCAGCACGCTCCCCATGTACGGTCTGGCGGAGGCGGCTGACAGCCAGCTGCACTGGGGCTTCTTCGCGCTCACGCTGTCGCTCGTGGGCATCGTGGGACACCGCTCGTCGCGGGTGATGCACTCGCTCGCGCAGCACACGCGCAGGCTGGAGGAGCGGCGCAAGGAGGTGCGCCAGCTCGCCGACAGCATGGGCAGCGGCGCCGGAGAGCTGGCCGCGGTGGTGCAGCAGCTGCGCGCCACGAGCGAGGAGCAGACCACCGGCATCAGCCGCCAGGCGACGGCGCTCCAGCAGCTGGAGCACACGGTGGAGGAGATCCGCCAGAGCTCGCACGTGACGGCCGACAAGGCCCGCATGATGGCCGCCTCCGCCGAGACGGCCGAGCAGGTGGGGCGGGACGGCGGCGCGGCGCTGGAGCGCACGCTGACGGACCTCTCCGCCATCCGCACCGAGGTGTCGGAGATGGCCCGCCACATCCTCGCGCTCGATGCGCGCACGCGCGAGATCGCCGGCATCGTGGACGCGGTGAAGACGCTGGCGGACCAGTCGAACATGCTGGCCATCAACGCGGCCATCGAGGCGGTGCGCAGCGGCGACAGCGGCAAGGGCTTCGGTGTGGTGGCGCGGGAGATGCGCAGCCTGGCGGACCAGTCCATCCAGGCCACCCAGCGCATCCGCGACGTGCTCGACGGGGTGAGCGCGAGCATGCGCGAGGCCGCGAAGGTGAGCGAGCAGGGCGAGCTGCGGGTGAAGGGCAGCCTCGACGCGGTGCGCTCCTCCGGCGTGCAGCTGCAGAAGCTGGCCTCCATCATCAGCGACACCAGCTCGAGCGTGCGCCAGATCACCGCCGCCGTGGCCCAGCAGGACACGGGCACGCACCAGATTGCCCAGGCCATCCAGGAGCTGTCCGCCCAGATGCAGCGCACGCTGAAGGTGGTGGACGAGACGCAGAACGTCACCCACTCCGTGCAGTCGCTGGCCCAGCGCCTGTCGGGCGTCGCCGACCATGCCCTGCGCTCCGGTTCGCTGGACGACCAGGCCGTGCCGGCCCCGTAGCCGCGACCGGAGATTTCGCGCAACTTCCGGACTCCTCCCGGGTTCACAGGCCATTTCCCGGAGGAATCACCGCATGAAGCAACACGGAAGGACGACGTTCATCCTGGCGCGCGGGCTGTTGGCCCTGGGTCTCATCGGCTGTGGAACCGCCGAGGACGCCCTCGAACCCACCGCGGAGGCGCCCCTGGGCACGTCCCATGCGGCCCTCACGGTGTACGAACAAGCCGCGCTGGACACGGCCCAGACCTCGGCGAGCTGCACGCCGCTGGGGAACTTCTACTGGGAGCTTGGCACTGGAGCGGGGCCGCTCTACGGAATCCCGCGAGGCAGCGGCGTGTCGGCCACGACGGTGATGCCCATCGCGTCCGCGAGCAAGTGGCTGTACGCGGGGGCCTACGTGCAGTCCAGGGGGTACGCGAACCTCACCCTGGACGAGAAGAAGCGGCTCAACTTCACGAGCGGCTACATCGACGAGAACACCACCCTGTGTGGGGACGCGGGGACGACCGTCTCGGATTGCTACGGACCCGCCTACAAGAACGTCTCCTTCCGCTCGCTCCAGAACGGCCGGTATTTCTACAACGGAGGCCACATGCAGAAGCTGGCCCTGGACGATATCGGCGCGAGAAAGGGCACGGGGCTGGCGAGCGTCATGGACTGGATCAACGCCCGGCTGGGCACGACCCTGCCGGAGTCCGACAGCGACGTCGCTCCGGCCGGGGGCTTCTCGGGCAGCGCGGCGCACTACCGCGTCTTCCTGACGAAGCTGCTCACCAACCAGTATGAGCTGTCCTCGAAGCTGACCGTGGACTCCGTTCCGGCCTGGCAGGGTGGGCCCAACGTGTCCTTCACGCCGTGGACGGGGGGCCAGGCGTATTACGGGCTCGGGCACTGGATCGAGGGAGAGACCGTCAATGGCGCGTGGACCGTGACGGGCCACTCCTCGCCGGGAGCGTTCGGCTTCTATCCCTGGGTGAACGCCGCCAGGACCCGGTACATGCTCCTGGCCCGCAGTCGCCAGCTCGGCGAGGAGGAGGGCGAGAAGTCACGCGTCTGTGCCCAGGCCATCCTCAAGGCCTACGAGCTGGGCGTGCCGCAGCCGTAGTCGCCATGCGGCGTCGCGCGTCGGTGCCTGCGACGCGCGATGCCGCTCCTCGAGACGGGTCAGCGCACCTCGAAGTCGTAGATGCGCGTCGCCGGGTCGCCGTTCTGGGAGGGCGTGGTCACGTTGAGCTTGATGTAGCGCGCCGAGGTGGCGCTGATGGCGTGGGTCGAGCTGTTGGCGGTGTTGGTGGTCACCGTCACCGGGGTGCTCCACGTCGTGCCGTTGCTGGAGGTCTGGACGGTGAAGGCCCGGGTGTTCCAGGTGCTTGATTCACCGCCCGCGCCGGCATGCTTGACGACGAAGCTGCTGACCGTCTGCGCCGAGCCGAGATCCACCTGCAGCCAGGCAGGAGAGGCCAACGAGCAGAACTTGTCGGTGGTGCCGCCCGAAACGCTCCCGTTGACCGCCTTGCCCGGCGTTTCGCTGCTGTTGCAGGCGCTGGAGCCGGTGGCCGGTTTGTTGAGCGCCAGGTTGACGTTGCCGGCGCCGACCGAGACGGTCTGGGTCTTGGTGTGGCTGGCGCCGCCGTTGTCGGTCACGGTCAGGCTGACGTTGTAGTTGCCGGTGCTGGCATAGACATGGCTGGGGTTGGTGGCGGTAGAGCCGCTGCTGTCGCCAAAGTTCCAGCTGCGCGAGGCGATGCTGCCGTCGCTGTCGGTGGAGGCGTCGCTGAAGATCGCGGTCAGTCCGCTCACGGTGACGCCGAAGTTGGCCACCGGCGGGGTGTTGCCGCTGACCGCGGTGTTGATCGCCGCCGCGTACTGCGCGCTCGTGCCCTGCGCCGAGCACTTCTGGATGTCGTCGTAGAGCCACATGAAGCCGCCGTTGATGCCGGCGGTGCTCTTCCAGTTGCTCATCTTGCTCTGCACCGTGGCCGGACTGTCGCCGCTGGTGCAGCCGGTGCCGTGGCGCGACCACAGGCCCGGGTCGACGGTCATGCCCATCGCGGTGTTCCAGCTCGCCGGGTTGTTGCCGGCGCCGCCGTCGTACACCTGGAGGTAGATGCCGTCGACCGCGCTGCCGAGGTTGTCCTTGAGGCTCCTCCAGAAGGTCTGCTGGGTGTAGGGCGCGAAGGTGATCTTGAAGCCCAGGCCCACCAGCATCTGCCCGAACTGGGTGGTCGGGGCGAGGTCGTAGGCGCTCTCGTCGTCGAAGTTGACCGCGGCGGCGCCGGTGGCGGTCTTCAGCGCCTGGAAGTTGCGGTACAGGATGCTGTTGCTGCCGGTGCCGCAGACGAGGGTGCTGCCGCAGCCCGTGGCGGTGCCGTTGACCAGCCGGGCCATGCGCTCGAAGTCAGGAACGCTCCAGGCGCCAATCGACACTTCGATGCGATTGACCGAGGTCGGCGCGGTCTTGAGCGTGGCCAGCCGCGTCGGCCAGGCCGGGTCGCCGATGTAGGCGCCATTCTTGACCACCGGGATGTCGTTGTAGACCAGGTCGCCGTTGTCCTCGATGTGGAAGCTCCAGAGGATCACGGTGGTGAAGCCCGAGTTGCGCAGGTCGTCCATCACCGCGGTGCCGCCGGAATAGAACGGGCCACCGCCGTAGATCGCCGAATCGGCATCGGCCACCGGCGCGAATGCGGCCAGGGCAAGGGCGGCGAGCGCCGGCCAGGCTCGGCGGGCGGGGAGGAGGCAGGACGAGAGCTGCTTCGACTTCGGCATGGTTCGATCTCCTGTCGCGGGCCTTGGCGACAGGCAGACATTGCGAGTGCCGAAATCGGAATGTCAATTCTATTCAGGTATACTTGAATAGTCTTGAAATTCCATTAATCCCTGCCAGGTCTGGGGGGCGGCGCCGGAAGTCACCCGGAGAGCACGGGCAGGAGCAGGACCCGGAGGTGGTCGGCGAGGAAGCGGTAGCTCACCCCGAGGCGGCCGGCCTCCGTGCGCAGGTCCGCGCCCTGGAGCACCTTGAACGCGGACTGCCGCGTGGCATGGAAGAGCCGGTCGTCGTTCCCTCCCGGGTTCAGCGAGGGGCCCCACTCGGCCAGGGGAAACCGCGCCCGCAGCCGCTCGCGCTCCAGGTAGTCCAGGTGCTCCGTCGGGCCGGGCTCGGGGGACTGTTCCACCTCGTTGCTCCAGTCGATGGCGGGGAGGAACTCCGCGTAGGGCATCAGCCCGCTGGAGGCCAGGGAGTCTCCCGCGAGCGCCGTGAGGATCGCGTTGATGACCTCCGGCAGGTTGACCAGGTCGCTGTGGGAGTCCTCGCGCACCGGGGGCACGTAGGCGCGGTAGCAGTGGGTGGGCAGCCCAGGCAGGAACGAGGACTGGAAGAGCACGGTGCCATCCCCGTTGGAGAGCTTGCCTGGCGCGGGCGGCGGCTGCGAGTGGAGCGTCCAGCCTCCCGGCCCCATGCGCGCCGCGTAGTCCGTCTTCCCGTTCAGGCCGACGATGACCACGGTGCGCGACGCGAAGCGCTGGGCCACGTCCTGCGCCTGCAGGCGGGTGAACTGGTAACCGCTGTAGGAGAAGCGCAGCAGCGGGTCGCGCAGCTCGCGGTGGTAGGAGTTGGTCCAGGAATCGGCGCGGTAGAGGTCCTGTCCGGTGCGCACGGGGTACTTCAGCACCGCGTCCAGCCCGGGCACGCGCGTGGGCCAATACTCGCGGGGGGCCACGAGGAGGTTGAAGAGACCCGGCATGCTCGCCGCGGACTGGCGCAGGGTGGCATTGCTCATCAGCCAGTCCGCGGGCGTGCCGGTGCCATCCTCGATGACCCGGATGGGCTTGAGGGCGCCCCAGAAGGGCGGCGCGCAGAACACGATGCGCTCGATGGCGTCATCGAACTCGCGCGTGGAGGCCAGCATCCGCAGCAGCACGCAACCGCCCATGCTGTGGGTGACGAAGCGCAGCGGCTGCCCGTCCGTGCGCAGGCTTCGCAGGAAGAGCGCCAGCCGCTGTGCCTCGATGCCGATGCCGTCGCGCCAGTCGAAGTTGAAGCGGCCCCACCCGATGCCCGCGAGATAGTCGGCGTAGTGATCGCCGATGACGGGCAGGGTGATCGTGGAGCGTGCGTAGATGAACTGCCCGGGGCTGTCGACTCCGCCCTGGGGCGTGACATTCAAGAAGGCGAGGTTGTCCACCTCGTGCCAGATGCCCGTGTCCAGCCAGAGGGTGTCACGGCGTTGCCGGTCGTACAGCTCACTGCCCATCACCCCGTGCAGGAAGATGGCGCGCCGGGGCGAGTTGCGGATGTCATTGAGCCATCCCGGCCAGACCTCGTTGGCGTAATAGTCGTGCTTGAGCAGCATGGCCCCCCCGGGAGGCCGAAACCTGGGAGCCCCCGCGGCCGGGCACAATCACCCTGAGGGACGGGCTGGCGCGCGAAGGCGCCGTCATCGAGCGGCAGTGCGTCCCCAGCGGAGCGTCAGCCCGACATGGCCCGTCAGCGGCTGGCGGCCGTCCCGCAGGTCGAGCGGAAGCTCGAGGCCGCCCTCTGCTCGCAGCTCGAGGGACGGATTCAGACGGAACGCAACGCCGAGCGAACCGCCCGGTGAGGCAAGCAGGTGTGTGCCATTGAACCTGCCTTGAAAGACGGTGAGCGGTCCCGCGAAGGCCCCCATCAGCGAGGCGCCCCCGGTGATGGTCCACGTTCGATTGATCCGGTAGTCGAGCAGCGTCTGCGCCCCGAGGCGAAAGTTGACGGGCTCCGTGGAGTTGTTGGTGACGGGCACGTACCAGGCACCCGCGCTGGGGGCGACCGACAACGTCCAGGGGGAGCGCTCGACGAGCCGGTGCCGGGTCCCGAGCTCGAGGCCCAGCAAGGTGAGGCGACCGCCCCAATCCCAGTTCTCGCCGGCCCCCTTGCGGAAGGTGAGCTCGGGATTGGGCAGATACGCCCGCTCCCGGCCGCGCTCGAAGGCGAGCGCGTTCAGTGAAACGCCGACCTCGGTCGTCCCCTCGGGGGTCGTCGCCGCGCCGAGGTTCCGCGCTCCGCTCAGACAGCCGGGGGCGAAGAGGAGCATCCCACCCAACCCCAGCAGGGCCCGCGCGGCGTGCCGCGGCGTCATGGCGGCCATGCGAAGCGCACCCAGACCGGATGGTGATCGCTCCCAGCAGGACGCCTGTCCACGCCGCGATCCACCGCAGAGAGACCCCGGACGAAGACGGAGTCGAGCGGCAAGCCGCCGATCACGGAGTCCACGGTGTCACCCACGCCTTCCGAGGCCCATTGGTATCCCCGCTCCGAGAACAGCTTCACGGTCTGCTTGAGGCTTCCCGGGTCGGAGGTGTTGAAGTCGCCAGCAATGACTTGCAACGGTTCCGTTCCGTCGACCGCGTCGATGATCGTCTCCGCCTGATCGAGCCGTCCGCTGAGCCCGACGATGGGGGTCGCGTTGTGCACGGAGACCACCTGGACGGGGGTCCCTCGGATGTCCAGCGTCGCGACGACGGCGATGCGATGCTGCTGGTGATACGGGTCGTCATGGGGAAGGTTGATCTTCCGATCCGCGGTGATGGGCCACCGGCTCAACAGCGCGTTTCCGAAGTCATCGCCATCCACCTGGACGGAGGCGGGGTAGTAGACGTAGGCCAGCCCGAGCTCCCTTGCGATCCTGTCCACGGAGGTGGCGTCCATCTCCTGCATCGCGATGACGTCCGCCTCCGCGAGCGGAGGTCTCGTGAGGGCCGTGATCGCCTCGGAGACGTTCTCGGCGAAGGCGAGGTTGAACGTCACGACGGTGACCGGAGAGGGCTCCTCCGCGGCGACGGCGCCAGGAGTCCGATGGTCTCCGCTGTATCTCGGTCCGGTCTCGTCGGGGTAGTTCTCCGCGAGCGGGCACGCGGTCAGGAGCGCGAGCAGGAGGAGCGCCCACGCCGGCGCGACGAGCGGGCCCTTGCTTCGCGGGAAGGTCTGTCGCGGGGACGCGACCCTCCTCTGCGCGACTCGGCGTGCTTCGTCGGGCGGCAATGACTGACTCATTGCGTACATGAACGGTGCGGGGGACCAAAGATTCCGTTCGCCGCGGCCTTGAGGGATGCCCCATGCGCTTCCCGGTGTGGTCGTTCCCCATCCGACGCACCCTCCGGCTCCAGGGTCGATGGCCGGCGGGGCAAGCCAGTCCCACCCTCAATCCCGACATGCTTCCCGGCGTGGAGGGACGAAGCCGCTCATTCCGATCCACGAGAGGTGGGGCCGTGCGGTGGGGACAATGGCCGTGAGGTCCGGGGGGACCAGCTCCGCAGCCCTCGTGCACCTCGCGATGGTGCTGCTGCTGGCCGCTGCCTTCCCGGCCCACGCGCACGAAGTCCCCGCGGATGCGCCACTCGCCGCGGCGCCTCCGAGCCGGAATGTCTGGCTGGCGCTGGGCGAGGTGACGGCGGCGAACGCGGCGATATGGTCGGTGAACCGGTTCATCCGGAAGACCGACTGGTCCGAGGTGAGCCCGGAGGTGTGGGGGCGCAACCTGACGGGCCGCTTCGAGTGGGACGCGGACAAGTTCACCGCCAACCAGCTCGACCATCCGTACCACGGTGGCATCTACTACAACATCGGGCGCGACAATGGCTTCAGCTACTGGGAGTCCGGCCTCCTCACCTTCCTCGGCAGCCTCCAGTGGGAGGTGTTCGGTGAGAACAACCCCCCGTCCACCAACGACATCATCAACACCAGCCTCGGAGGTCTCGCCGTCGGCGAGGTGCTGTACCGGCTGTCCTCGATGATCCTGGACAACAGCGCCACGGGCTGGGAGCGGGGGGGCCTCGAGGTGGCGGCGGGCCTGCTCAACCCCGGGCGCGGCCTCAGCCGGGTCGTCCGGGGCGAGGCGTGGCGGGTCGGGCCCACGCCGCGCGAGTCGACGCCGCTCCACTTCGCCGGCTTCGCGCGGGCGGGGTTCCTCCAGGAGGGAGATGCCACGAAGGGGCAAGTGGGCGAGGGCCAGTTCTTCCTCGGGTTGGGCCTGCGCTCCGGCGACCCGTTCCTCGACGACTTCCACAAGCCGTTCGACAGCTTCTCGGTGGACGCCAGCTTCATCACCCGCCAGGACCACTTCCTCAGCCAGGCCGAGGTGCAGGGGCTGCTCGCGCTCACCCCGCTGGTGCGGCGACCCCGGTGGCAGGTCCTGCTGGGCGCGTACCAGTTCTACGACTACGTGGACATTGGCAACTACCAGGTGGGCGCTCAGTCCTTCAGCGGGAGCCTGCTCTACCGCCACGAGCTGAAGGGAGCGCTGGATGTGCGGGCGACCCTGGACCTGCGGGGCGTGGCGCTCGCGGCCATCTCCACCGACCCCTCCGAGACAGATGGGCGGGGCTACGACTACGGGCCGGGGCTGGGAGTCACGCTGCGGGCCGCGTTGGGCTCCTGGCCGTGGGAGTACGCAGGCCTGGAGTTGGAGGCGTCGTGGATCCGCACCCTGGACGGGACGTCGAACGACCACCTGATTCAGGAGGGGCGCCTCCATGCGGACATCCCGGTGTTCCATGGACTGGGGTTGGGCGGCAGCGTCCAGCTCTTCCGGCGTGACAGCCTCATTCCCCACGAGCAGGCCGACACCCAGAAGAACCCCCGGTTCCAGGTGTTCGTGTCGTGGCACTGAGGTCCGCGGCCTTCCTGCCTTCCCGTGGGTGCGCTTACCGCGGCGCTGGTGAGGGCGCCTGGCGCACGCGCCGCCACTTCACCTCGCCCACTGCCGTCGCGCCGCCGCTCGTGGGGACGGGGACGGTGTACGCCAGCTCGTCGCCGGTGAGGGTGAAGGCGCGCTGCTGTCCGGTGCCCTCCCAGTTCGGAAACGAGGCGTGGTCGATGTGGAAGGTGAGGGTGCCCGTTGCGCCATCCACCGTGTAGCGGCCGAAGTGCGAATTGCTCCCCTGCACCGTGGCCTTGTACTCCTCGGGCGTGCCCTGACTCTTGTCGTTGGAGGCGAACCGGGCGCGGCCCGCGCGGAGGATGTGGAGGGAGTAGCGGCCCTGCGCGTCGAACATGAGCAGGCCCTGGGGCTCGGGCCCGTAGAGCTGCACGCGGCGGCCATCGGGGTACACGTTGTCGCAGAGCACGAGCGTCCACGTCCCCGCGAGCTGCTTCGAGGACCCCTGCTCCCGAGGCGCGGCGGCGAGGAGCAGCAGCGACACGGCGGCGAGGGTGAGGCTTCGGGACAGGTGCATGGCGCGCCTCACATGAGCAGGCCGCCACCGTCCACGCAGAGGACGGTGCCGGTGAGGAAGGGGTTGGTCATCGCGAAGAGGGTGGCGGCGACGGCCACGGACCGGCCAATGCCAGAGCCCGCGCCGATGACCACCACCCTCTTGCCTTCGAGCTGCATGCGTCCACCTCCGGATGGAATGTTGTAACCCCACCAAGAGGTTACGAATGCGGATATGGGCTGAAGTTCGTAACCTGTCAATACGGTTTCATGCTTTGTTGGTGACGCACATGGCACGCTCGAAACGTTCCACTCCGGAAACGCACGTGGCGCCGACAGGCGAGCTGCGCGACGGGTTCAAGTTCCGCTCCGGCCGGCTTTGCCTGGACCTGCCGGCGTCGCTGGTCGCGCGGTTGAAGGCCGAGCCGAAGGACCTGCTGGAGACGCCGCACGACCTGGGCCGCTGGCTCGTGGCCGCGGGGCTGGCGGCGAAGGATCCGAAGCCCACCGACGAGGAGCTGCGGCAGGCACGCGAGCTTCGCGAGGCCCTCTACCGGTTGGCGGTGGCCCGCTTGCGGAATGAGGACCTGGACACCAGGGACAGGGCGCTGGTGAACCGGTGGGCGGCGGAGCCCCCTCCGGCGCCGCAGCTCGGGCCCCAGGGGCTGACGTGGACGAGCGGTGGCGTGCCCTCGCTCCTGGCGGCGGTGGCGAGGGACGGTGTGGAGCTGCTGGGGGGCCCGCTGGCGGAGCGCATCCACAACTGCGAGGGCGAGGGCTGCGCGCTGCTCTTCGTGGACACCTCGCGCTCCGGCGAGCGACGCTGGTGCTCCATGTCCGGCTGCGGCAACAAGGCGAAGGT
Source organism: Corallococcus llansteffanensis (assembly GCF_003612055.1). Taxonomy (GTDB): domain Bacteria; phylum Myxococcota; class Myxococcia; order Myxococcales; family Myxococcaceae; genus Corallococcus; species Corallococcus llansteffanensis. The sequence goes on from NZ_RAWB01000015.1 coordinate 31,102, forward strand.
GGAGGAGTTCCGCCGACGCCAGCGGGGAGAGGGCGGGTAGGAGGAGCGCTCGACTACACTGCGCTCCATGCCTCGAATCCTCAGCGGCGCGCTGCTGGTCCTCACCCTGAGCGGCTGCGCAGCCGCCCCGCCCAAAGGAGATGCACCCGTGCGCCTCGGCAACTTTTCCGTCAGCCTCACCGTCAAGGACCTCGCCGTATCGCGCGCGTTCTACGAGAAGCTCGGCTTCCAGGCCATCGGCGGTGATCCGGCCCAGAACTGGCTCATCCTGCAGAACGAGACCAGCACCATCGGCCTCTTCCAGGGCCTGTTCGACAAGAACCTCCTGACGTTCAACCCGGGCTGGGATCGCAACGCCCAACAACTCGCCGACTTCGACGACATCCGCGAGCTCCAGCGGACGCTCCAGGCCCGCGGTCTCACCCTGACCTCCGTCGCCGACGAGTCCTCCACCGGCCCCGCGAGCCTCATGCTCATCGACCCCGACGGCAATCCCATCCTGCTGGATCAGCACGTCCCGAAGCCGGAACACTGAAGACGGGTCGCACAGGCCTCATGCCGAGGGGGCGGAAGTGACACCGGTTCCGCCCTGAATTCTCATAATTCGATTTGACCGACGCTGGACGGGATTCCTACCGTCTCGCCCTGTTGCGCCCAACCCGACGCGCGGAATCGAGACGGAAGATGAGAACGCTCTTGTTGTGTGGACTCACGATGGTGCTGGCCCTGGGCTGTTCCGATGGACCGGCGCCGCAGGTGGACGAGGCGGAGGGCTTCGCGCTGCTCCAGCGCGACGCGACCACGCTCGAGGCGACCTACCGTGCGGGTGGCGCGTCCGTTCGCGCGCTGGTGGTCGAGACCTCCCAGGACGTCGTCGAGGTGACGTACGACTTCGGTGAGACGGTCATCGGCTTCCACATCGACTACAACCAGGGCGTCGGGAACTTCTCGCCGAGCGGAAACCCGCTCGATGCGGCGCAGGCGCAGCTGCTCACCCCGCTGCTCGAGGGGCTCTCCAAGGCCGTACCGGAGGAGGAAGGGCAGCGCACGCGCGTCGAGAACGCGGCGATGCGCCAGACGAGCTTCATGCAGATCGTGCCGGTGGGCGAGCTCCTCACGGCGTACCAGTTCGTCTCCGAGCGCGGCTGGACCCACATCTCCTGCTCCTGCGGCAACCAGTACATCGGGTCCGGCTACTACCGTCAGGCCGGCATGGGCTGCGGCTGCAACGGCGGCGACAATGGCTGCAAGGGCCGCTGTGGTCAGGGCTGCGGCGTCACCAGCACCCCCCGGTGCGTGGGCACGACGGCGTACACGCAGGACTGCGCCAAGCACGACTACGGCCTCGGCAGCTTCTCGGCGGCCTCGGACGACTATTCGTTCGCGTCCAACAACTGCAGCTGCAGCGGGGTCGGCACCTGCTACTAGCCTCCTTCCCCAGGCTGCTCGTCGCGTGGGCCGTCGTCGCGGGCGCGGTCCTCGGATGCAGTCGCGCCTCCGGCCCCTGTCCCGATGGCGCGCGGCTGCATGGCCACGCGCCGCCGGAGGGGACCCTGCAATGGTGCGCCAGGCCCGACGGCACGAAGCATGGCCGCTGGGCGGAGTGGCACCCCAACGGCAAGCTCAAGACCGAAGGCAGCTACGTCGACGGCAAGATGGAAGGCCGCTGGGTGAGCTCCTTCGAGACGGGCGTGAAGCAGTCCGAGGGCGAGTACCGCGGCGGCCTCAAGCAGGGCCTCTGGACCCTCTATTACGAAGAGGGGCAGAAGAACCGCGAGGAGCTCCACTCCGCCGGATCGCGCGAGGTGAAGTGGAGCGCGTGGCGCTCGGACGGGACGAAGTGGGCCGAAGGGACCCTGCTCGGGCATCGTGCGCAGGGCCTCTACTCGGAGTGGCACCCGAACGGGACGCTGGCCGTGCAGGGCCACTACGAGGATGGCGGGAAGACCGGTGAGTGGAAGTACTGGAGCGTCGACGGCAAGGCCTCGGCCGCGCCGCAGGGCGACTTCGCGAGGGACTGAAGTCTTGAGCCGCTCCTCGTTCACTGGCGAGAACGCGTGAGGCTCCATCGCAAGCTCGGGCCCGCCGTCGCGCTGCTCCTCGCGGCGGCGGGCGCGTGCGGTGGACCGCCCGCGCCCGCGGTGCAGCGGCAGGCCGTGGTGGGCGGAGTGTTCGAGCCAGGCTCCCCGGCCGTGGGGGCCATCCTCCCGGTCGCGCCGACCTGCGGCGAGCCGGCCGAGGCCTCGCCAGTCCTCTGCACGGGGACGTTGATCGCGCCCCGGGTCGTCCTGACCGCGGCGCATTGCGTGGAGAACGTGGACGCTCCGCAGCTGCTCTCGGTGGTGTTCGCGCCCGAGCCGGCGCGGGCGCTCACCGCCGAGCGCGTGCGCGCCGTCGAGGGCCGGCTGCACCCTGACTGGCGCGCGGGGGCGCATGACGTCGGGGTGCTGATCCTCGCCGAGGATGCGCCTGTCGCGCCGGTGCCGCTGGGCCTGTCGGCGCTGCCGGCGGACGTGGTGGGGCGGACCACGAGGGTGGTGGGATTCGGTGTCGACGACGAGGGCCGGGTGGGCGGCCGGCGCAGTGGCACGGCCCGGGTGACGGCGGTCCAGGCGGAGACCTTCTCCATCTCGGCCGCGCCCGGGATGTCGTGCGGCGGAGACAGCGGCGGTCCATCGTTCCTCGAACTCGACGGCATTGAGCGCCTCGTCGGCGTCACCTCGTATGGCGATCTTGCCTGCACGACGGGCACCAACATGCGCGTCGACGCGCATGCGGCCTTCGTTCAGGCGATCCTCGACGAGGTCGCAGTGGCGCCGCCCACGCGGCCTTCGCTCGACCCGGGGGTGGACGCGTGCGCCGCGCCGTGCCGGAGCCATGCGGACTGCCCGATGGGAATGGCCTGTGTCACCGGGACCGGAGGAGGGAAGAGCTGCGCGGTGGCGGGCCTCGAGGCCGGCCGCTTCGGCGCGGTCTGCACCGGGCCCGACGCAGAGCGGCTGTGCGTGAAGGCGGGCGACGCATGCCGGTTGTGGCTGCCCTGTACCGAGGAGGCCAGCGGAGGTGGCTGCGCGGTCGCGAGGGGCCGCGGTGGCGCGGCGGGCAGGAGCGGAGCGGGGACGTTCGCCGCGCTGCTCGCGTTGGCGGTGTTCCTGTCCGGCCGGGGCATGCTCGCGGGCACACGGTTCGGTTCTCCCCTCCGCTGACCTTGATGACCCGGGAGTTCATGTTGGGGGCGCCGCGATTCAGTCAGTCTCCGGGGCTGGCAGTCATGAAGGCTGCCCACTTCGGAAGTAGCCGATGCACTTGTCTGGACTTCGCTGGCGGGCGCTCCTGCTGTGCGGTTGTGATGCCAGTGTTCCGGACCCCGGCTCGGCATGTGGAGCATGGACAACCCCGCCGCGATTTCCCAGACGTTCGCGATCCAGCAGACCATCGGCAATGAATTGCTGCAGCGGTAAGGCTTCTGTTGCCGGGCAGCTCAGGCCGTTTGTGGTAGGGTGATAGACATAAAGCCCCTGAAATTCGACGGGGACGGGGGACGACATGGCGCGACAGACTCCATCCGCGTTCAGCCTGAAGGTGGGTGCGTACAGTGCCGAGGCGCTGGCCGTCAGCACCTTGTCGGGGAGTGAGGGACTCGGGCGCCTCTTCGACTTCCGGGTGGAGTTCTTCCCCAAGGACGGCGAGCCTCTGGCCCCCGAGGATGCGATGGGCAAGGACGCGCTGCTCTCCGTGTCCGTGCGCGACGGCGCGCCCCGCTACCTCCATGGCTGGGTGCGGGGCCTGGAGTCACTCGGAGTGGTGGGCGGTCGGCGGCGCTATCGGGTGCACGTGGTGCCCAAGCTGTGGCGGCTGACGCAGACGCTGCGCAGCCGCATCTTCCAGGGGAAGGCGGTGCCGGACATCCTCAAGGCCGTCTTGAAAGATGCAGGCATCGACTTCCGTCTGGCGCTGCACGGCAGCTACGCCGAGCGCGAGTACTGCGTGCAGTACCGCGAGTCCGACTTCGCCTTCGTCAGCCGCCTCATGGAGTGGGAGGGCCTCTACTATTTCTTCGAGCATTCGGAAGAGGCGCACACGCTCGTGGTGGTGGACAAGTCCGCCACCCACGCCTCGCTGCCGGGGGGGAGCTTGTTGCCGGTTCATGAGGACGACGGGCGCGCGTATGAAGGCGAGTTTTTCTCCCACCTGGAGGTGGTGCACCGATTGCGCCCGGGTGCGGTGCACCTGAAGGACTATGACTTCGAGAAGCCCGCGCTGGACGTCTCCGGGAAGGCCAAGGCGCCCGAGGGCGTGGCCGGGTTGGAGCTGTATGAGTACCCGGCCGGCTTCGTAGCGCCCGGTGTGGGCAAGGCCGTCGCCCAGGCCCGTCTGGAAGCCGCCAAGGTGGGCGGCCTCACGCTGGGGGGCGAGGGGATTTTTCCGCGCCTCACCCCTGGCTTCATGCTGGAGGTGGATACTCCCGGGGACGGCACGTTCGCTGGCGAGTACCTCGTCACCGAGGTGGTGCATGTCGGCAGCCACCCGGATGTCTCCGCCGGGGAAGAGTCGCTCCAGGGGCTCTACCGCAACCACTTCCAGTTGCTGCCGAAGAACACACCCTTCCGTCCCCGGCGCACCACGCCGCTGCCCATCATCCCCGGTCTGCAGACGGCCACGGTGGTGGGGCCCGCAGGGGAGGAGATCCACACGGACGGGCACGGACGGGTGAAGGTGCAGTTCCACTGGGACCCCGAGGGGAAGAAGGACGAGAAGTCCTCGTACTGGGTGCGCGTGGGCCAGCCGTGGGGCGGCGTGGGCTGGGGGCATGTGCGGCTGCCGCGCATGGGCCAGGAGGTGCTGGTGCGCTTCCTGGAGGGCGACCCGGACCGACCGCTTATCACCGGTGTCGTCTACAACGGCGCCAACTCCACACCGTACGGGCTGCCGGACGAGAAGACGAAGTCCACGCTGCGCAGCGCCTCCAGCCCCGGCGGCGATGGCTTCAACGAGCTGCGCCTGGAGGACTCGGCCCAGGCCGAAGAGGTGTTCGTCCACGCCCAGAAGGACGAGACGCTCACCTCCGAGAATGACAAGACCCAGGAGGTGGATGGTTTCGAGGCGTTGCTCGTGCGCAAGGACCGGACGCGCACCGTCGAAGGTCATCAGATCCTTGACGTCACGTTCGATGACTTCAGCCAGGTCAGGGGCCACCAGACCCTGCGCGTACAAGGACACCGCACCACGGAGGTCTCCAGCAACCACGACGAGGAGGTGGAGGGCAACCAGTCTGGCTCCGTGGCGAAGAACCACCAGTCCACCATCCAGCAGGCGGTGATGGAGTCGGTGGGCGCCGCCAGGGCCCTGACGATAGGCGCGGGCTATTCCGTCAACGTGGGGCTGGCCCTGAACGAGGCCGTCGGCGGCATGAAGTCCGTGGAGATAGCGGGGTTGCTCGCCGAGGCCGTCGCGGGCAGCCGTCAGGAAGTTGTCGCCCAGGACAAACAGAGCCGAGTGGCCAGCGATGACCGGACCGCGGTCGCGGGGAACGTGACGCGGACCACCGGGAAGGACTGGGGAGAGGATATTGGCCGGGAGACCCAGATCGAGGTCAAGGAGAACTCCTCCTGGCTGGCCCGGCAGTTCGAACTGAAGGCGGAGCTGTTCCAGGTCATCGTGAACGGGCAGGTGGCCATCCGCATCGAAAAATCTGGCAGGGTCCAGTTCTTCGGCAAGACCCTCACCCTGGAGGGAGACTGATGCCCATCCAGCTCAAGGCAGCAAAGCTCCAGAAGCTGGCCAGCGGCCCCGGGGCCCAGCAAACGCTCGCGCTGAGGGCCCTCCAGAACGAGACGGTCCAAGACGAACCGCCCGTCGTCAAGAGAGTCCAGGTCGTCGGTCCTCCCCAGAAGTCCTCCTCGAAGCCCATCGCCTGCTGCGGGTGGGCCGAGTTCTCTGTGGCGGAGTACAGCGCCCCGCTCAGCGAGGAGGGCAAGAAGAAGACGAAGTGGCTCATCCGCGACGCGAAGACCAAGGCCACGCTGCCGCTGCCGAGCTGCAGCAAGGCCGAGGGCGCCCGGCTCCGGATCGAACGCATCCCCGATAACTGGGAAGGCAAGACGCTCGACGTGCATGCCTATCTCCAGAGCCCCAAGGACGACGTCAAGGCCTCTCTGACCGTGCGAACGAGTGGGCAGGTGGGCCAGTTCATCGAGCGGGTAAGGATGGCCGAGTTGGCCTATCCGTCCTGGTCGGGCGAGCAGCTCGTCAACAGCCTGCGGCGGGTGGCCGGCTATGACGCCAACAATTTCAGGAGCATGTATGGGGGACTGCCCCGGGCGTTGGAGCTGACGCCCAGCGGTATGTTGACAAAGGCCGACATCGATTCCATGCAGCTGATGACGCGCCACAGAGTCGACGGTTGCGTGGAGTTCGGAATCGCCACCGATGCCCTGGGCGAGTCCGTCGCGTTGGGGCACGTCCTGACGGGAATCTCCGGCGGGCAACACCGCAACAAGAACATCGACCTGACGCCCAGTCTCTCATTCGGCGGCGGCGAGCTGATGGACAACCTCTACGCCGTCACCATCGCGGGCGATCTGGGCCAGATGGCGGTCATCGTGCACCACGAGGGCGCGGCGGCCTACATTGGCTTCGGGACGGATGCCACGGACGCCGAGCTGACCGGGGACATCGACGGCTTCCTGCTCGGTGACAGGCTCCGCTACTACGCGAAGGGCAGGTCGTTGAACCAGGCCGGCACGAGCGGGGCCACGCTCAGCGGGATCCTGCACGACTTCTACTGTGTCTTTGAGCGCGGCGGAGCTCACCCCAATACGGCTGCGGATCGCTACCTGCGTTTCTCGAAGTACAGCCGCGCGGAGCTGCTGGACCAGACGAAGCGGTTCGCCACCAACTATGCGTACGCGACCCAGGGCAAGTGGGCGGGCATGAGCAGTGACGCGGACGAGAAGGACTCGGACAATGCGGTCGCTGCCTTCTGGACGTGGCTGGCGGGCAAGGTCACCATGGAGAGCGGAACCAAGAAGTAGGACACGAGCCATGGCGTCGCGATGCAGCGATGCCAGGAGTGGTCACGCATGGCAGGGAGATCAGCGGTCCTGGCGCTCTTCGGGGTGCTCCTCTGCCAGGTTCTAGCGGCGGGGTTGTCCGCATTGGATGTGGTCCCCTCGTGGCAATCCACCCGTGTGGGGCTGGTGCTCGGGCTGGTCGTCCTCTCATGGGTCCTGGCGCTGGCCGTCCGGGTCCCTTGGGCGAGACAAACGTGGAGCAAGGTGCTCCTGCGCCTCATGCTCGCGGCGCTCTTGTTGGCAGGGGGGTGGTTCTCCACCTTCTCCGCGCTTACGGCGGAAGGCTTCGCCGTCGGGGGCCGAGAACTCGTCCGAACGACCATGCTCGGAGCGTCCGCAGGCGAACTCTATACATACGAATACTCGGGGGTGCCTGACGGATTCGAGGGCTCCGCCCTCATGGTCCGGCAAGGATGGCTTCCGGTCATGCGCCGCCTGCTAACGACTCCCTCCCGCATCCAGGACGTCCAGCAGGTGGGAGACACCTTGCGCGTTGAACTGGAGCCATCGTCTGGCGGAGCATCCCCCCAGGTCGTGCACTGCCAAATCTCTTCTCGGACGTGCAACTGACGGGAAGGTGTGTCGCCTGGGTTGGCAGCTCTCAGCACCCCTTCACGCAAGGTGTGGGCGCCGCGACTCGGACGAGGACGTACAGAAGCTCAAGGCAGTCCTCCAGGACCGCAGCATGAAGACGTGGACAACTGCCTGTCCTCGCTAAGGCGGCGGGCAGGACCGTCGATTTCTACGAGGTGGATGGAGCGACGTGGAGCCCAAGCGCAGGCTGCCCATGATTCACGCCTGCTCGGAGGGCGGACGGGACACGCTGGCTCAAGTGTCGCGCACCTGGGGTGCCTGAGCTTTATGAACTGCAGCCCTCATCCAACACCCCGATAATACGAAGGTGAGGATGGACGAGAAGATGGACGTGCTTCCCGGGTACACCCTGGACGCGATCGTGCGGCAGGGCGAGAGCGCTGTTGTCTACCGGGGAGCATCCGCCGACGGCCGCCGGGTGATCGTCAAGATGCTGCGCTCCCAGCAGCCCTCCGCCAGAGAACTCGCGGAGCTCCGCCACGCGTTCGAGCTCGGGCGTGAGCTCGACTCTCCGGCCGTGGTGCGCACGCTGTCCCTGGAAGCGTCCGGCGATCGCCTCGCCCTGGTGTTCGAGGATCGTGGAGGACGGTTCCTCGACGAGCTGCTCGACGCTCCCATGGAGGTCGGCCGTGCGCTCAACCTGGCCGTCGGCATCGCCGAAGCGCTCGCTGACCTCCACGGCCACGGCGTGATCCACAAGGACGTCTGCCCGGAGAACCTGGTCGTCGATCCTGAGCTGGGCCACGTCCAGCTGACGGACTTCGCCCTCGCTTCTCGCGGTGGGAGCGCGCGCCCGTCTCTCCTCCCCATGCCCAGGCAGGTCGTGGGGAGCCTCCCCTACCTCTCGCCCGAGCAGACAGGTCGCGTGGACCGTCCCCTCGACGCGCGCACGGACCTCTACTCGGCGGGCGTCGTGCTGTATCGGGTGCTCACTGGGCAGTTGCCCTTCCAGGCCGAGGATCCGCTGGGGTGGATCCACAGCCACCTTGCCCGCACGCCCCGGCCGCTCGTGGAGCTTCAGCCCCACCTGCCGGCCGTGGTGTCGGACCTGGTGATGCGCCTGCTGGCGAAGGCGCCCGAGGACCGCTACCCGACAGCGCAAGGGCTGCTCATCGACCTCCTGAACTGCCGCCAGCAATGGACCTCGAACCAGCGAATCGAGCCGTTCGCCCTCGGCACCAGCGACGGGCTCGGACAGCTGCGAACACCTCAGCTGATCCCGCTGCGAGAGGCCGAACTCGAGCAGCTGCGCTCCGCCTTCGAGCGGGTGGTGGCCGCGAAGCTCCCGGAGCTGTTCGTGGTCCTGGGGGAGGCTGGCGTTGGCAAATCGTCCCTGGTGACCCAGCTCCGGGCCACGGTCCTCGACAAGGGCGGCCTCTTCCTGACGGGCAAGTTCGACCAGCAGCAGGAGGCTCCCTACGCTGCGTTTGCCCACGCGTTCCAACCCCTCTTCCGGCAGCTTGCCGCAGAGGACGCATCCCCGAGGGCTCGCTGGCGAGAGCGGCTGGATGCGGCGCTCGGCACGAGCGGGCAGCTGATCGCCGACCTCATCCCCGAGCTGCTCCTGGTGACCGGGCGGCTGCCGGAGGTCGCGCCGCTGCCTCCCGTCGAGGCCCAGAGCCGCTTCCTCCAGGTGTTTCGACAGCTCCTGGAAGCACTCACCGAGGAGCACCCGGTGACGCTCTTCCTCGACGATCTGCAGTGGGCCGACGAGGCCAGCTTGCGGCTGCTCCAGCATCTGGTGTCCCAC
>NZ_RAWB01000160.1 GCF_003612055.1 Corallococcus llansteffanensis
GGGGAGGATGGTGGGCGCGTACGCGTCCACCTCCAGCAGCTCCAGGCGCTCGTGTCCGGTGGCCCAGGCCTGGTCCAGGTTGTCCAGGTCGTGCTCCAGGCACCACGCGCCCAGCCGCCGCGCGAGCGCCTGGGGCAGCGCGTCCGGGTGGCCGAGCGCGAAGCGGGCCTCGGGCATCCGGGTGGGCGTCACCACCCAGAACTCGTCACGCGGCCACTTCTCCAGCAGCACGGCCATGCGGCCCTGGAGGACGACGCGCCGGTTCTTCTCCCGGTCCCTCGCCTCCGTGTCCACCTTGACGTGTCGCAGGGCCAGGTGCGGCGGGAGCTGGTAGGCCGCGACGTGGGCCGCGGGCTCCTTCTCGAAGCGCTCCATGACGGCGAGCGCCAGCTCGTCGCGGAGCGTGGAGAGGCTGGGGCCCACGCCGCTCAAGCGGGGCCAGAAGGCGGGCACCCAGGCCTGCACCAGCCGTCCGCCAAGGGGTGACACCACCAGGGGCAGTTTGAGATCCATGGCGTCAGCCCTCCTCTCGCGATCCGAAGACGCGCCACTGCAGCCACGCTTCCAGCAGCGGTTCCATGTCCGGTCCCGCGGGCCCGTAGCGCTGCTTCGCGCCGGTGCGCAGGTCCTCCAGCGAGCCGCCCACCATGTCGCTGGCGGAGGGACGCAGCCTGCGCACCTCCTGCTTCGTCAGCGACTTCTCCAGGTCCTCCAGCGCCGGCAGCGCGTGCAGGGACAGGGGCTGCGGCTCGAAGCGCACGCGCACCAGCGCGGCCTGGCTGCCCTCGACGAAGCGGTGCACACCTTGCTCGCCCGCCAGCAGGAGCGGCAGCGTGTCGCTGGTGAGCTGCAGCGCATACGCGGCGGGGGTCCGCTTCAATTCGTCCAGCGCCGCCTTCTGCTCCCAGCCCCAATAGAGCGGGACGTCCTTGCGTGAGGGCTTCTTCGGCTTCTGGCCCTCCTTGGGCTCCTCGGGCAGCAGCAGGGCCCGGTTGAAGGCGATGGACTGCGCCTGGGCCCAGGCCTCGTACGCCTTCGCCAGCGTGCACAGGTGCGGCCAGGCCCCACGCCCGGGGACGAGGAAGAGGGTGGCGCCACGCGAAGGGGGGAAGAGGCTCGCGTAGATGCGCCCGCGCAGGGGCTGGAAGGTCCGCCGCAGCCCGGCGACGTCGCGGGCCAGGGACTCCGCCTGTCCCACGGCGCGCGTGAGGTGCGCCTCGAAGAGGAGGTCCTCCACGGCTTCGGCCTGCTGCGCGCAGTCGCGGAAGGCCTTGTCCAGTTCACGCGCCTCGGAGGACTTGCGCGAGGACGCCTCGGCCAGGGCCCGCTCCTCCCAGTACGCCGGCTGGCGGGACGCCTTGTCGAAGACGGCCAGCTCCCGCCGCAGGGCCAGCATGGGCTCGGAGCGGCTCCAGCGCTGCACCTCCGCGCGCAGGGTGGCGGCGTCCTCCAGCACCTGCTCGATGGCCTGCCGCCCCACGCCCTCGGCGTCTCCGCCCACCGCCTCCGCGCGCAGCGTGAGCCCCGCGTCGCCGGCCTCCACGAACAGCTTCACCGCGCCGCCCCGCGGGTGCGCGGCGAGCCACGCCGCCACCGGCACCACCAGCTCCCGCTCCAGCGCGCGCTTGAGGGGCCGGGCGCCATAGCGCGGGTCGAAGCCGCGCGCGGCCAGCCAGTCCAGCGCGGACGGGGCGACCTCCAGCGCCGCGTCGTGGAGGGACAGGCCCGGGCGGCGGCACACGGCCTCCACCTCGCGCACCACCAGCCGGCGCAGCAGGTCCGCGGAGAGGGGAGAGAAGACGACCACGTCATCGAGCCGGTTGAACAGCTCCGGGCGGAAGAAGCGCTGCACCTCCGCGAGGTAGTGCGCGCGAAGGGCGGCGGTGTCGGGCGCGCCGCCCGCGGAGTCGAAGCCCACGCGCGCGCGCCAGGTGTCCGCGCCCAGGTTGCTCGTCAGCACGAGCACCGCGTTGCGGAAGTCGGTGAAGCGGCCGGACGCGTCGGTGAGGCGGCCCTCGCCCAGCACGCCGAGCAGCGCGTCGTGCACGGCGGGGTGGGCCTTCTCCACCTCGTCCAGCAGCACCACGCAGAAGGGCTGGCGGCGCACCGCGGCCGACAGGTGCCCGGGCGTCTGTCCGTCCCCCAGCAGGCGCAGCAGCGCATCCGGGCCGGCGTACTCGCCCATGTCCAGGCGGACCATGCGCTCCTTCGCGCCGAAGAGCAGCTCCGCCAGGGCCTTGGACAGCTCCGTCTTGCCCACGCCGGTGGGGCCCACGAAGAGCAGCACGCCCAGCGGGCGGCGCGTGTCGGCGAGGCCCGCCTTGAGCACGGACACCACCGCCGCCGCGCGCTCCACCGCAGTCTCCTGCCCCAGCACCCGCGCGGAGAGGAAGGTGCGCACCGCTCCCGGCTCCAGCGGGACGTCGTCGCGCAGGAGCGATTCGGGGATGCCGGACTCGGAGGCGAACTGGCGGATGGCGTCCAGGCGGCTGACGCGCGGCTGGGCGGCGTGCGAGCACGTGGCCAGCAGGCGGCGCAGGAAGGCCACCGCGTTGCCCACCTGCGCGCCGTAGGGCAGGAAGCGGCGGCAGAGGAAGCGCGACTCGTCGAGCGCCTCGGGCAGCACCTCCAGCGGCTTCGGCCCCGCGTCGTCCTCGGCCACGCGCGCGAGGATGCGGGCCAGCGCGTCCGGTGACGGCTCCTCCACGCGCACCACGGAGAAGAGGCGGGCGAAGCTGGTGTTGCGGCGCTCCACCTGCGCCCACGTCTCCGGCGTGGCCTCGGCCACCACGGACACCTCGCGGGTGGCGAGCAGCGGCAAGAGGAGCTGGGCCACGTTCTGGTCGCTGTGCGCGCTCTTGCCCGCGTCCAGCAGGTCCACCGCGTGGCCCAGGCCGAGCAGCGCGTGGGACTCGGAGGCCTCGCGGAAGCAGCGGATCACCTGCTGCTGCCAGTCGCCCATCATGCCCTCGCCCGCGATGAGGCGGCTGCCGTCCAGGAAGAAGAAGGGCCGGGCGCGCTCGGACGCGGTGGCGGTGGGCACGCGCAGCGCCTGGGCGAGCGCGTGGAGCACCGCCGTCTTCCCCACGCCCGAGGGGCCCACCAGCACCACGGACTCCGCGTCCTTCGCGGAGAGGCGCGCGCGGAGCAGCGTCACCAGGGCGTCCTGCTCGTACGCGGGGTCGAGCTGTCCGTCCTGCGCGAGCTTGTGCCAGGGCACCGCGATGCGATCCAACGTGGGCGTGGGCGGCGGCTTCTCCGGCTTCGCGCCCGCGTCGCGGCGGCGGGAGCGACGGCGCGGCTCCCACGAGTCCAGGTCCAGCGCGTCCTCGTCCTCGTCGTCCGGGCCGGCGTCCGACTTCTCCGCGGGCGCATCCGGAGGCCGCGGCGGCGGGCGGATGTCCAGGCGGAGCTGGCGCGGGGTGAGGGCCGCGAGCAGGGTGGGCGTGGCCTGCACCTCCAGCTCCACCAGCGACTCCGGGCCCTCCGGGCGCAGCGCGAGCCGGCGCGCGTCGGAGAGGTCCTCCAGCTGCTCGCTCAAGCGATCCGCGGCGTCCTGGGGGAGCGTCTTGCCCTGGAACCACAGGTGCGTGCCGAGGCGCGGGGTGTGCAGTCCGATGAAGGACTGGTGCGCGGGGGCGACGACGGCGGAGAACTGCAGCGGCGAGACGGTGTTCTCCTCCGCGCCCCAGACGGGGATGCCCGGCACGTCGAGCGTGTGGAGGACGCCGCCCGACGCGGCGATGAACTCCGGCACCCGGCGGGGGTGCACGCGGGTGAGCTGATCATCCAGCGCGAGGGTCAGCTCCTCGGTGGCCTTCTCCAGCGAGTCCGCGTGCACGGCGAGGTGGGGCAGGGCCAACGGTGTGAGCGTGACCCGACGACTGGCATGCCGCTGCACCCAGCATTGAAAGCGAAAGTTCATGGCAGGGGGCTCAGGCTAGCACGGCGCCGCACAGCGACGCCCCGGGCCCCGAGGAGCTGACGGGCCTCCATCCCATTGTCGATGACTGACGCGCCGGGCGCGGCTTGACCGCTTCTCTGACAGGCTGGCAAACATGTCAGGCCTGCCCGGAAGGGGCAGGCCCTTCTTCCTGGAGTCCGCCATGTCGCTCGACCCGTCGACCACCGCCGTGCTGCTGATCGAGTACCAGAACGAGTTCGCCACCGAGGGAGGGGTGCTGCACCCGGCGGTGAAGGGTGTGATGGCGGAGACGAAGATGCTGGAGAACACCGTGGCGCTGGTGAAGGCCGCGCGGACGAAGGGCGTGACGGTGATGCACGCGCCGATCTCCTTCGCCGAGGGCTACGGCGAGCTGACCCGGCACCCCTACGGCATCTTGAAGGGCGTGGTCGACGGGAAGGCCTTCGTGAAGGGCAGTTGGGGCGCGCAGATCATCGACCCCCTGGCGCCGCAGAAGGGCGACATCGTGATCGAGGGCAAACGCGGCCTGGACACCTTCGCCAGCACCAACCTCGACTTCATCCTGCGCAGCAAGGGCATCAAGACGGTGGTGATCGGCGGCTTCCTCACGAACTGCTGTGTCGAGTCAACGATGCGCACCGCGTACGAGCACGGCTTCGACGTCATCACCCTCACCGACTGCACTTCCGCCACCTCGTCGGAAGAGCACAAGAATGCGCTCAAGTACGACTTCCCGATGTTCTCGCGTCCGATGCCGTCCTCGGAAGTGATCGGCATGTTCAAGGCGTAGGGCCCGCCCGATGGCGACGTTGGAATGAGAAGAAGCCCGGCCCTCCGACGCGGATGACCGGGCTTCTGCTCATTCCGGGAGGCAGCTCAGGGGCGAACGAACACCTTGAGGGCTTCGCGCATGCCCATCGCGCGGTAGGGGTGCAGGTCGCTGCCGCGGATTCACGCCTCGGTTCTCAGCGACCGACCCTGGCCTGGAGGTGCGCGGGGTAGCGCTCCCCCTGCACCGTGATCCGGGAGAGGGCGCCGTCGATGTCACGGAGGTCCTCGGGCGTCAGCTTGACGGCCGCCGCTCCGGCGTTCTCCTCCATGCGATGCAGCTTGGTCGTCCCCGGGATGGGCACGATCCACGGCTTCTGGGCCAGAAGCCAGGCGAGCGCGAGCTGGCCCCGGGTCACCTGCTTCCGTGCCGCGATTGCGCCGAGAACCTCCACGAGGTCCTGGTTCGCCTTCCGGGCCTCCGGCGCGAAGCGCGGGACGATGTTGCGGAAGTCCTTGCTGTCGAACGTCGTGCTCTCGTTGATCGCTCCCGTGAGGAAGCCCTTGCCGAGCGGGGAGAAGGGCACGAAGCCAATCCCAAGCTCCTCCAGGGTTGGCAGGATCTCCTTCTCGGGCTCGCGCCACCACAGGGAGTATTCACTCTGGAGGGCGGTGACCGGCTGGACCGCATGCGCGCGCCGGATCGTCTGCGCGCCTGCTTCGGACAGGCCGAAGTGCTTGACCTTGCCTTGCCGGATCAGCTCCTTCACCGTGCCAGCGACCTCCTCGATGGGCACGTTCGGATCGACGCGGTGCTGGTAGAAGAGGTCGATGCGGTCGGTCTTGAGCCGCTTGAGCGCCGCCTCGGCCACTTCCTTGATGTGCTCCGGCCGGCTGTTCATGCCGCTCTGCCCGCCAGCGGAATCGAACTCGAAGCCGAACTTGGTGGCTATCACCACCTGGTCCCGGAAGGGAGCGAGGGCTTCGCCCAGAAGCTCTTCGTTCTTGTAGGGGCCGTAGGCCTCGGCGGTGTCGAAGAAGGTGATGCCGCGCTCGAAGGCCGCCCGGATCAGCTGGATGGCCTCCTGCGTGTCCGTGGCCGGACCATAGCCATAGCTCAAGCCCATGCAGCCGAGGCCGATGGCGGAAACTTCCAGTCCGCTGTTTCCAAGTTTGCGCTTCTGCATGGTGCTTTCCTCCAGGGCTCCGTGTGGACGCTGCCGTTCGCCCCGTTCGCATGGAAAGTAGGGACCGACGTCGCGGAGGACTACGCGCCATGGAGGCAACAGGCTCTTAAGCGGTGGTTGACAATGGAAGCTCAGCTCCCTCGTGGCGTCATGGGGGCGAGCTGGGGGCCAGGGCCCCTCCGGGCGGCTTCCAGAGCTGCCCGGCAGGCAGCCCCAGCACGCTGGCCGCGGACGCATGCAGCGACGCGGGCCCGAGCCGTCCCTCGTTCGCGGCCCGGCCCAGCCACTCCTGGATGATGCCTCCGGTACGCTCGAAGCCGTCGGCCTTGAGGAGCCCGTACAGCCCGGCGGCCAGCACGTGCATGCCGTCGTCGGCGCGGCGCCAGCGCTCGCGTGCCGGAACGGCGACGCCGAGTCGCTCGGTGATGAGCTGCTCCAGCGCCTCGGCGGTGTCCTCGTCGAAGAGGCCTTCGAGCGTGGTGTAGCCAAAGCTTGGGTCATGGTCCGCGACGATGCGGGTAAGCAGCGGGTCGCGTCGCAGCACGTCCAACGCCGCGCGGATGGAGGGGTGCGCGACGTCGAAGGGCGGGTGCAGGATTTCGTGCGCCGCGTTCCGGATGACCAGCTCGTCGGAGTAGGTCAGGTGCGTGAGGAACCGCTGCCCGATGACCTTGATGCCGTGCGGCTTGGAGAAGTGCATCAGGTCGATGGCGATGTCCTCCTGGAGTCGGTGGCCCAGCAGCCGCTCCTGCTCGGCGATGACGTCCACTCCGGCCAGCCGCTGTCGCAGCGCCGTCGCGCGTTGCTCCACGCGGTCTCCGAGCACGTCTCGGCGGAACGTGGGGAAGCCAGCGGCGGCCAGCGCTTCGAGCACGCGGGCCAGGTCGGGGCGGGCCGTGAGGAACCAGTCCCAGGCCTTGGGCTCCCAGTAGGGGCTGGCGCGGAAGCCTGGAAGCAGCTGCGTCTCGGCGTTCGTGAGCGCGCCGCGCACGTCCGCGAGTGTCCCCGTGGGCCCGGCGGAGAACACCAGACAGAGGAAGGGGCCCATCATCTGGTCCTGCGCCCTCGACGAGGCCTTGAGCTGTTGGAGCGTGGTGACGGCGTCCGCGGGAAAGCGCGGGGTGAACCGGGCCAGCTCGTCCGCGTAGAAGCGGGTGTAGAACGAATCCCCGGACAGGGGATTGAGGAAGCAGAGCGCATCCATGCCCTCGGAGCCGGCGACCTTCCAGCGGGTGCGGGGAGGGGAGGCGGCCGATGGGGGCCGAGGGCTTTGGGAGGCGCAGCCCACCGTCGCGGCGAAGGGCAGGGCGAGCAGGGCGGAGAGGCAATCGCGTCGGTTCATGCCCCTGCCTGTAGTCGCTAGCGCCGGGCCGTTCTTGAATCCAGTTGACCCTCGCGCCTCAGGGCCGCGGGCGTCCGTCCCGTCAGGGCCACGACGTCGCGGGTCATGTGCGCTTGGTCGGTGAACCCGAGCGCGAGAGCGAGCTGCGCGAGCGGCAGGGTCGAGCGGGGGATCCGCCGCCAGGCCTGGAGCGCGCGCACCTCGGCCCGGTAGCGTTTGGGAGAGACGCCATAGGCCCGCTTGAAGCCGCGAGCCACCGTCTCCACCGCGAGGCCCGCGGCCTCCGCCCAGTCCATGAGCCCCAGCGAGGGATTGTCGCGCAGCGCCGAGGCGAGCAGGTCCGGCCAGTCCCCGGGACCCCTGATGGGCGCCACCCCTGAGGAGGCCACGAGCTCCGCGGCCGCCCGAGGGTCCTTCCCGGCCAGCCGCACCACGGCATCCACGTCCCGCAGCAGTCCCACCGTCACGTCCGGCGCGGAGGCGGGAAGCGGCAGGTTGAGGACGACGGCCCCGGTGGTGTCGAAGTGGTTCGCGTGCGACTCGAAGGGGCGGTGGAACACCACGGAGCCTGCGTGCAGCCGGAAGCGGCCGGAGTCCCCCGCCTCCACATAGCCGCCCGCGATGACGACGGCGGTGTAGCCCGTCACGTGCCGGTGGCGCTCCAGCCGGGTCGCCGCCGAGAAGCGCTGTCGCGTCGCGGGTTCCGTGGCGGTCATCGGTCGAGGAGTGTTTCGGAGCATGCGTCGCCTCGGAAGTGGAAGAGGCCGAACGCATCCAACCCCTGTTCGACGCTGGCAAGGCAGCGCACCTGGGTCGTCCGTCCGGAGGCATGGTGGACGGAGCCGCGGTAGGACCTGTGCATGTGGCCACAGAGCACCAGCTTCGGCTGGAGCGCGTCCACGAGCAGCCGTGCGTATTCATTGCCCACGGTGTCGGCGTTCGGGCTGCGGCGCTTCCCCTGGAAGCCGGCGGAGTCTTCCGGGGCGATGATGCCCGACGGCCAGTCGTGGACGAGCAGCACGTCCGCGCGTCCGAGCTCCAGGGCCTGCTCGACGTCCCGCTCGTTGAAGTAGGTGAAGGCCTTGGTGGAGACGGAGCCCAGCGCGGAGAGGGGCGGGCGCTGAACGCGGAAGGACTCCTCCTGGTAGATGCCGGACAGGCCCACCACGCGCAGGCCATGCAGGTCCACGACGCCGACGCGACCGAGGTAGTGACAGTGGCGGACGAGCTCGAAGCCCTCGGGGTGGGTGTCCAGGTAGCCGTAGGGCTCGTGGTTGCCGCCAATGAAGTACAGCGGCCAGGGGAAGCGCCGCCGGGCCTGGTGATAGGCCGCGAAGTCGCCGAGCTGCCGGTACTTCGCGGGGGCGGACATGGTGGCGAGATCCGCCTCGTCACGGTGGGGCTCGAAGTCACCGACCTGGAGGATGAAGTCGAACGGCCGGCGGAGGACCTCCGCCTGGTGCCGGAGGTGATCCACCATCCGGTTCATGTGTCCGTGGACATCCCCCACGGCGGCGAAGACGACCTCTTGGGAGTCGGTGGGCATGGCGCGAGGTTTGTTGCTTGTCCGTAGCACAGGTGGCTGGGTCGTACTTGCGACTGCGTCCCTGACATCCATTCCACCTGGAAGGGAAGGGGGCCGGGGACCATGAGCGGGGTTCATGGGTGCATGGCTTTCATGCATTGGATTCAGGATGCACCACCGCCCATGCTTGGGCTGTTTCAGGGGTTCAACCCTCTTGGGTGGGAGCGCGTGAGATGAGCATCCAGATTCAGGGCCGGGGCATCGCCAGTACGCACGTGAGCACCGAGGTGGCGGCTCCCCATCCCAAGGAGGCGGCTCCCCATGCGTCCGCTCCGACCGCACCGGGAGACACCTTCGAGGTCCAGGGCGCGGCGGGCCACCCGGTGCAGGCCCACTTCGGCTCGCGAGTGGATTCCCACGCCAAGGGGGCCTACTTCCGCAAGGTGGAGAGCGAGCCCTCCACCCACCACCGGGGGATCACCGGCAGGGGCACGCTGCCGCAGGTGTCGACGGATCCCTCACGCCAGTTTCATGGCACGGGCAACACCGCCTGGCAGACGGGCCCGCTGGAGCGCCCCAGCGTCTACATGGGCGGGCGCTCCGGGAACAGGGAAGTGGACGCTGGACTGACGTGGGACCGCGTCTACGACAGCCACGGACAGGCCACCTTCACCGACGATCCCCGGGGCAGCGACATGCGCGACCCCTCGCATCGCTTCGTGCGCGCCACCGTGGAGGGACAGCCGGCCCTGGTCGACGGCCACACCCCGCCCCAGGTGGTGGCGCGCGGCAAGGCCGACGTGGACGCGAAGCTGAAGACCCTGCGGGAGAACTTCGCCTTCCGGCCCTTCTGGCGGGACACCAACCCGGACACGCCCGCGGACAAGCACTGGCACAACCCGCCGACGCGGTCCGAGCCGGGAGCGAAGCCGGAGGAGCACAACCAGTACTTCTATCCGGGTGAGCACTTCACGATGACCCTCCAGGCCCAGGGGCCGGGCGAGGTGCGCATGGACATCCGGCTGGAGGGGAACAAGGAGCACCAGCACTTCACCTCCCAGTTCCATCAGGAGGGCTGGGGCCCGGGCAAGGAGTCCTCCTTCAAGCGGGTGAACTCCGTGGACCAGTTCATCGTGCGAAATGGCGAGCGCGTGGGGGCGGAGAAGTTTGGCGTGGAGCCCACCCGGACCGCCGCCACGGGTGGCTCCTGGGAAGAGGTCTCCCTCCTGAACATCAGCGGCAAGCGCGAGCCGATGACGGGCTCCCACTTCACCACGGTCAAGGGCGTGGACACCGCCGCCCATTACGCGGAGATCTTCGGCATCTCGGGCAGCACGGATCGGGGCGGTGAGCGCATCGACATCCACCCCGGTGCGGCACGGCGCTAGGTTTCACGCCACGCAACAAGCTCCTCGGCCCGGGGGCGTGAGCGCCGCGGCGTTGCCGCGCGGACGGGAGGCAGGGGAAGCTCTCTTGATGGCAACCCTGAAGTGTCCGAAGTGCCGCCGGCCGCTCGAATTGACAGGGCTTGCGCCGGGCGACGAAATCACCTGCCCGTGCGGCAACGTGACGAGCGTCCCGGCCCGCTCCCGCATGCGGTGGCCCTTCATCGCCCTCGGCTTGCTGGCCTGCCCGTGCGTGGGCGTGGTGGCCGCCGGCACGATGCGCAACTTCGTCCGGTTCGGCCAGCGCGCCCGCGCGGCGGAGTGCAAGTCGAACCTGAAGGCCTGGTACACGACCCAGAAACTCCACTTCCGGGACACGGGGACCTACGAGCCGGTCTTCGCGAAGGTGGGCTTCACGCCCGAGCGGATCAATCGCTATGCGTACTTCGTCGGCCAGGGGCCGATGGAGGTTCGCGATGAAGAGCGCAGCGCGGTCCCGGACGGTGCGGTGTCCGTCGGCGTGGACACCTTCTGGTTCAAGGAGCTGCGCCCCATCGACCTGGAGGCGCTCCCCCCGCAGGTGAAGGCGCGGCTCGGCGTCTCTGGCACATGCCCCGCCTGTGACATCACCCTGGCGTGCGCGGGGAACACCGACAACGACGAGGCGCTGGATGTCTGGGTTATCTCCACCGGACCGCTGGACCTCCAGGACGTGGACGGACAGGCCGCCGAGCCCGGCGTCCCCCTTCACGTCGTGGAGGACTGAAGCGCTGACGTCCCCGTCCCTGGAGGGCCCGACGAAGGGTGGACCTCAGGGCTTGCCCAGCAGCTCCAGCGCGGAGGTGGTCAGCAGGGTGACGCCGGTGCGCAGCGAGCGCTCGCGGTCCGGCGCGTAGAGGGGCGAGTGCGGGGAGGGCAGCGAATCCTCCGCGGCCTTGGCCTTGGCCTCGGCGAAGCGCTTGGGTTCGGTGATGCCCAGCCACAGCATCACCGCGGGCACGCCCGCGCGGCCGTACTCGGAGAAGTCCTCGCCGCCCATGACGGACGGTGTCTCGCTGAGGTTCTTCTCGCCAATCACCTTCCCCACCGCGTCCACCAGCCGCTTCGTGAGCGCAGGATCATTGAAGGTGGCGGGCGTGCCTTCGGTGACCTTGACGTCGGGCGGGCGGGGCGCTCCGGAGGCCATCGCCTCCGCCTTCGCGATGCGCTCGATGCCGGCCAGCAGCGCCTTGCGCACCTCCGGCTTGTACGTGCGCACCGTGAGCTGAAGGCGCACCTCGTCCGGGATGATGTTGTGCTTGGTGCCGCCGTGGATGGACCCCACGGTTATCACCGCCGGCTCCAGCGGGCTCTTCTCCCGGCTGATGAGCGTCTGCAGCGAGAGGATGGTGCGCGCCGCCATCACCACCGGGTCCACGGTGGTGTGCGGGTACGCGCCGTGCCCGCCCTTGCCGTAGAGGGTGACGTCCACCGAGTCCACGCTCGCCAGCGCATAGCCGGGGGTGAACTGCACCGTCCCCGCCGCGGCGGTGGCGATGGTGTGCAGGGCGACGGCGAAGTCCGGCTTGGGGAAGCGCTTGAACAGGCCGTCCGCCAGCATCTGCCGGGCCCCCGCGCCAATCTCCTCGGCCGGCTGCCCCACCAACATCAGCGTGCCACGCCATTGGTCCTTCGTCCGCGCCAGCAGCGTGGCCGTGCCAAGCCAGGACGTCATGTGCACGTCGTGCCCGCACGCGTGCATCACCGCGACCTCCGCCCCGGCCGCATCCTTCGCCTTCGTCTTGCTGGCGTAGGGCAGGCCCGTCTTCTCCTCCACCGGCAGCCCGTCCAGGTCCGTGCGCAGCATCACCGTGGGCCCCTTGCCGTTGCGCAGCAGGGCCACCACGCCGTGCCCACCTACCTTCGGGGTCACCTCGAAGCCGAGCTTGCGCAGGCGCTCGGCCAGCTTCGCCGCCGTCCGCTCCTCCTGGAGTGACAGCTCGGGCGTCTGGTGCAGGTCGCGGTAGAGCGCGTCCAGTTCGGGGTACAGCGCGTCCAGGCCCTCGAGGGCCGCGGGAGGGGGCGCCGCCGCGAGCGCGGGGCCGCCGGGCGCCGCGAGGCAGGCGAAGAGCAGGGGTAGCAGGGGCAGCGCTTTCATGAGGGAGCCTCCGGTCCGTCAGGGGAGCGCACCACTACAGCACGGACCGTGACACCGGGGGGCGGCCTCCGGGTTTCCGGCACGCGGGCAAGGCCGCGTAGGATTCCACTCCGTCGGATCGGACCCACAAGGGGGATTCATGAAGGCGAGCGGATTCGTGGTGGTGGCTGCCGTCCTGGCGTGGACCGGCGTGGCGGGGGCGGAACCCCAGCCGGCCCAGCTCCTCATCTGGGGTGGGGGCAAGGACACGGCCGAGGCCGAGACGTCCCTGGGCCGGTGGCAGGAGCGCGCGAAGAAGAATGAATGGGAGGGGACGCTGAAGGTGGCGGAGGGCTACCCACGCATCCTCCAGAGCGGCACCGTGCCGGGGCTCAAGCCGGGCTTCATGGTGGTGGTGCTCGGAGCCTGTGCGCCTGCCGCGGGGCCGAAGGTGCTGGAGACGCTCAAGGCCTTCGAGCCCGCCGCGTACGCGCGCGACGTGACGTGGGCGGAGCCGCTGGCGTGCCCCCAGCTCGGTCCCGAGTGGCGTGTCGTCCAGTCGAAGTCGTGGAAGAAGAAGGACCACACCCTGACGGCCGTGCTGCTGGAGACCCTGCCGAAGGATGATCCGCGGAGAACGACACGGCAGGCCCTGCGCGTGATGCTTCGCGGCCCCGACGGGCGGTCCCTCGGCTCGGACGAGCGCAGCGGCTCCCTCGGCGAGGAAGAGTTCACGCCCACCCTGGACGGAGCGGGGCCGACGGTGACGTATCGCACCGTCGGGCCCGGCTGCACAGCCGGCCCGAACATCTCCGAGACGCGGGTGAAGTACCTCATCGACGGCGACACGCTGACGCCCCAGCTGCGCGAGCGGCTCATCGTGGACAACACCAACAACTGCGACTGACGAGGGCAGGCCGCGCGGTGTCGGGCCCTGCGGCGGGAGGACGGGCCTGCACGTCGCCGCACGGCGCCTTCCGTCCAAATGACGCGGAGAATAAGCGCGATGCCGGGCGTAACAGGGTGGGGCTCAACGCAGCTCTGCTCTTCCTCGCCCCACGGAGTCATCCCATGCGCCTCACCTCGTCCGCTGCCCTCCTGTTCGCCGCCTCGCTCGCCACCGCCTGTGGAGGTCCGCTGGAGGATGACGCCCCGTTGCCGGGGCCGGCGGGCGACGTCGCCACCTCCAGCGATGAGCTGGTCGTGTTCCCGCCGCCGGTCCTCCCGTGCATCACCAGCAGCACGGTGCTGGCGCAGCCGGACGGCGAGACGGTTCCCTACGTCTGGAACTGCCGCAAGACGGGCTTCGTTCCCACCTACGCGACGTCAGTGGATGCCACGTATCACCAGACGTCCTGCGCCAACCAGTTCGTGGTGGACGTGACGAACATCGGCGGCAGGTTGGCCAAGCCCTTCGTGGAGGCCGTTCCGAGCCCGTACCCCGCCACCCAGTCGGCCTGCAACGCCCTGTCCGTCACGGGCAACGCCTGGGCGATTCCCAATACCACCTGGGAGTATCTGGGCACCGTGACTGGCACGGGCTCCTGGACCCCGGCGATTCCCGGCGTGCCCGGCTACTGCCGGCTGCGCTACTACATCCCCGGTAGCTCGGGTTACTCCACGGTGCGCGTGACCGGCACCGCGACGTCGAATGGCGTGAAGATCCGCGTGCGCGCGGGCGCGGAGATCCTCGAAGGCAATCCCTGCTGAGCTCCAACGCCCGGACTCGCGCGCTCCTCTTCGACAGGCGCTCAGAAGGGAACGCTGCCGATAACGGTGGTGTGGTTGCCCGGCAACCGGGGCGCGGCCTGCGTGGCGAGCGCCCTGATGCGCGCCGCTGAGCAGCCGCAGCCCAGTGCCTCCTTGAGCGTCTGCCCACCCGGAACGAGCGGCAGGTCCTTCACGCCGTTCCACGCGTGGATGAGGCCGAACTTCCGGGTGCTCACCGTCTCACCTCGGAGCCCCTTGCAGATGAGTTCCAGATCCCCGGCGGGGAACTCGGTGAGGTCCCGGGCGGTGGTTTCGCCCGCGAGGTCGGCATAGAACACCCGGCGTTGGCTGGAGACGGTGCGCCGGGTGTTCAGCGTCTGCATGAGCGCGCTGCCCGAGGTGAGGTCTCCCGGCCCGGGCGCGCAGTCGGAGACGAGCAGCGGGGCATCCACGAACCCCTGGAAGATGGGGTCGATCAACGTCATGCGGAGGTCGAGCTGACCGGGGGCGGGCGGCGGCTCGAGGACGAAGTCCTTGCGGTGGCGCCCGCGCACCTTCTTGTTCCACCCGCAGTTCATCGGGACCTCTGTCGGCATCCATTCGCTGTCCGCGAGCGAGTGGTCCGCGCCGTTCGCGATGACCGCGCCGAGTGAATGCCCCACCACCTGCACGGTCTTCCCCGTGTGCTGCCGCAACACCTGCATGATGGCGTTGCGCAGGCAGTCCGACGTCTCCATGGGGTGCCGGTTGTCCGGGTAGAAGAAGTCGTAGACCTGCGCGTTGGACGGGAAGTGGTTGATGGCCGGGTTCATCACGTCCGGGCCGTCCTTGATGCCATGCACGGAGATGTACGGCACCTTGTTCGGATTGAGGGTCGTCCTGGGCCGGACCTCGCACAGGCCACAGCGCTCGCTCATCCGTGCCGTCTCCGCGGCATTCGTCCGCTCTCCTGCCGTGGTCGGTGTGGGGTTGAGGACAGGCGTTGGACCCGAAGCCGCCGCGAACTCGAAGGAGGCTTGCACTGCCGATGCCTCGGCCCAGGTGAAGTCCGCAGCCAGGCCCCCGTCGGTGCCCGCATCCACCCCCGCGTCGAGTGCACAGGTGGTGGGATCGGTAAACTCCAGGTCCGCCGGTTCACAACCCGCGTCTCCGGCGTCTCCCGCATCGCCGGCGTCCCCGGCGTCAGCGCCCCCGTCACACTCCCCGCAGACCTCGGGTTCCTCCTCGTCATCCAGGGACCTTCCCTGGAGCCGCTCCTCGGTGCTCCCGGACCCATCGTCCTGCGCGAGGCAGGCCGCCACGCTGACGGAGAGCATGAGCATCGCCAGGAAGAGTGCGCGTGAAGGGGAAGCCCGCATGGGATTGTCCTCGAAGGAGAGGGAGCGAGCATACGCCGGAGAGGGGCTCCGTTGCTCTGGCGGTTGCAGTCCCGGAGCTGCGCGTTGGCACCGGACTCCTCTCCCGCGTCTCCGTCACCTCCAGCGCCTCGGGCATTCCCTCCGTGACCGTGGACCTGGCACCCACCAGACGGCGTCTGGGGCGGCATCATCGGCAATATCCCCGCTGGCGCCAATCGCTCCTTACGGGCTCAGGCCTTTGACGCTGTTGTACGACCCGGCCTCGGATACCTGGATCCCTACCGCCAGCCTGAATGTATCAGCTCACGACAGAAGCACGGCGACACGGAGTCGGCGGAGCTGTATGGGCCCTGAGCTCCACACCGGGCTGTTACTTCCAGGTCAAAGCTGACTAGCTTTCGGGCCGCGACGGATCCGCGCGGAAGTGGGAATGCACCGGTCTGTCGCTCCCACGCAACAACAACCCAAGGGCTCGAACCGATGAGGATTCTCAAGACGCTGGTCGCAACCACCTTCCTGGCTTCCGCCCCCTCGTTGGCGATGGAAGTGCGAGTGGGCGGAGTTCCCGTCTCCGAGTTGGAGTCCCACGGTTGGAAGCAGGTGGATGCCAACACGCTGAAGTTCGAAACCGCGAACGGCCGCACCTACACGTTGACCGCGGGGGATGCGCCCCTGCGGGCCCGTGCCGATGCGCTGACGAAGAGTGCTCGCGATCTCTCCAAGGCAGAGCAAGCGGAGCTGGCCTTCCTCACGGAGGCGCTTGGCGCCGCTGCCACGGTCAGCTCCGTGTCCCAGCAACATTGCAATGGTGTGCTGGATTTCGATCCACAGTTCTTCTACGGCATGGCCGATGGCGCCGCGCAGATGACGGTGTCATGGAGCGAGTTCGTCCCCTACGTTCCCATCCAGCAACGGATCACCGCGTTCGCCCAGGCCTTTGCCCCAGGCCTCACGACGGTCAGTGACTCCGAAGGCACGGGCTGGTTCCAAGGCTCGCCCTACCAGACGGTCACCGCGTACGCGGGCATCGGCCCGACCTTCAGCCCGTCGTTCAAGGTGATTGGGTACTACATCTCCGGCAATACCCGAACCTGCCCGTCCTACACCTTCCAGCAGAACGGTTGATGGGAGGTGGACGCCCCACCGTGGCTCCCGTCCGGGCGGGAGCCACGGGCAGTCACACGAAGCCAGCGCTGCGCAGGACCATCACGTCGGCGAAGGCGTGGCGCTGTGGCGCGAGACACAGCGCCCCCTGTGAGACCTGCTCCAGGAAGTGCTCGCCGTAGTCATGGCGGGGGCCCGAGGCGTACACGGTGATGTCCCGAGCCCGCGCGACGTCCCCGAGCATCCGGGCCACCGCGTGCGCCACCTCTCCCCAGAAGGGGAAGTACAGGTAGAACGCGGTGCCGTCCGACAGGTCCACGTCGCGGACATCCGCGTGGATGAACTCCAGGTTCGGCAGCGCGAAACGCTCGCCATTGCGGCGCGCGGATTCGACATAACTCTGCCCGTACTCCACGCCCTTGACCCGGGCCGAGGAGCTCGCGGCCACGGTGATGGCGAACTTCCCGTTGCCACAGCCGAGGTCGTAGACCGTGTCGCTTCGCCCGGGACGCGTGGTGGTGAGGAAGTCGGAGATGCGCTGGGCCCGCGAGGCCATGTTCACCTGACCGAATGGGGGCCGGTCCTGGCCGGTGGTGATGCGTGAGATGCGCAGCAGGCCCTCCAGCCAGTCATCCGCCGCCGTGCTCGCGCGGCCCGTGGCCTCGGTGAAGCCCAGCCCCTCCCACTGCTCCCGGAAGCGGGCAGGCGAGAGGTTCCCGGTGCGAAGCTGCTGGGCGACGTCCGCTCCAGCCACGTCCAGCGCCTCGGTCACCAGGAGTGCACCCGCCTCCAGCGCCGCCCAGAGCGCCTGGAGCTCCGGCCGCGCCTGGACATCGAGCAGGAGCAGCGCCGGTTCCACGTTCTCCTGCACGAAGGAGAACCGCTCGAAGAGCTCCCACTGCGCGCCCAGGCCCAGCGTTCGCAAGTCCCTCGGCGCCAGGAGGGTCTTGGCCCGCTCGACCCACCAGGGGGAAGC
>NZ_RAWB01000161.1 GCF_003612055.1 Corallococcus llansteffanensis
TCAATGGACATGGGGGGCACGGCGGGAAGAAGGGAGACGGCCCCCGGGGCCGGAGCGGAAGGGCGCAGGGCCCTCCACCCCGGTCCGCGAGGGCCCGGGACCACTTGGGGACGACTAGCGGACCTGCAGGAACGAGAACGACAGACCCGAGTGCGTCGCGACCAGCTTGCCGCTCAGGTCGCTGAGCTCGCGGAAGTTCGTGTTGGTGCCGCCGTTGGTGAACTCGGTGAACAGGGTGCGGCCGTCGGCCTGGAACAGGAAGGAGCTGCCCGTGCTGGCCGGCAGGGTGTCCACCAGCGTGGCCCTCGTGATGTTCGCCAGGTCCAGCTTCCACCACCGCCACGCCACGGCGCTCGCGATGGCGCGCGGGTGCGTGCCCTCCACCACCGTGTAGGCGGGCTCGTCCAGCACGCGCAGGTAGCCGGAGCCCGCGGGGCCCTGGAGCAGCGAACCCGTGGCGCCGCCGTTCGTCAGGTCGCCCAGCACCTTGTAGAAGGCCTTGTCGTAGGTCGCCGTCTGCGGATCGAACTTCAGCAGGCAGGGCGTGGGCACGTCCGGGTTGGCCTGCGCCGTGCGCTTCACCGCGGCGCCATAGGCCTCCGTCGCCAGGTACACCTGACCGTCCGCGCCCACCACGCCGTCACGCACGTAGCCGCAGCGGTTGTCCGTGACGACCTGGGCGGTGTCGTTCGCCGTGTCCAGGACGATGATGCCCGCCATCTTCGTGATGCCGATGCCCGCGGACGGACGCCAGCCCAGCGGCATCAGCACCTTGGTGCCCACGCGGAGGGGGTTGGACGCGAACGTGAGGATCGTCCCCTCGATGGTCATGGCCGGCAGGGAGATGCTGTTCGTCAGCGTCATCTCCTTCGGGTTCCAGATGATGATCTGCGAGGTGCGGCCGTCGAAGTAGTACGCCTTCGTGTCCGACACGAACTGGAACTGGTTCTGGTACTCGCCAATCGAGGAGAGGCCCTTGCTCGCGAAGCTCACCTCGCCGGCCTTCTCCAGCTTGTTGTCGTTCGTCACGTTGTAGCGGGTGACGACGGCGGAATCGCTGCTGGAGACGAAGAGGGCGCCCGCCTTCGAGATGCCGGAGCCCAGCGCGCGGCCGTCGATCTCCGTCGCGTTCTCCAGCGACAGGGGCTCGGTGTGGTCCACCTTGTCCGTCAGGATGACGTAGCTCGTGGACTCGGAGTCGGTGCTCACCTGGGCGACGAACGCGTACAGCGGCGACGTGTTGGTGCCGGCGTCCGGGGTGATGTCATCCGGGTCGTCACTGCAGGCGGCGACGAAGGAGAATGCGAACGCCGCGAGGACGCGGCTTGAGATGCGAAGGAAGGGTGAGGGCTTCAAGGACTTCCCTTTCGGTGGGGGTGGCGGGTGCTGCGTGCGACTGCGGGAGGCGGTGTTCAGCGCTCCAGCGTGAACTTGGCGGCGAGGCTGCGGCCGGGGCGTTGGACGCCGTAGAAGTCGAAGGTCCGTGCGTTGGTGAGGTTCTGGAGATCCAGCGTCCAGCTCAGCTTCGTGGGCGTGTCGCGCATCACGTAGGTGAGCGCCACCGAGTGCGTGAGCTGGGACGGGATGCGCCGTTTCGTTTCCTCGGCGCCCACGCCTCCCCAGGCACGGAAGAACTCGTGCACGTAGCGGGAGCGCAGGGTCACGAGCAGCTCATCCTGGGCGCGCAGCAGGTCGGCCACCTTCACCTGCGCGCTGCCGTTGGCCAGCAGGGAGGGGCGGTTGGGGACGCGCTGTCCCTTGAAGGCGCCGAAGTTGCCCTCGCTGGACACGTTGCGCACGTCCTGCCAGGTGGCATTGCCGTCCAGCGACAGGAGCTGGCCGGGGGACGTCCAGCCCGCGGCGCCGACGACGCCCAGCGAGCGCGCGCCGTAGACGTTTTGGTAGAGGGAGAAGCTTCCCTGCGGGATGAGCGTGATGAGCTGATCCGCCAGGCGTGCGAAGCCGCCGGCGTTGGCGCGGAAGGAGCCGAAGCGGCCGGGCAGCAACGAGACGCCCAGGCCCAGGTTGAAGTTGTGACTGGTTTCGGGGACCAGCTCCAGGTTGTCGTCGATGAGCAGGCCGTCGCCGAAGAGCTCGTCCGGACGTGGCAGGCGCGTGGCCCACTCGTAGGACGCCTTCGCGGTGAGCGTGGGCGAGAGGCGCAGGCGCAGGCTGTCGCCGATGCCCACCTCGTGCGTGGTCCGGCTCAGGTCCAGGAACTCATTGCTCGCGAGCAGCTTCTTCGCGCTCGTGGACTGGAGGTAGTCCTTGGCGAAGGCGACGTTCTGCAGCTGGCCCTCGAAGGCGTCGTACTGGTACTCCAGGCCCGTCACGAGCGAGCCCACGTCGCGCGCCGCGGAGAGCGGATCCGTCTGGTTGAGGGCCTGGAGCTGGCGGTCCTCGCCCGTGCGCACGACGAAGGTGGGCGCCACCGCGAGCCGCAGGACGTGCGGCCCGCCTGGAGTCCAGCTCGCGTTGAAGCGCGCGAAGCCGGTGTGCTGGTTGACGTAGCGCTCCACCGCCCGGGACTCCATCTCGCCCCCGGTGGGCAGGGTGAAGAAGCAGCGGCCGTACCAGTCGTAGCGGCACGTGCTCACGTCCAGGAAGCGGCTGCGGCGGAACGTGTAGCCGCCCACGGTGTCCACGGTGAGGCCCTGGCTGAAGGTCTGCGCGTAGCGCAGCGTGGTGCCCGCGGAGCCCTCCGCGCCCGTCACGTCGCCGTAGACCTGGGACATGGACGTGTTGTGCTGGATGTCCCGGTCGGACGCGTTGACGAAGGCGCGCACCAGCAGGCGCTGGGCCCACGGCCGGTCCACGTACCCCACCTCCAGGCTCGCGCCGCCGGCCTGGTAGCCATCGTGGAAGCGGGGCAGTCGCGCGGGCACCAGCTTGCCCACGTCGTTCGCGACCTCCACGTCCACGGGGTAGTCGTTGCGCGCGTTGTCGTAGAAGCCGTGCGCACGCACCAGCAGGCCGGTGGACTCCTGGAGGTGGTGGGCGCTCGCGGTGAGGCGGTGCGTGTCGAAGGAGCCCAGCTCGTAGGACACCGCGCCCCCGGAGCCTTCCACGTCCTGGTCGGTGACGAGCTGCACGGCGCCGCCCAGCACGTCCGCGCTGAAGCGGATGGGCACCACGCCCTGGTAGACCTCCATCTGCTGCACCAGGTTCACCGGCACGTTGGCGAGCCCCGGCCCGTAGCCCGCGAGCTCCAGCGGGATGCCGTCGATGAAGAAGCGCACCTGGTCGTCCGACATGCCCGCCATCGAGATGCGCGTATTGCTGCCCAAGCCGGCCGCCCGGCGCACGTCCACGCCCTCGGTGCGCGCCAGCGCCTTGCCCAGGTCGGCGGTCTCGAAGGCGATCTGCTCCATCTCGACGACCTGCACCGCCTCCGCGGACTGGCGGAGGCGCTCGGCGGCGGATTCACCGACGACGGTGATCTCGATGACGTTCTCATCGCCGCCCACGTCTGGCGCGGTGGAGGGCGGAGTCGCGGGTCGCGCCGCGACCGGGCTGGACGGCGCGGCGGCTTCCGGAAGCCGGAAGGCGTAGGTGTAGAGGACGCGGAAGGGCTTCGCGACGCCGTCGCGCTTCCCGGGCTCGAAGCGGAACTGGAGCGCGGCCGTGCGCGCGGCCTCGTCGAAGCCGTGACCCACCGGCTCCAGCACCTCGGCCTCGGTGACCTGTCCCTGGGTGTCCAGCTTCAGTCGCAGGCGCACGTTCGCTTCCAGCCGCGCCTCTCTGGCCTCGGCGGGGTAGGTCGCCTCGACGCGCTGGATCAGCTTCGGCGCTTCGATGACGGGAGCCGCCGGAGCGGGCGCCGTCTGCTCCGCGGGCGTGTCCGTCCGCGCTGCTTCAACGCCGCCCTCCTGCATCGCCCCCGCGTGCGCCGGCCCGCCGACCCACAGGCTCGACAGCAGTGCCGCGACCGTCCCGAACCGCCCCGTCCTGCTCGTGATTTTGAAAATGGTTCTCATTTTCAGTGGCGGGACGTTTAGCGGCTCCGAGTCTGGACTGTCAAGGACTCACGGTGGATCAGGCCGCGCGGGCCTGGGGTGCGCGCACGGTGTGGAGCCCATCCGCGACGCGGAAGGCGAGCTGGAGCGCCTGGGTCGCGTTGAGGCGGGGGTCGCAGTGCGTGTGGTAGCGGCTGGACAGGTCGTCCTCGGACACGTCCAGCGGGCCGCCCAGGCACTCGGTGACGTCCTGGCCGGTCATCTCCAGGTGGAGGCCGCCGGGGTGGACGCCCTCGGCGGCGGCGACCTGGAGGAAGGCCATGACCTCCGCGAGGATCCGCGCCACCGAGCGCGTCTTGTAGCCGTTCGTCGCCTTGTGCGTGTTGCCGTGCATCGGGTCGATGGACCACACCACGGGGCTGCCGTGGCGCCGGGTGGCGGCCATCAGGCGGGGCAGCGCGGTGGCGACCTGATCCGAACCGAAGCGCCCGATGAGCGTGAGCTTGCCCGGGATGCCCTGGGGGTTGAGCGTGTCGATGAGGCGCACGAGGTCGTCCGCCTCCATCGTGGGGCCGCACTTCAGGCCGATGGGGTTCTGGATGCCGCGCATGAACTCCACGTGGCCGCCGTCCAACTGGCGCGTGCGTTCACCAATCCAGAGCATGTGCGCGGACGTGTCGTACCAGCCGCCCGTGGCCTCATCGACGCGGGTCATCGCCTGTTCGACGTTGAGGAGCAGGGCCTCGTGGCTGGTGAAGAAGTCCACGGGACGCACGGCGCCTTCGGCTTCCGGCCGGTGACCCAGCAGCCGGGTCAGGTCCGTGTAGCCCTCGCGAGCGAAGGCCCGCACCAGCTGCAGCGTCTCCGCGGACTGGTGGTAGGCGCGCAGCAGGCGCTGCGGATCCGGCGTGCGCTCGCGGGCGTTGAAGTCCATGCCGTTGATGATGTCGCCGCGGTAGCTGGGCAGCGTGACGCCGCCCACGGTCTCC
Organism: Corallococcus llansteffanensis; assembly: GCF_003612055.1. Taxonomy (GTDB): domain Bacteria; phylum Myxococcota; class Myxococcia; order Myxococcales; family Myxococcaceae; genus Corallococcus; species Corallococcus llansteffanensis. The sequence continues at coordinate 4,946 of NZ_RAWB01000161.1, forward strand.
GTGGCGTTGGAGCGCGGCTTGGCGAACTGGCCCGCGATGCGGCCCACCTTCACCACCGGGCAGCCGCCCGCGAACGTCAGCACGCCGGCCATCTGCAGCAGGAGCTGGAAGGTGCTCCGGACGTTGTCGGCGGCGAACTCCTTGAAGCTCTCCGCGCAGTCGCCGCCCTGGAGCAGGAACGCCTTGCCCTGGGCGACCTGTCCCAGCGCGTCGCGCAGCCGGCGGGTCTCCTCGGCGGAGACCAGGGGCGGCAGCGTCGCGAGCTGCGCCTCCACGCGCGCGAGGGCCGCGAGGTCGGGGTAGTCATCAGGCAGGTAGCGCACCGGCTTCGAGCGCCAGGAGGAGGGAGACCAGGAGGTGTTCATCGCGGGAGCGCCGTTTCTCGCGGCGGCAGGATTCCCTGCGCGACGCAGAAGTCGAGGTAGCGGTAGAGGAGCTTCCGGTCGGTGGAGGGGCAGGAGACGCCCGTGCCCTCCAGCGCGGCCAGCAGCCGTTCGCAGCGGATGGGCCCCAGCCCGAAGGCCGGTGCGGAGTCACCGCCGCGCAGGTCGAAGAACGCGAGCGTGGCGTCATGGCCCCCCGAGCCCCGCGCCACCCGCTCGCGCCACTCGGGGACGGGACAGAGCTCCAGCGGGTAGCCGTAGTCGCGCACCCAGCCGAACAGCTCGGACAGGCGCACCTCCGCCGTCGGCGTGAGGTTGAACACCGCGCCCGGGTGCGGCCGCCGGGCGAGCTGGACGATGGCGCGGGCCACGAAGTCCACCGGCGTCCACACCTCGCCGACGTCCAGCAGCGGCAGGGCGCGCACGGGGAGCCCCGCCAGCACGATGCGCCACACCAGGTCCTGCGTGTTGACGAGCCCGGTGTCCGGCGCGCCCACCACGCGGCCCAGGCGGTACACCGTCGCGGGCAGGCCGCGCTCCGACGCCTGCTGCACCAGCCGCTCCGCGATCCACTTGCTCTGCTGATAGCCGTCGCGAAGGCCGGGGTGCGCGGGGACGAAGGACTCGGGCACGTCCGGGGAGAGGTTCGCCTGGGGCGCCACCGCCAGCGTGGACACGTAGTGGAAGGGCTTGGGCCGCACGGTGGCGGCCAGCTTGAGCAGCTCGCGCGTGCCCCGCACGTTGACGCCCTGGAGGCTGCCGTACTCCCGCACCACGCTCACCACGGCGGCGTTGTGGATGACGGCGTCGCACTCCGCGGCCAGCCCCCGGAAGCGCGCGGCGTCCAGGCCCAGCAGGGGCTGGGCAAGGTCCGCGGGCAGCGCGAGCACCCGCGCCTCCAGCCCCTTCGTCGGGAGCTGTTGGCCCACCAGCGCCGAGCGCAGGCGCTCCATCGCGTGCGCCTCATCCTTCGCGCGCACGGGGCAGATGATGCGCGCGTCCGTCTGGTCCAGGAGCTGGTGGAGCAGGTGCGCGCCGACGAAGCCGGTGGCGCCCGTGAGCAGGACCTGCCGGACGCCGGGGCCGAGCCGCGAGGCCTCGCGTGCCCAGGCCGCGCCGGTGGTGACGGGGACGATGTCCTCGCCCAGCTCGGCGTCCGCGAGCATCGCGGGCGTGAGGCCTCCGGGCTCCGAGCCCTCCGCGCTGCCCCGCTGGAGCGCCTGGGCGAGGCCCGACACGGTGGGGTGGCGGAAGACGGTGGCCACCGGAACCTCGCGGCCCACCGCGATGCCCAGCCGGTTGGCCACCTGGATGCTCTGGAGGGACTGGCCCCCCAGCTCGAAGAAGTCGTCCTGGAGCGACGTGGGGGCGCGGCCCAGCACCTGCTCCCACACCTGCAGCACCGTGCGCTCCAGCGGCGTCGCGGTGGCGGTCAGCGCGGCGGCCTCGTCCGAAGCCAGGGCGTTCTTGAGCGCGTTGCGGTCGATCTTCCCCGTGGCCGTGCGCGGCAGCCGGTCCACGTATGCGAAGGCGCCGGGCACCATGGGCGCGGGCAGCGCGGCCAGCAGGTGCTTGCGCAGCTCCGTGGGCGAGGGCTCGGGCGACGCCACCAGGTGCGCGCACAGGCGGCGCGACCCCCCCGGCAGCACCTGTCCCACGACCGCGGCCTCGCGGACACCGGGATACTGGAGCAACACGGTTTCGACCTCGCCCGGGTCGATGCGGTGGCCGCTGATCTTGAACTCGTCGTCCACCCGGCCCACGAAGATGAGCTGGCCGTCGTCGCGCACGCGCACCTTGTCGCCGGTGCGGTAGGCGCGCGGCTGGCCTCCCAGGAGCTCCAGCCGCGTGAAGCGCGCTGCGTCCAGCGCCGGGCGTCCCAGGTAGCCCCGCGCGAGGCCGCCGCCCATCAGGCACAGCTCTCCCTCCGCGCCCGGTGCCGCCAGCCGCCCTTGAGGCGTGAGGACCGCCGCGACCACGCCCGGAAGGGGACGGCCGATGGGGACCTCGTCACCGGAGGGGAGCGCGTCGGGGCCCGCGAGGGTGGCGACGGTGGCCACCACGGTCGCCTCGGTGGGGCCGTAGGTGTTGAGCAGGCGCACGCGGTCGCCCGCGACGTCCCTCCACCGCGCGATGCGCTCCGGCAGGGCCGCCTCTCCGCCGATGATGACCGTGCGCAGGGAGTCGGGCAGGCGGGCCGCGCCGGTGGACAGGCTGTAGGCCAGCTCGTGCCAGAAGGCCGTGGGGAGGTCGAGCAGCGTGATGCCGTGCTCGGCGCAGGCGTCCATCAGGCGCGGCACGGACTGGAGCATCTCGTCCGTGCGCAGCACCAGCCGCCCGCCCGCGCACAGCGTGACGAAGATCTCCTCGACGCTCGCATCGAAGTGGAGCGGGGCGAACTGGAGCACCCGGTCCTCGGGCCCGACGCCGTAGCGCTGCGTCGCGCCCGCGACGAAGTGGGCCAGCGCGCCACGGGAGATCTGGACGCCATTGGGCTGGCCGGTGGAGCCGGAGGTGTAGATGACGTAGGCGAGCCGGGCCTCCGCGTCGGCGGCGGGCACGGCCGTTGCCGCCTCGTCACGTGGGCGGAGCTGGCTCACGACGAGGACCCCGGGCGCGGTCGGATCCGCGTCGGGCGTCGAGCGTTCGGACACCACCATCACGGAAGGCCGCGCATCCTCCAGGATGGCCGCGTTGCGCGTGGAAGGGCCCGCCGGGTCGAGGGGCAGGTAGCCCGCGCCCGCGAACAACACGCCCAGGCTCGCGACGATGGCGTCGGTGCCCCGGGGGAGCTTCACCGCCACCACCGTGTCCGGACGCACGCCCGCGTCCGTCAGCCGCAGGGCCAGGGCCTGGGACGCCGCCATCAGCTCGCGCCAGGTCATCCGCCTCGGGCCATGCTCCAACGCGACCGCCTCGGGGCGCTCCTCGGCGCGCGCCTTCAGCAGCTCCAGCACGGGCCGTACGCCGGGCACTGGCCCACCGTCGAGCACCGAAGCCCCCGGACCCGCGACCGCGCTGGCGCTCACGCTCGAAGGCCCACGCCACACGGGCAGCTCGGGCGCGAGGAGGAGCGTCTCCAGGAGCTGGAGGAAGCCCTGCTGATGCAGGGCCAGCGTCTCCTCCGTGTAGCAGGCGGGGTTCGCGTCCAGGTCGATGCGCAGGCCCTTGCCACCCGAGCGCGCGTGGAAGCCGAACGACAGGTCCTCCACGGGGCCGGCGGAGATGTTGTGCGCCGTGCCCGACACGCCCGCGAAGTCCAGGGCGTAGTCGAACGGCATGATGTTGACGACGGGGCCGAAGAGCTTGCGCTGCCCACCCACGAGGCGCAGATCGCGCCGGAGCTGCTCGTACCGGTAGCGCAGGTGCGGACGCGCGGCCTTCATCTCCGCCGCCACGTCGCGGGCCAGCGCGTACAGCCCCGCGTCCGGACGCACGGCGATGCGCAGCGGCACGATGTTCATCGCCATGCACGGCACCCGCAGCGCCGCCGACCCCAGCCGGCCCATCACCGGCAGGCCCAGCACCACCTCCGCCGCGCCCGTCCGCTGATGCAGGTAGGCGGCCGTGACGGCCAGCACCAGGTCGGACCAGCTCACGCCGGCCTGCCGGGCGCCGTTCTGCAGGGCCACCATCAGCTCGACGGACAGGGGCTCCGAGCGCCGCAGGAAGCGGGAGGACATGGGCGCCGCGTCCGCCAGCAGCGCGGGCGCGGGGGCGTCCTCGAGGCGCGCCACCCAGAAGTCGCGGTCCTTCTGCCACTGGGGGCTGTTCTGGTACGCCAGGTCCTCGTCCAGCACGGGCCCCAGCCGGTTGAACCCCGCGGGCGCCACCTTGCCCGTGGCCTCCGCCGTGTAGAGCTCCGCCACCCGCCGCGCGAGCAGCGAGAAGCCATAGCCATCCATGGCGATGTGGTGGATGCGCTGGAACCAGAAGGACCGCTCCGGCCCCACCGTGAGCAGGGCCTGGGAGAACAGCGGTCCCTTCGTCAGGTCCACCGGGCGGCCCAGGTCCCACCCCATCCACTCCCGCGCGGCGGCCCAGGGATCCGCCTCCGCGCTCAGGTCCACGCGCTGGAGCGTCCAGTCCATTCCCGCGTCGATGACCTGCCGCGGTCCGGCCGCGTCTGTCACGAAGCGTGCGTGCAGCGCGTCGGCCTCCGCCACCGCGCGGCGCAGGGCGGACTCGAAGCGCACCGGATCCACCGCGCCATGGAACTCGATGCACTCCCCGGCGTTGTACACCGGGCTCTTGAGGTCGAGCTGTTGCCCCACCCAGATGCCGTGCTGGGCCGCGGACAGCGGGCGGCTCTCGTCCTGTGACTGGTGCATGACGGGGGACTCCGAAAGGGAAGGGGGAGGCGGGCTACGACGACGCGCGCGCGCTGGGTGTGACGGGCTGCTTCGCGGCGAGCAGCGAGTACCAGTCGGTGAGCGTGGGCCTCTCGGCCAGCTCCACGAAGGACACCTCCGTGCCGTGCTGCCGCCAGCGCTCCACCAGGCTCATCAGGCGGATGGAGTCCATGCCGCGCTCGAGCAGGTTGTCGTCCTCGCCAATCGCCGTCGCGGACTCCATCAACAGCTCCGCCACGTCCGCGCGGAGCTGCTCGCGGCTCACCGCGGGCGTGGACTCCGACAGCGGCAGGGCGTCAATGAGCTGCTGCGTGGAGGTGACGAACGCGACGAGCTGCGAGGCGTAGTCGAGCGCCAGCTGGTGCTTCTCCCGCGAGAAGTCCGCCACCGCGTCCGCGACGAGGAAGGGACGCACCTCGCTCATGGAGCCATCGCTGGCAGTCTGCAGGCAGCCGATGTGCGCGTAGATGCCGCAGATGATGAGCTGGTCGCGGCCCTGCTCGCGCATGACCTCCATCAGCCGGGTGTTGCGGAACGCGCTGTAGCGCCACTTGGTCAGGAGGATGTCGCCCTCCGCGGGGGCCAGCGCGTCGATGATCTTCTGCTTCTGCTCCGGACCGCCCCGCAGGCCCTTGCCCCAGAAGTCCAGCTGCAGGCCGCGCTGCTCGGGCGTCTGGTCCGGAGGCTGCGCGGAGTACACGACGGGGATGCCCAGCTTCGTGCAGTGCGCGCGCAGGCGCTGGATGTTGGCCACCAGCTCCGTCACGGGGGACTGCCCCTGCGTGAAGGCGTCCACGAAGTAGCGCTGCATGTCGTGGATGAGGAGGACGGCGCGCCTGGGCTCCGGCGTCCAGGCAATCTTGTTGCGCGGCAGGTCCGCCGCGCCGGGCATCGAATAGGGGGCAATGGCAGGCAGGGCCATGGTGGGCTCCAGGTTCAGGGAGAGGAGGGGTTGAGGGACTGGCGGAGGCTGTCGCGCAGGGCCTTCTTGCTGACCTTGCCCACGCCCGTCTGGGGGAAGGCGGCGACGAACTCGATGCGGTCCGGGATCTTGAAGGCCGCCAGCCCGCGCTGGCGCAGGAAGGCGTTGAGCACCGACGCGGCTGGCGCTTCGCCCCGCGGGATGACGACGGCGCAGGTGCGCTCGCCCAGGAACTTGTCGGGGATGGCCACCACCGCCGCGTCGCTCACGGAGGGGTGCGCGAGCAGGTGGTTCTCCACCTCCTCGGCCGCGACCTTGTCGCCGCCCCGGTTGATCTGATCCTTCGCGCGGCCCTCCACCACGAGGTAGCCCTCGGGCGTCAGGCGCACCAGGTCGCCCGTGCGGTAGAAGCCGTCCGTCGTGAAGGACCGCGTGTTGTGCGCTTCCGCGTTGTAGTAGCCGCGAATGGTGTACGGCCCGCGCGTGAGCAGGTGGCCCGTCTCTCCGGGCGCCACCGGCACGTCGTCGTCATCCACCACGCGCAGCTCGTCCGCGTCCGACATCGGGCGGCCCTGCGTGGTGACGATGAGCTGTTCGGGGTCGTCCAGCCGCGTGTAGTTCACCAGGCCCTCGGCCATGCCGAAGACCTGCTGGAGCGCGCAGCCCAGCGTGGGGCGCACGCGCGCGGCGGCCTCGTCGCTCAGCCGGGCCCCGCCCACCTGGAGAATCTTGAGACTGGACAGGTCGTGCCGCTTCGCCTGCGCGGAGTCCAGCCACACCATCGTCAGCGGGGGGACGAGCGCGGTGACGGTGACGCGCTCGCGTTCGATGAGCGGGAAGGCCACGTCGGGGCTGGGGTGCAGCGCCATCACCGCCGTGCCCCCGGCGTAGAAGGTGCCCAGCACGCCGGGCGAGCTGAGCGGGAAGTTGTGCGCCGCCGGCAGCGCGCACAGGTACACCGTGTCGCGGTCGAACCGGCACACGTCCACGCTGGCCCGCAGGCTGTAGATGTAGTCGTCGTGCGTGCGCGGGATCAGCTTGGGCACGCCCGTACTGCCGCCGGACAACTGGAAGAACGCCACGTCCGAAGGGGAGGGGCCTTCCAGCGTGATGGGCTCCGTGGGCACGGAGGCCAGCGCGGTGTGCGGCCCCGCGTCGCCCAGGACGAGCACGTGCTTCAGCGTGGGCGTGGCAGCGCGCACCTGCTCCGCGAGCGTGCGGTAGTCGAAGCCGCCGAAGCGGTCCGGGATGACGTACGCCACGGCCTCCGTGAAGGCGCAGAAGTAGCCGATCTCCGACGCGCGGTGCGCGGGCAGGGCGAACACCGGCAGCGCGCCCATGCGGAAGAGGGCGAAGATGACTTCGTAGAACTCCGCGACGTTGGGAAGCTGCACCACCACGCGATCCCGGGCGCGGATGCCCAGGGAGTGGAAGCCCGCGGCCATCCGGTCCACGCGCGCGTCCAGCTCCGCGTATGTCCAGCGGTGCGTCCCGGCCACCAGCGCCACGTGCGTCCCAAAGTCCCGGGCGCGGTCGCGCAGCAGCTGACCGAAGGTTTCCCCTCGCCAGTAGCCCGCTTCGCGGTAGCGCTGGGCGAAGTCCTCCGGCCAGGTCGGGCAGCCCGGCAGGTGTTCGCGGGCCGCGCTCACGGCTGCACCCCGGCGCCACCCAGGCCCATGGCCTGGAGCATGGTGCGGAACTTCGCCTCCGTCTCCGCCAGCTCCGCCTCCGGCGTGGAGCCCACGACGACGCCCGCGCCCGCGAACAGCCGCAGCGTGTGTTCGTCCGCCTCCGCGCAGCGGATGGTGACGGCCCACTGCCCGTCGCCGTTCGCGTCGCACCAGCCCACCGTGCCGGTGTAGTAGCCGCGCTGGAACGGCTCGATGTGGCCAATGGCCTCGTGCGCCAGCTCCGTCGGGTGGCCGCACACCGCGGGCGTCGGGTGCATCGCGAGCGCCAGCGTCAGCGACGTGATGGACGGATCCTTCAGCTCACCCTGGATGCGGCTGGACAGGTGCCACATCGTCTGGGTGCTCACGAGCGACGGGCCCCGGGGCACGTCCAGCGTCTTGCAGTAGGGGCGCAGCGCTTCAGCCACCGCGTCGATGACGACCGCGTGCTCGTGCAGATCCTTGGGCGAGGCCATCAGCCGCGTCGCCCGCGCCTGGTCCTCCACCGGATCCGGGCTGCGCGCCGCGGAGCCCGCGAGCGGATTGGCGATGACCTGCAACCCGGAGCGCGACACCAGCAGCTCCGGGCTCGCGCCGATGAGCGTCCGCCGGCCCGCGCCAGGCGCCGCGTCCTCGCGAGGCGGCAGGTCCACCGCGAAGGTGTAGCCGTGCGGGTTGCGCCGGGCCAGGTTGTGCAGCAGCTGGCGCAGGTCGATGGGCGTCGCCGTGTCCAGGTGCAGGGCGCGCGACAACACCACCTTGCGCAGCGGCCCGTCCTGCATGAGCTTCAGCGCCGTCGCCACGCCGTCCAGGTACGCGGCCGGCTCCGGCACGGGCCGCATCGTGTACTTCGCCGCCAGGGGAAGCTGCGCGGGAGCGGCCGCGTCGAACACCAGCGGGCCCGCGCGCTGCATCGTCATGGGGACCACGAGCTGCGCGGCCACCCGGCCGTCGAAGGGCACCGCGCCTACCGCCACCGGGATGTCGTGCGCCGCCTCGCGCGAGGCATCCAGCACCGCCGCCACGCGCGCCGGCAGGCCCTCCATGGAGTTCGTCCCGCCCGCGTGCGGCACCGTGGCGAACACGCCACGCGCCAGCATGGTGCGCTTGGGGGACGCGAAGAAGAACGACGAGCCGGCGTCGTAGTCACGCAAGAGCCGCGTCGCCAGCGACTCCGGCTCCTGCTCCGTCTTCACGCCAGGGGCCGCGCCGTCCACCGGCAGCGCCACACCGTGCGAATCCTTCGACCCCATGGCGATTTTGGTATCAGTAATCATTCTCAACTCGGAGGGATGCGAGGGGGCACGAAGGCGCCCCGGGGAGGAAGGAGTGGGTGAGGCAGGCGGATGTCGCGGGCTCAGACGCCCAGGGTGGCGCCGCCGTCGATACACAGGTCGTGCATCGTGATGTGGCGGGCCTGCTCGGAGGCGAGGAACACCACGGAGTCGGCGATGTCGTCCGGCGTGGCGATGCGGCGCAGGGGGATGCCGGTGCGGAAGGTCTCCAGCGAGCCGGCGATGACGGCCTCCGGCCCCCGGTCCTCCGACCACAGCGCCCGCTGCATGGCGGTGTCGGTGGAGCCCGGGGACACGACGTTGCAGCGGATGCCGTGCTCGGCCAGCTCCAGCCCCAGGCACTTGGTGAACATGGTGGAGGCGGCCTTGGACGCCGCGTAAGCCGCCATCTGCATGCGCGGCACGCCCGCCGCGTTGGAGCCCACCGTGACGATGGCGCCCGAGCGGCGGGGCACCATGTGCTTCGCCACCGCGCGCGACATGTGGAACACGCCGTGGGTGTTGACCGCGAACGTCGTCATCCAGTCCGCGTCGCTGAGCGTGAGCGCCGCGCCCACGCGCAGCACGCCCGCCACGTTGGCCAGGACCTGGATGGGCCCCAGCCGGGCTTCGATGTGCGTGACCGCGTCCTCGATGGCGTCCACGTCCCGCACGTCCACCGGGAACGCGGTGGCGCGAAGCCCCTGCTGACGCAGCTCCGCGACCAGGAGCTCCAACCCGGCGGCGTTCCGGTCGAACACCGCGACCGGCATCGTGCGCGCCAGCTTGCGCGCGACCGCCGCGCCAATGCCCTGGGCCGCGCCCGTCACCACCGCGAGTCCTGTCGTCGCACCCATCATCCGCTCGCCTGGTCCGACTGTTGGAAAATGAGAACGGTTCTCATAATCAGGATCCGGAAGTGCCATGGTCGTGAATTCCTGTCAAGAAGGCTCAGGCCTGGAAATGTTTCGAACTCACGCCGCGCTGGAGGCGGAGGCGCCCGCGGCCAGCTCGCGCAGCACCTCGCCGGCGGCGGCGATGGTGTGCTCGATCTGCTCCTGCGTGTGCACGGCGCTGATGAAGTTCAGGTCGCGGCGCAGGATGACGCCCCGGCGGGCCATGCCGGCCTGGAAGGGGATCATCTTCTGGATGTGCTCGGGGATGTCCTTGCTGAAGCGGAAGAAGGGCACGGCGTCGTAGCCGATGACCTCCAGCGTGGAGCCGGTGGCCCGGGCGTGCGCGTTGACGCCGGCGCGCAGCAGGCGGCCCAGGGAGGCGATGTGCTCGATGTAGTTCGTGCTCCGGTACTCCTTGAGGACGGCCTCGCAGACGGCGAGCGAGAGCATCTCGCCGCCGAAGGTGGTGGACACCTGGAGCTCGCTCAGGCGCGACAGGTGCTTCGCCGGGCCCGCGATGGCGGACAGGGGCATGCCCGCGGCGATGCCCTTGGACAGGGTGACGAAGTCCGCCTGGATGTCGAAGAACTGCTGCGCGCCGCCCAATGCCAGACGGAAGCCGGTGACGACCTCGTCGAGGATGAAGAGGATGCCGTGCACCGCGCACGTCTCCTTCACCTGCAGGAGGAACTCGCGGGTGACGGTGCGGTTGTAGGGGAGGGCTAGCAGGACGCAGGCGAGCTGGGTGCGGTGCTCGCTGATGTGCGCGAGCAGGGCAGGCTCGTCCTGGGGCGTGAAGAGGGGCAGGCGGGTGGTGAGCTTCGCCACGGCGGAAGGGATGCCCGGCGTGTCGTACATGAAGTGGTCGTGCCAGCCGTTGTAGCCCACGGTGACGATGTGCTCGCGGCCGGTGATGTGGCGCGCCAGGCGCACGGCGGCGGACGTGGCGTCCGCGCCCGTCTTGAAGAAGCGGGCCATCTCCGCGCCCGGGATGAGGTCCACCAGGGCGCGCACGGAAGAGACCTCCACCGGCGTGGGCAGCGAGTGGATGATGCCCTCGGCGAGGTGCTTGCGGATCGTCTCCGCCACGGCCGGGTGGTTGTGGCCCAGGAGGTTGGCGCCCAGCGCCCCGATGTAGTCGATGTACTGCTGGCCGTCCGCGTCCTCCACCAGCGCGCCCTGGCCCCGGGTGAGGAACACGGGGAAGGCGCCGGGGGCGAAGTGGTCCGGCTTCTTCATCATCGTCTGGGTGACGCCGGGGACGAGTCTGCGCGCTTCCTCGAGGAGCTGGTTCGAGCGCTCCAGCTTGATCGCGCCCTCGATGGGGCGCGGCAGGGACGGGTGACGGGGCGAGGCCTGGGACATGGTGGGGTCCTTGTCGGTTGCGGGTGGAGAGCGGTTCAGGGGGTGGGCGTGGCGCCGAGCCGCGCGGCGCGGCCGTCGAAGATCCACAGCAGGCCCAGCGAGAGCGCGGACAGCGCCACCGCGAGCCAGCCCAGCGGGCCGAAGCCGAGGAGCGCGCCGTCAGGCGCGGTGGAGAGCAGCAGGCCGCCCATCCACGCGGCGAGCCCGGAGGCGCCGTCGCTGGCGGCCATGTTGACCGCGAGGTAGCGCCCCCGCAGCGAGGGCGGCACCCGGGACGCGACGAGCGCCATCGTGGGGATGGCCCGGCCGGAGGTGAGCGTCATGAAGAGCACGAACACCGCCGCGACCACCGGCAGCGGCGACACGGGCAGGTGCGTGAAGAGCAGGTGCGGCGCCATGGTGGCGACGAGCAGTCCGGCCAGCACCCGCGACGGCCCCAGGCGATCCGCCATCCGGCCGATCCACCGCGAGCTCACGAGCGTGGCCGCGCCGCCGGCCAGGTACACCCAGGGCAGGTCCGACAGCGACAGCCCCAGGTTGCCCACCATGAAGGCGCCCAGGTAGGGGATGAGCAGGAAGCTGGCGAACACCACCGTGAAGGTCAGGCCCCAGCCCAGCGCGAGGCGGGGCGTGAAGACGCTGGAGGGCGCGCTGGCGTCGGGCGTCGCGCTCCGGGTGAGATGGCCGTCCACGCGGGGGAGGAAGCGCAGGAGCAGCAGCCACACGAGGCCCGCGAGCCCCGCGAGCACGACGAACGGAGCGCGCCAGCCCCACTGGTTCGCGAGCCCCAGGCCCAGCGGCACGCCCACCACCGCGGACAGCGCGTACGCCGTCATCACGGTGCCAATGGCCTGCCCCCGGCGCTCCGCCGGCACCACGTCGCTGACGATGGCGATGACGACCGCGCCCATCAGGCCCGCGCAGGCGCCGGCCACGGTGCGCGCCAACAGCAGCCCCACGGCCCCGGTGGCCGCGCCGCACAGGAGCGTCGCGGTGATGAAGCCCGCGTAGAGCATCAGGAGCGTGCGCTTGCGCTCCAGCCGGTCCAACCAGAAGACGCCCAGGACCCCCATGGCCGCGGATGCGAGCGTGTACGCGGACACCAGCGCGCCGAACCGCGTGGCCGACAGCTCCAACCGCTGCATCAGCAGGGGGCCCAGCGGCATCAGCATCATGAAGTCGACGACGTGCGTGAACTGCACGGCCGCCAGGAGCCACAGCAGCGTGCGCTCTCGCGCGGCGGGGGATGCGTCACTCAAGACAGTCACCTGGAATCCAGACACACGTCGGCCCTGCCCGCGCCCGGCAATGCCAGACATGGCTCTGCCAGGGCCCGGAGCGACGTGCTCCGGACCCGTCGGGAGGGGTTGCGACGGCTAATGATAATGAGAATCATCTTCAGAAATGGTCGCGAGTCAATGGAAAAGCGGGATTCGTGACGCAATCGTCTGGAGGCGGGCTTGCCGCGCGCGGATGGCTTGACGGCGTGGAGGGGGGCGGAAAGGGTG
>NZ_RAWB01000162.1 GCF_003612055.1 Corallococcus llansteffanensis
CGCTTGGAGCCCTGCGTCTTCGCGTTGTAGCGGCGGACGAGGCCGAGCTGAAGGGCCCGGTGAAGTACGACGTGAAGAAGGCGTTCGGTGCCATCGCGCGCATCAGCCTCGCGCCGAAGGACGCGCTCACGCCCCGGCAGCAGACATTCCTGGAGGACTTCACCCGCCGCTACAACGCGAAGACGCAGGGCTCCAAGCGCTCGGCGCAGGAGAACCGCTCCCAGCTGTCCGACCCGCGCGTGGTGACGGGCTTCCGGCCGCTCTTGAAGGAGCTCATCTACCCGCTGGTGGTGAACCGCTCCAAGGGCTCGCAGCTCTGGGACGTGGACGGCAACCAGTACCTGGACGCGCTCAACGGCTTCGGCTCGGTGATGTTCGGCCACGCGCCGGACTTCATCACCCAGGCGGTGCACCGGCAGGTGGACGACGGCTATGAGCTGGGGCCCATGCACCCGCTGGCGGGTGAGGTGGCGAAGCTCGTCTGCGAGTTCACCGGCGCGGACCGCGCGGCCCTCTGCAACACCGGCTCCGAGGCGGTGATGGGGGCGCTGAGAATCGCCCGCACCGTCACTGGCCGCAGCACGGTGGCCATCTTCGCGGGCAGCTACCACGGCATCTTCGACGAGGTGCTGGTGCGCGGCACCAAGAGCCTGCGCACCGTGCCGGCCGCGCCGGGCATCATGGCGGGCGCGGTGCAGGACGTGCTGGTCCTGGACTACGGCACGCCGGAGACGCTCGAAATCCTCCGCTCGCGCGCGGACTCGCTGGCGGCCATCATGGTGGAGCCGGTGCAGAGCCGGCGCCCCGACTTCCAGCCGCGCGAGTTCCTGCACCAGCTGCGCGACCTCACCCAGAAGTCCGGCTCCGTCTACATCTTCGACGAGGTCATCACCGGCTTCCGCATGCACCCGGGCGGCGCCCAGGCGGTGTTCGGCGTGCAGGCGGACGTGGCGACCTACGGCAAGGTCGTGGGCGGCGGCATGCCCATTGGCGTCATCGCGGGCAAGCGCCCGTTCATGGACGCGCTGGACGGCGGCCACTGGCAGTTCGGCGACGACTCCGTGCCCACGGTGGGCGTGACGTACTTCGCCGGCACGTTCGTGCGCCACCCGCTGGCGCTCGCCGCCGCGAAGGCCGCGCTGGAGCACATGAAGGCCGCGGGCCCGGAGCTGCAGCGCAGCGTGAGCGCGAAGGCGGACAAGCTCGCGAGCACGCTCAACGCGTTCTTCGACGAGGTGGGCGCGCCCCTGCGCATCAAGCACTTCGGCTCGCTGTGGAAGACGTTCGTCACGGCGGACATCTCCCACGGGGACCTGCTGTTCTGCCTGCTGCGCGACAAGGGCATCCACATCTGGGATGGCTTCCCGTGCTTCTTCACCACCGCGCACTCGGAAGCGGACCTGCAGCGCCTCATCACGGCGTTCCAGGACAGCGTCACCGAGCTGCAGGACGCGGGCTTCCTGCCGGGCACCGCCCGTCAGACGCAGGCGCCCGCGCCCGTGGCCTTCGACTCCAACCAGCCGCCCGTCCCCGGTGCCCGCCTGGGGCGTGATCCGCAGGGCAACCCCGCCTGGTTCGTCCCGCACCCCACGGTGCCCGGCAAGTTCGTCAAGCTGAGCGAGACCCGATGAAGACCCCCGTGACCTCGAACCAGGCCCTCCCCGACGACTTCGATCCGTTCGCCGGGCCCGCCCTGCTGCTGACCGCGCCGTCCACCGAGCCCCAGCGCGAGGTGTGGACCGGCGTGCAGATGGGCCCCGACGCGTCCTGTGCCTTCAACGAGTCCATGTCCGTGCGGCTCCAGGGCCCGCTGGACCTGGAGTGTCTGCGCGCCGCGCTCCAGGATTTGATGGAGCGGCACGAAGCGCTGCGCACCACGTTCAGCGCGGACGGCCTGACGTTGTGCGTGGCCGCCGCCGCGCCCCTCCCGCTGGAGGTGCTGGCGCTGGACGCGCTGCCGCCCTCCGAGCGCGAGGCCCGGGTCCGCGACCTGCTCGCCCACGAGGTGGAGACACCGCTGTCGCTGGAGACGGGGCCGCTGCTGCGTCCCCGCATCGTCCGGCTCGCGGCGGATCAGCACCTGCTGACGCTGACCGCGCACCACATCGTGTGTGACGGCTGGTCCATGGCGGTGATGCTGCGGGACCTGGCGGCGTTCTACTCGGCGCACGTGCGCCGGGTGCCGGCGGTGATGGCGCCCGCGCCCACGTTCAGCGACTACGCCCGCGCGCAGGCGCAGCTGGCCACGACGCCGGAGTACGCGGAGCACGAGCGCTACTGGCTCCAGCGGTTCTCCGGCACGCTGCCGGTGCTGGAGCTGCCGCTGGACAAGCGGCGGCCGCCGTCGAAGACGTACAGCTCCCGGCGCGAGGACTACGTCCTGGAGCCGGCGCTCGTCGAACAGCTCAAGCGCGTGGGCGCGCGCCATGGCGGCAGCTTCTTCACCACGCTGCTCGCGGGCTTCAAGGCACTGCTGCACCGGCTGACGGGGATGGAGGACGTGGTGGTGGCCATCCCCGCCGCGGGCCAGTCCGTGGCCGGGCTGAAGGACCTGGTGGGCCACTGCGTGAACGCGCTGCCCCTGCGCAGCACCGTGTCCGCGGAGGCGCCCTTCACCCAGGTGCTCAAGCAGCTGCGCACCACGATGCTCGATGCCTACGAGCACCAGGAGTACACGTTCGGCACGCTGCTCAAGCAGCTCGCGCTGCCGAGAGACCCAAGCCGCCTGCCGCTCGTCAACGTGCTGTTCAACGTGGACCAGGCTGTCACGGGCGAGCAGCTCGCGTTCCAGGGCCTCACCTGCACCCTGGCGAGCAACCCGCGCCACTACGAGAACTTCGACCTCTTCATCAACGCGGCCGAGGCTCATGGCCGCGTCGTGCTGGAGTGCCAGTACAACACCGACCTCTTCGAGGGCGCCTCGGTCCGCCGCTGGATGGCCTGCTACGAGGAGCTGCTGCGAGGAGTCATCGCGGACGCGGAAGCCCCGGTGTCGCGCCTGCCGTTGCTGCCCGAGGCGGAGAAGCAGCGGGTGCTGGTGGATTGGAACGCCACCACGCGGCCGTTCAACCGCGAGGCCTTCGTCCACACCCTCGTCGCCGCCCAGGCCGAGGCCACGCCCGACGCGGTCGCCCTGCGCTCCGGCGCCGTGACGCTCACCTACCGCCAGCTCCTCCAGCGCAGCCACCAGGTGGCGTACGCGCTGAAGCAGGCAGGTGTCACGCCGGGCAGCCTCGTCGGCCTCTTCACCGAGCGCGGCCCCGACATGGTCGTGGGTCTGCTGGGCATCCTCCAGGCCGGCGCCGGATACGTGCCGCTCGACCCTGGCTTCCCGCCCGAACGCCTCGCCTTCATGGTCGAGGACGCGAAGCTCTCCACCATCCTCACGCAGCAGTCGCTGGTGGCGTCGCTGCCCTCCACCACCGTGAAGCCGCTCCTCATCGAGGACACGGCGTCGCAGCCCGAGTCCGCGCCCTCCGCGCTGGACGTGTCTCCGGAGGCCGTGGCGTACGTCATCTACACGTCGGGTTCGACGGGCAAGCCCAAGGGCGTGCGGGTGCCGCACCGCGCGGTGGTGAACTTCCTGGCCACCATGCAGGAGGCCCCGGGCCTCTCCGCCCAGGACGTGCTGCTGGCCGTCACCACGCTCTCCTTCGACATCGCCGTGCTGGAGCTGCTGCTGCCCCTCACCACCGGCGCCCAGGTGGTGCTCGCCTCGCGTGACACCGCCTCCGACGGCGCACTCCTCAAGGCCGCGCTGGAAGCCAACGCCGTCACCGTCATGCAGGCCACGCCCTCCACCTGGCGCCTGCTGCTGGAGGCCGGCTGGCAGCCCCGTCCGGGCTTCAAGGCCCTCTGCGGTGGCGAGGCCCTGCCCCGCGAGTTGGCCGAAGCCCTCCTCGCCCGCGTCGGCAGCCTGTGGAACATGTACGGCCCCACGGAGACCACCGTCTGGTCCACCACCTGGCGCGTGCAGCCGCCCCTCTCCTCCATCCGCATCGGCCGGCCCATCGCCAACACCCAGCTCTACCTCCTCGACGCGCACCTGGCCCCCGTGCCCGTGGGCGTCGCAGGGGAGCTGTACATCGGCGGCGACGGCGTCACCCTGGGCTACCTGCACCGGCCGGAATTGACGCAGGAGAGATTCCTGCCCAATCCCTTCCGTCAGGGCGAGCGCATGTACCGCACCGGCGACCTGGCCCGCTGGCTGGCCGACGGCACCGTCGAGTACCTGGGCCGCAATGACTCGCAGGTGAAGCTGCGCGGCTTCCGCATCGAGTTGGGTGAAGTCGAAGCGGCCCTCGCCTCCCATCCCTCGCTCGCCCAGGCCGTCGCCCTCGTCCGCGAGGACCGGCCCGGCGACCGACGCCTCGTCGCCTACCTCATCGCGCGCCCCGGTCAGACGACGCCCGCGGACGAGGTCCTCCGCGCGCACCTCAAGCAGGGGCTGCCGGAGTACATGGTGCCGCAGCACTTCGTGGCGCTGCCCGCGCTGCCGCTCACGCCCAACGGCAAGGTGGACCGCAAGGCCCTGCCGTCGCCGCAGGTGGAGTCGCACGAGGACGCGTACATCGCACCGCGTGACGAGACGGAGCAGAAGCTCGCGGCCATCTTCGCCGACGTGCTGGGCCTGCGCCGGGTGAGCGTCACGGCCGACTTCTTCCGGCTGGGTGGACACTCGCTGCTGGCCTCGCAGGCCCTCACGCGCGCGAGCCGCGACCTGGACGTGAGCCTCACGCTGCGCCGGATGTTCGAGGCGCCCACGGTGGAGAAGCTGGCCCGGCTGGTGCGCGGTGACGACGGGGCCACAAGCCCCGCGCAGCGCATCGCGCCCCGCGCCAGCACCGAGCCCGCTCCGCTGTCGCTGATGCAGCAGCGGCTGTGGTTCCTGGAGCAGCTCAACCCGGGCACCGCCGTCTACAACCTGCCCGCGGCGTTCCGCATCCACGGCGCGCTGGACGTGGAGGCGCTGCGCGGCAGCTTCAACAAGCTGCTGGAGCGTCACGCGGCCCTGCGCACCTTCGTGCGCTGGGATGAGGGCACGCCGGTGCAGCACATCGCGCCGACGCTGACGGTGGAGCTGGCGCCGGTGGACCTGGAGCCCGTCCCCGCGAACCAGCGCGAGGAGGACCTGCTGCGCCGCCTCCAGGCGCTGGCGGACGAGTCCATCCCCATCACCGCGCCTCCGCTGTTCCGGCTCACGCTGTTCCGCCTGGGCGCTGGCGAGCACGTCCTCTTCTTCATGCCCCATCACCTCATCTGGGATGGGTGGTCGTTCGACGTGTTCCTGCGCGACCTGGACGTCCTCTACGCGGCGCTCACGCGAGGCCAGGAGCCGAAGCTCCCCGCGCTGCCCATCCAGTACGCGGACTTCACCGAATGGCACCGCAACTGGCTCCAGGGCGAGGAGCTGGAGCGGCAGGCCCGCTACTGGCGCCAGAAGCTCTCCGGGAACCTGCCCGCGCTGGAGCTGCCCACCGACAAGCCGCGTCCCGCGCAGATGAGCCTCAAGGGCGGCACCGAGCCCTTCGTCCTCACCGGGGCCGAGGTGGACGCGCTCACGAAGCTGGGGCGCGAATCGAACGCCACGCTGTACATGGTGCTGCTCACGGCCTTCAAGACGCTGCTGCACCGCTACACGGGCCAGGAGGACCTGGTGGTGGGCACGCCCATCCGGGGCCGCTCGCATCCCGAGGTGGAGGACCTGCTCGGCTTCTTCGTCAACACGCTCGTGCTGCGCACGCAGATGGGACCGGAGCTGACGTTCCGCCAACTGCTGGACCGCGTGCGCACCACGTGCATGGAGGCCTTCGGCCACCAGGACATGCCCATCGAGCTGCTGATGCAGCAACTGGGCGTGCAGCGCGACCTGAGCCGCACGCCGCTGTTCCAGACGTTCTTCACCTTCCAGGACGTGCGCAACCGTGGCTCACGCCTGGGTGACCTCACCTACGGCCAGGTGCACGTGCACGCGCACGCGACCCCGCTGGACCTGAGCTTCTGGGTGAAGGAGACGGCCCACGGCATCGTCGGCGGCATGGACTACAACACCGACCTGTTCGAGCGGGACACCGTCGTCCGCATGCTCGAACAGATCCGCACGCTGCTGCGCGCCGCGCTGTCCGACGCGGAGGTGTCCGTCGCGCGTCTGCCGTTGCTGCCCGAGGCGGAGAAGCAGCGGGTGCTGGTGGACTGGAACGCCACCACGCAGCCTTTCAACCGCGAGGCCTTCGTCCACACCCTCGTCGCCGCCCAGGCTGAAGCCACGCCCGACGCCGTGGCCCTGCGCTCCGGCACCGTCACGCTCACCTACCGCCAGCTCCTCCAGCGCGGTCACCAGGTGGCGCACGCGCTGAAGCAGGCAGGCGTCACGCCGGGAAGCCTCGTCGGCCTCTTCACCGAGCGCGGCCCCGACATGATCGTGGGTCTGCTGGGCATCCTCCAGGCAGGCGCCGGATACGTGCCGCTCGACCCTGGCTTCCCGCCCGAACGCCTCGCCTTCATGGTCGAGGACGCGCAGCTCTCGCTCGTCCTCACCCAGCGCGCGCTCCAGAGCACCCTGCCCTCCACCACCGCGAAGTCCCTCTTCGTCGAGGACACGACCTCCCAGGTGGACACGGTCCCCGAGCCCCTCACCGTCACGCCCGAAGCCGTGGCGTACGTCATCTACACGTCGGGTTCGACGGGCAAGCCCAAGGGCGTGCGGGTGCCGCACCGCGCGGTGGTGAACTTCCTGGCCACCATGCAGGAGGCCCCGGGCCTGTCCGCCCAGGACGTGCTGCTGGCCGTCACCACCCTCTCCTTCGACATCGCCGTGCTGGAGCTGCTGCTGCCCCTCACCACCGGCGCCCAGGTGGTGCTCGCCTCGCGTGACACCGCCTCCGACGGAGCCCTCCTCAAGGCCGCGCTGGAAGCCAACGCCGTCACCGTCATGCAGGCCACGCCCTCCACCTGGCGCCTGCTGCTGGAGGCCGGCTGGCAGCCCCGCCCGGGCTTCAAGGCCCTCTGCGGTGGCGAGGCCCTGCCCCGCGAGCTGGCCGAAGCCCTCCTCGCCCGCGTCGGCAGCCTCTGGAACATGTACGGCCCCACGGAGACCACCGTCTGGTCCACCACCTGGCGCGTGCAGCCGCCCCTCTCCTCCATCCGCATCGGCCGCCCCATCGCCAACACCCAGCTCTACCTCCTCGACGCGCACCTGGCCCCGGTGCCCGTGGGCGTCGCGGGCGAGCTGTACATCGGCGGCGACGGCGTCACCCTGGGCTACCTGCACCGGCCGGAGTTGACGCAGGAGAGATTCCTGCCCAATCCCTTCCGTCAGGGCGAGCGCATGTACCGCACCGGCGACCTGGCCCGCTGGCTGGCTGACGGCACCGTCGAGTACCTGGGCCGCAATGACTCGCAGGTGAAGCTGCGCGGCTTCCGCATCGAATTGGGCGAAGTCGAGGCGGCCCTCGCCTCCCATCCCTCGCTCGCCCAGGCCGTCGCCCTCGTCCGCGAGGACCGCCCCGGCGACCGACGCCTCGTCGCCTACCTGGTGACGAAGCCGGGACAGGCCTACACGGACACGGAGCTGCGCAAGCACCTGCGCTCGCAGCTTCCGCAGTACATGGTGCCGCAGCACTTCGTGGAGCTGGACGCGCTGCCGCTCACCCCCAACGGCAAGGTGGACCGCAAGGCCCTGCCGCCCCCGGCGGGCACCGCGCGGCCCGTCGAGGACGCCTTCGTCGCGCCCCGCACGGAGACGGAGAAGCAACTGGCGCGCATCTGGCGGGAGGTGCTCGGCATTGCCCAGGTGGGCGTGCACGACAACTTCTTCAACATCGGCGGTCACTCCCTGCTGTCCTTCCAGGTGGTGATGCGCGTCCAGAAGGAGCTGGGACAGGTCCTGCACCCGCGCACCCTGCTGCTCAACACGCTGGAGCAGGTGGCCTCGCAGCTCACGCCCGTGGCCCCGGCGGCGACCTCGCAGGCCACGACCGCGCCGGCCGCGACGACAAAGATTGCCACCCAGGAGACTTCTGTTCCCCTGGCGCAACGCTTGTTCAATAAGCTGCGGCGGAACCTGCCAGGGCGCTCGGACTGAGCGTCCCTTCGAGGAGAATGGTCCGACCGTGACACCCTGCTTCTTCGGCAGCTCCGAAAGACAGCTTTTCGGCATGCACCACCCCGCTCAAGGCACCGAGCGCGCCACCGGGGTGGTGCTCTGCTACCCCGCCGCCCAGGAATACATGCTGACGCACTGGGCCTTCCGGAAGCTGGCCGGCATGCTCGCGCGGGAGGGCTTCCACGTCTTCCGGTTCGACTACTACGGCACGGGAGACTCCGCCGGAGCGGTCCACGAGGGCCGCGTGGCCGAGTGGGTCAAGGACATCCGGCACGCCGTCAACGAGCTGCAGGACCTGACCGGCGTCCAGCGCGTGTCGCTCGTGGGCATGCGGCTGGGCGCGGCGCTCGCCGTGCGCGCCGCCCTGGAGGGCCTGTCCACCGCCGGGCTCGTGCTGTGGGAGCCCCTGGTGGAGGGCGCGGCCTACCTGCGGGAGCTGGAGCTGCTCCAGACGCGCCGGGCCGCCCGCACCCTCTTCCCGCAGCCCGAGGTCCCGCTGGAGGTGCGCCAGGAGCTGCTCGGCTTCGCCTTCCCCCGCGCGCTGCACGACGACATCCTCGCGTTGGACCTCACGGCGCTGCCCGCGTGGCCCGCGACACGCACGCACCTGGTGACCGCCACGCCCAAGCCCGAGTACGAGCGCCTCCAGCGACACCTGGAGGCGACAGGCCTGCCCTTCCAGCACCACCTCGTGCCAGAGGACACCGGGGCGTCGGCGGTCCGGGAGTCCGCGCTCCTGTCCAACCGCGTCCTGCAGACCATCACCTCTCTCCTGAAGGAGGTCGCGTGATGCGCGAGCGCGTCTGTACCTTTGGCCCCGAGGAAGCCCTCGTGGGCGTGCTGACGGAGCCGGATCCGGCGAAGGTGTTGCCGGGAGCGCCCACGGTGGTGCTCGCCAACGTGGGCCTCAATCACCACGTGGGACCCTACCGCCTGTGGGTGGAGCTGGCGCGGCAGCTCGCGGCGCGCGGCTTCTCCACGCTGCGCTTCGACCTGTCCGGCCTGGGGGACAGCCGCCCCCGGCGCGCCGGAGGACCCGATGAGTTCCAGCGCGCCCGCGAGGAGACGCGCGCGGCGCTCGACTACCTGGAGCAGAAGAAGGGCCAGCGCCGCTTCGTGCTCATCGGCCTGTGCTCCGGTGTGGACAGCGTGCACGCGGTGACCGTGGAGGATCCGCGCGTGGTGGGCGCGGCCTTCATCGACGGCTACACGTACCGCACGGCGGGCTACCACCTGCGCTTCCAGTTCCGCTACCTGAGCCCCCGTCGCTGGAGCCGCTACCTGCGCAAGCGCAAGCTGCCCACCCAGCTGCGCGAGGCGGGCGAAGCGGATGAGGTCTACACGCGCGAGTACCCGGAGCAGGCGCGGCTGATGGAGGACTACGGGCGCCTCCTGGAGCGCGGCGTCAACCTGTGCTTCGTGTTCTCCGGAGGCATGGGGCTCTCCTACAACTACGAGCGCCAGTTCTTCGAGATGTTCTCCCCGCTGAAGCTGGAGAACCGCGTCACGTATGCCTTCTACCCGCACGCCGACCACCTCTTCTCCGTGCCCGACGACCGCGCGGAGCTCCTGCGCAAGCTCATCGCGTGGGCGGTGGGCTCCGTGCCGCCGCGGGCCCTGACGGGCTGAAGGACGACGGGCGGAAGGCTGCCTGCCTGCCCTGCCCACGGGGATGCGGCCACCGGCCGGGTGTGCGTCAAGCGCTTGTTTCCCACCCAACGGTCGCCACCTTCGGAGGACACCCGTTCTTTCGAAGGAGCGTTACCCATGAAGCTCCCCCTGATGGCAGCACTGGCCGCTCTCGCCTTCTCCGGCCAGGCGTTCGCACAGAGCCACACCGACCACGAAAAGCCAGTGCAGCAGGACAAAAGCGCCGACGCGCCCCAGGACAGCGCGCAGCGCTGGGACAAGGCCACGGAGGGAACCCACAGCACGGGCGTCCTCCAGCCGGCTGACGAGAGCGCGGACAGCACCGCCACCGAAGAAGGCGTGGGCGGCTCCGGCTCCACCGAGCAGGGGACCAACAGCACGGGCGATGGCTCGGCTGCCGCGAAGCCGGGGGCGACGAACTCCGGCACCCCGGGCAACAAGGGCGCGAAGATGGAAGTGACGCCGCCGGCCTGGGACCAGAACAAGCAGATGGGCAGCTCGGCGAGCCCCACCACGGGCACCCCGCCGGTGGAAGGCAGCGCCGGCAACTAGGCCTGCTTCGACAGCCCTCACAATGACAATCATGGACGGGTCCGCCGGAAGCGGGACCCGTCCATACCCCTTGCGGGTTAGAGACCCGCGCGCCTCCCACCGCTAAGTCATTGCCTGTACCGGGCGTCGGTGCGGGCGGGCTCCTGCCGTCCGGCGGACCGGATGGGAGGCCCTGATGAACCTCACCGTGCGCGAGCAGGCGCTCATCTCCGAGCTGACCCAGGCCCTGTCCAGCTCCCTGGACCTGACGGAGGTCCTGGCCCGCGCCCAGGGCGCCATCACGCAGCTCTTGCCCTCCGACTACGCGGCGCTGTGCGTGTCCCGGCCCGAGCGACCCGGCGACTACGAGTGGCTGGGATTGGGAGCGCCGGGGGTCCTCTTCACGCACTACCCGGAGCTGGCCGCCGTGGACTTCGTGCGCGAGGCCGTGGCGAAGCGGCCCAACGTGGCGCTCCGGGACTCCGACATGCTGTCGCGGCGGGAGCTGAAGCGCAGCCTCCTGTACCTGCGCTGCCGCGAGCTGGGGCTGCCGCTGGAGCACGTGATGGCGGTGCTGCTGGAGCTGCGGCAGGACTGGCACGGGGGCTTCACACTGTACCGGGAGCACGCCCAGCCCTTCTCCGCACGGGAGCAGGCCCTCCTCAACTGGCTGACGCCCTACCTGGCGAACACCGTGCGCAACTGCCGGATGTTCTCCGACGTGGCGATGCGGGGCGATCTGCTGGACGCCCTCTTCCTACATCAGGGCGCCGAGTGCGTGGTGCTGGAGCCGCCGGAGCGCGAGACGCTGAGGACCCCTGGAGCCATGGCCCTCCTGGGACGCTGGTACCCGGAGCTGGAGGGAAGCGACGTCCAACTGCCCCAAGAGTTGACGGGGCACCTGCGGCGGCTGCGGGACGTCCAGACGCCCGGAAGGCCCGGCGTGGACACGCTGATGCGTTCGGGCCAGCAGACCCACCTGAAGGTCACGTTCGTGGAGCTGCCCGAGCAGCGCGGCACCCGGCCCTGGGCGGTGATGTTGCAGGAGTGCTCGCGGTCCATCCCCATGCCGGAGCAGTGGCGACAGAAGATCTCCAAGCGCGAGGCGGACGTCGTCCAGGGGGTGCTCAGCAACTGGAGCAACGAGACCATCGCCCAGGACCTGGGGCTGACGCTCAACACGGTGAAGACCCACCTGCGGAACATCTTCCCCAAGCTGGGGATGGAGAGCCGCATGGACCTGCTCTACCACGCGGCCTGGCGGCAGAAGCCGGGGTGAGCCGCGCGCAAAGACAAGGGGCCCGGAGGCTTTTCGCCTCCGGGCCCCAGCGCGTTGCAATGCCTTACGGCTGCTTGGGTCTTCTCATCCAGAAGATGGTCGAGATTAAAAACTGACACCCCTCTGACTCTAGAACCTCGGGAGCCAGAGGAGATTGTCAGCGTGCGTTTTGTTTGGCTTTGTCTTCAAATAGGGAGGGACAGTGCGAACAACCACCACCTCAACATCTCCAGCGGGTCCCTGCACCCAGGCTGAGCCTCCCTTGTCAATCCAGTTGACCATGAGCTGTGTGCTGCATTTCCCGGTTTCGGCGTTGCCTGGATCGCGCCATTGAACCTGCTCGATATGCTGGACGCTGTTCCCCCCTGAGAGATGGACATGCGTGATGTAGACCATCGGTGTTCCTTTGCGATGAATGATGCCGGGAAGTCCCGCACTCGAATCAAGCTGTTCCTTGGGCGGGACCGCCCGGGGCGCAAGGCATGATGACAGTGCGCAACACCGAGGATGTTTCAGAGGGGGATATGGCGTCTGTACCCCTCCTGGGGGATGGCGCGCTCAGGAGTCCCGGAAGAAGCTCGGAAACAGGGCGCGCGTCGTGCGCGCGGACAGCAGCAGCGCGGCCTGTTCCTCCGGGGACGTGAGCGCGCGCAGCACCAACTCCAGCTCGGCCACGTGGTCGCCGTCCGCGGCGCCGTGGCCGCGCAGGAAGGTGACGGCCTTGTGGATGTTCGGGATGCCGCTCTCCGCGATGAGCCGGTCCACCGACGCTGGGGCGCGCTCCACGGAGAGGTATTCCAGGACGTAGGCGGTGCCCAGGAACGCGGTGGGCACGCCCGACAGCGTGGTGAAGCGGTTCCACTCCACGTAGGCCCGCACCGCGGAGCAGACCGGCGCGTGCTCCACGCGCTCGGCCGTCCACCCCAGGTTCTTCAGGTCCGCGAGGAGCCACTTCTCGTGGCCGTTCTCCTCAGCGGACTTCTGGAGCAGCAGGTCCGCGAGCGCGGTGTGCCGGCCCTCACGCTTCATGCGCTCGCCAGACTCCGTGAGGAACTGCGTGCTCCAGCGCACGTACTGATACGTCTGGACCAGGTAATGGGCGTAGTCCTCCTGGAGGATGCGGCCCTCGAAGAGGCGCCGGGCGCCGGGCGCGGCGTCCAGCTCCCGCACGAGCATCCGCGCCTCGTGCCGCAGGGAGCTCAGCCAGTCCACCTTCGGGGTCGGCTCCTGCGTCATCGGCTGCTTGCACATACACGTCTCCTGTCCGGGGCCCTTGAGGGTCCGGTGTGTTGGGTTGAAGGGTGAAGGGGAAGAAGGAGCGCGCCGGCCTGGATCAGGCGGCGTCAGCGTCCAGTTTCGCGAAGAGGCGCAACGTGCCCTGGGGAATCTCATCCAGGGCGGCGACGAGCGGCACAGTGAAGCGGTGGAAGGCCTTGTCGTAGTGGGGCGGGCCGATGAAGCGCGCGCCCAGCTTGTCCGCGAAGAGGGACAGCACGCGCGGCATCCGGAGGCCGTCCAGCTCGCCCTTCCGCGCGCGCTCCAGCTCCGGCGGCTTGAGGAAGGGCGCCACGGGCGCGGGCGGCGGCGCGGGGAACTCGCGGGTCCGCACCGGGTAGCGGTCGCTCACCCAGCCCCTGCGGGCGGCGGCGCGGTAGAGGAGGTCCGCCTCCTCGGGGGAGTCGGTCTCCATGTTCGCGGCGGCGATCCAATGCGTGACACCGCGGCGGCGGCTCTCGCGGTAGAGCGCGGTCTGGAGGCGAGGCATCACCGCGCCGTTGCGGTTGTGTCGGGAGACGCAGTAGCGCGTCGTCTCCGCGAACACGCGACCCGGCGCGGCGAGCCGCGACAGGTCCAGCTTCCGCTCGATGTCGAGCCCCAGGGCGCTGCCGGCCGAAGCCGCGACCTCCGTGTTGGGCAACAGCAGCCGCGACGTCGCGACCGGCTCGTCGCCCGCATAGACGAGGACATGCGCGGTCGTGGGCAGCGTGTCGAAGCAGTTGGCCTCGCGCGGGGCATGCGGCTTCTTGTCACCCAGCATCCGCAGCTCCTCACCAAACACTTCCCAGCGAACGCGGAGCGCATCATCGAGCTCGCGCTGGGTATCAGCGACACGGCTACTCAAGGGAGTCATGGGGAGTCTCGCATCCGGCGGTGAAGGGCGGACCGTCTGGCCAACCCTGCCCCTTCTTTCGTTGCTGCTTGCCGGAGTGCGCTCGCGGGTTGTGTTTTTCAATGAGCCGCGTGGCGTCAAAGACGGCCAGGGTCTTTGTCGATCCAGGGGATCGGCACGGACCCACTGTCCCGCGAGGCACTACCACCTCTGAGGTACAGACACCGATCCTCGATCCGATCAACCTCACGGCTAGGAAAAACGACGTCTCGCCGTCGAACTCAACAGGGCTGTAGCGAAAGTGCAGGCAGGCCGAAATCCAACCTGAAAGCGGGCGCACGCATGCCGGTGAGGAGTGGGGGATGAGCAGTCCATCGCGAAAACAGGGATGGGACCTTCACGAACGGATGATGAGCCAGGACCCGACGGTGACCTTGGACGTCTTCCTGACGTTCATGGGACCGCTGATTCGGGCGCTGGAGCGCAATCCAGGCTGCTCCTATGACGAAGCCAACGCCTGCGCCTCTGATGCCGTCTATGCCTACTTGAGGCACCCCGAGCGTTTTGACGCACGCAGGGCCAGCCTCAGTACGTTCCTGACGCAGATCGCTAGGCATAAGGCCCAGGACAGCTATCGCTCATCTACCGCGAGAACCCGGAGAGAGCAGGATCCACGATCGATTTTCGAAGTTCACCCACCGGCTCCGAATATCTCGTTGGAGGAGCGCGTGGACCTGAAGCAGAGGCTGGACCGGCTGGTGCAGCGGATTGAAGGAGCTGGACTGCCGGAGCGGGACCTGGCTGGCATCCGCGTCATCTTCACCGAAGAGCGGTGCTCCATGGAGTCGATGGCGGAGGCCCTGGGGTTGTTGCACCTGCCTCAGGAAGAAATGCGGCAGGCCGTGAGGCGTCACACCGACCGCCTGAAGAAGGTCTTGAAGCGCCTCTGCAAGGAGGACCCCGATGACGAATCTTGATTGGTTGAAGCGAGCGGCGAAGCGCAGCACCACCGAGCCCGGCCTGCTGGGTCAGGTCTTCGCCACGTACCAGACGCTGGAGCACTGCTCCCTTGAGGCCCTGGCCGATGAACTGGGCTGCGACGAGCAGACGCTGCAGATGCTCGCGCTGTGCCGCAAGCCGGCGGGTGAGGCATTCGCCGAGCAGGTGAAGGTGATCTGCGAGCGCTTCGGATTGGCGCCACGCCCGCTCGTCAACATGCTGCGTCAGGTGGACATCATGGGAGGGATGGAGACGCACGCCGCGAACGACAGCGGGCGCAGCGTCGCCAGACTCCAGCTCGCCGCGCGCGACCGGAAGCGCAAGGACGAACCCACCCCATGATGCCGCCCTGGCTGAAGGAGGCGGTGAATGCCAGTGGCCTGCCTTTTCCGGAAACCTTTCCCCGCGACCTGGCGCTGGATGTGTCCCTGCTCCTGCGCGTCAGGCCCGTCCCGCTGCGAGGCCTGACCTCGGAGAAGGTGCGCCAGTGGCTCGCCCAGCGCGGGAGGGACGTGGAGATCAGCTACCGGCGGATGCACGGCTGCATGGTGGCGTGGGAGGGCAAGGGGCTCGTCTTCTTCGAC
Source organism: Corallococcus llansteffanensis (assembly GCF_003612055.1). GTDB lineage: Bacteria > Myxococcota > Myxococcia > Myxococcales > Myxococcaceae > Corallococcus > Corallococcus llansteffanensis. The sequence continues at coordinate 15,258 of NZ_RAWB01000162.1, forward strand.
CAGAATGACAGCCCGGACGAGCAGCGCTTCACGGTGGCCCACGAGGTGGGCCACTTCGTGCTCGACCATCTCCAGCCCCGCATGCGCGCGCTGGCCTTCTTCGGAGAGGGCATCCAGGACGTCCTGGACGAGAAGCGCGCCCCTACTCCGGAGGAGACCTTGACCTCCGCGCTCGAGGACGTGCCCATCGGAGTGCAGATCCACCTGATGGACCGGGGCCCCTCCGGCGCCATCGGGACGGGGACCGTGGCCCGGTCGGAGCAGCGCGCGGACCGGCTGGCATTGGAATGGCTCGCGCCCGCGAAGCTCGCACGGGAGGTCCTGCGCAACGGGCCAGAGGGACAGGAGGAGCAAAGGCTCGGGCAGCACTTCGGGCTGCCCCTCGCGGTGGCGGAAACCTACGTGCGGATCCTCCGCCGTGAGGACGGCCGCCCCCGATTCTCCATCGTTTCATTTCTTGGTGAGGAAGCAGGGTGACCATGGGTGGCCACGGGCGTTGGGACGACGATGATGAAGAGGATTTGACGGGCGACGAGGACTTTCGCGGCTCGTTCCGCGAGGAGCTGTCACGCACGCTCAACCTGGAGACGTGGGCCGAGGGCCTGGACCTCCAGGCCATCATGCAGCGCTATCGGGAAGAGATTGGCGGCGCCATGCGCAAGGAGGACCAGCTCCGGTCCGTCATCCGCCAGGAGCTGCTCCCCAAGCTGAAGACCCGGCTCAAGGCTCCCGAGGGCGCGGGCCTCTACCGCATGAGCCCCGAAGAGCTGTCCGCCATCCACGATGGCCTGCTCTTCGCCGGCCAGGTCGAAGCTGTCAATGGCATCTCGGTGACCCACGAGACGCTGCCCCTGGACATCACGCAGCTGGGCATCGCCGCGATTGGCTATGGCGGAAGCGCGGGCACGTTCTCGCAGCGACTGTTCCGCCGGGAGGTGACCGTCGACGCGCCCGACCCCTACCAGGAGGCGGCGGCGTACATCGAGATGCGTCAGAACCGCTCCCATCCAGGGCGCAATGGGCCAGACAGCCTGTCACGACTGGCCCGGCGAGGCATCCGCGCCTACGCCGAGCGCGCCATCCTGGTGGAGAAGCTGAAGGCGGAATGGCGAATGGGTCAGGGCAATCCCATCACCCATGAGCTCATCACCGGCTCCGGCTACACGGGATTGCTGACCGCGTCGCTCGGGATGCTCACCCGGCTCATGGAGGAGCACCCCCGCTTCGTCTTCGTGTCCGCGCGGATGGAGGACCGGGGGTTCCTCACCATGGGCCATGCGCTCGATGCCGGGGAGTTCGTCATCCTCGAGTCGATGGAGCGCGCGGGCAGGGACATCCTGGAAGGGTGGCAGTACGACACGGACGGGCTCGTGCTGGCACGGGAGTTCGTGAAGAAGTACTGCCATCAGGTGGTGATGGGCCTGTTCCGCGCCTCGAACAACGCCCCGCCCCGCATCTTCTACGCGCACGTCAAGCACGCCCACATGGCCGCGTGCGTGGCCATCGCGGACAGCGTGCTCCGCCCGGAGCAGGGCTTTCCCATGCTGCTCGATGTCGCGGAAGCCACATGCCGCAGCGCCTTCGGGGAGGACGGCTTCCAGGGGCTCGTGCAGGACGCCTACGCGCAAGCAGACGTACGCCTTCAGTACTTCAACGGACGCAAGCCACGTCGCTAGAGGGGAACGACCATCATGTCTGACAATGGCAACAACACCGTGCTGGGGCGCGGTCCGACACCGAACGGCGTGGCACAGGGAGGCAGGCCCGTGAACGGGCATGCCGGGCCTTCCCCCACCGGCAACCCCGCGCAGCGGCCCGCCGCGGCGGCACCCACGGCCCGGCCACCCGCGGGACCGCCCACGAACCTCCAGATGAACGGGCCACGTCCGGCGCCGGGCCCGGGTGCGCCGCCCAAGCCCCCCTCCAGCGC
>NZ_RAWB01000163.1 GCF_003612055.1 Corallococcus llansteffanensis
GCCACGAGCCCCGGCATGCGCGCCGTGAGCGCCGCGCGCACGGAGCCCCTGGAGAAGCAGAAGGTGGAAGGCCCGCTGGGCAAGCGCGTCGCCTCGGAGGCCTCCAACGTCGTCCTCAACACCTTCTCCGTCCTCAAGGAGCAGGTGGCGGGCTTCCGCCAGAGCGACCGCTTCTTCAAGTACAAGGCCGGCATCGTCGCGGGCTGGGTGGTGCTGTCCATCGCCAGCTTCGCCATCGCGTGTCCGGGCCGCTCCCTGGAGACGGGGGACATGGACGCGCGCCTGGTGCTCAGCGACAAGCTGGACCGGCCCTCGGTGACCATCTGGAACGAGAGCCAGGACGTCTGGCGCGACGTCACCATCATCGTGAACGAGCAGTACCGGGCCGCGGTGGCGGAGGTGCAGCCCGGCAACTTCGTCACCATCACCCCCAAGCAGCTCCTGGGCGCCGGCGGCGTCACCGCGCCCGCGGACCTGCGTTTCCAGTCGCTGAAGATGCGCAGCCCGGACGACAACGCGGACCTCACCCAGGACCTCCAGGTGGAGTGGCAGCGCCTGCTCGCGCCGAAGAAGTAGTCCGGCGTCCTGTCGCGGGGCCTCCGGGCCCCGGAAACACGAAGGGCGCCCTCCCGACTCGGGAAGGCGCCCTGGGTGCTGTTACAGCCCCGACGTGGGACTGCGGGCGGCTAGCCCTCGGACTTCGTCTCGGCGGGCGCTTCGGTCTCGGCGGCGGCCGGGGCCTTCGCGGGACGGTCCACCAGCTCGATGAGGGCCATCTCCGCGGCGTCGCCCCGGCGGAAGCCCAGGCGAATGATGCGGGTATAGCCACCCGGACGGGAGGCGTAACGCTCCTTGTACTCGCTGAACACCTTCTGGAGGACCACGCGGTCCTTCACGGTGCGAGCCGCGAGGCGCACGTTGGACAGGCCCCCGCGCTTGGCCAGGGTGATGATGCGCTCCGCCAGCGGCCGGACTTCCTTGGCCTTCGGAACGGTGGTGCGGATGGCCCCGTGCTCCAGCAGCGAGGTGACCATGTTGTTGAGCATCGCGAGCCGGTGGCTCGTGGTGCGGTGCAGCTTCCTTTGTCCGACCTTGTGGCGCATGCGCGTGCTCCGGGGCCTCGTTGAGAACCCCACCACTCCGGCCGTGTCAGGTACCGGGTGGGAAGGACGGCCCCGACACCGGGGGCCGCCGTTGAATCGGGCCCTGTGTACCAGGGCCCCCTGCCCCGCGCCACCGTGAAGCCGTGTCGGTGGGATGCGGGACAGGTGCTGCGACGACGGGAAACGACTGCGACTAGGCCTTGGGCGCCGCGGGAGCCGGCGCGTTCTTCGGCGGCCAGTTCTCCAGCTTCATGCCCAGCGACAGGCCCATCTCCGCGAGGATCTCCTTGATCTCCTTCAAGGACTTGCGGCCGAAGTTCTTCGTCTTGAGCATCTCCGCCTCGGTGCGCTGGACCAGGTCACCGATGGACTTGATGTTCGCTTGCTGCAGGCAGTTGGCCGAGCGCACGGACAGCTCCAGCTCATCCACCGAGCGGAACAGGTTCTCGTTGAGCTTGGCCTCTTCCTTCGGCGCCTCGGCGACGACCGGCTCCTCGGTCTCGTCGAAGTTCACGAACACCGTGAGCTGCTCCTTGATGATCTTCGCCGCGTACGCCACCGCGTCCTGCGGCACCACGGAGCCGTCCGTCCACACCTCGAGCGACAGCTTGTCGAAGTCCGTGACCTGACCGACGCGCGCGTTGGTGACCTGGTAGTTCACCTTGCGGATGGGCGAGAAGAGCGAGTCGATGGGGATCGTCCCGATGGGCGCGCCCGGCACCTTGTTGGTGGACGCGGCGACGTAGCCACGGCCCCGGCGGCACGACAGTTCCATGCGCACCTTGCCACCCTCGGACACGGTGCAGATGTGGTGACCCGGGTTGAGGATCTCCACGTCCGCGTCCGCGATGAGGTCGCCCGCCTTGACCTCCTTGGGGCCCTCCACCTCGATGCGCAGCGTCTTCGGCTCGTTCGTGTGCATCCGGAGGAGGACCTCCTTCAGGTTCAACACGACGTCCGTGACGTCCTCGGCCACCTCGGGGATGGTCGTGAACTCGTGGTCCACGCCTTCAATCTTCACGGACGTGATGGCCGCGCCCTGCAGCGACGACAGCAGCACCCGCCGCAGCGAGTTGCCCAGCGTCGTTCCGAAGCCGCGCTCCAGCGGCTCCGCCACGAACTTCCCGTACGTGGTGCTCAGCGAGTCCTGATCCACTTCCATGCGGCGCGGCTTGATGAGGTCGCGCCAGTTCTTCGCAACGAACGTGTCAGCCATGTGTGCTGCTCCTCGGGTCGTGCGCCATCACCAACATCCCCGCCGGAGTGACGGGAGGACGGGCACGCGGGGGACTGCCTAACGGCGTCGGCCGGCGCGCGCAGGGCGCATATTCCGGACGACCAAAGCAATGACGCCCCGGCCACATCGGCCAGGGCGTCCACTGAGGGAGGGGCCCGAGGAAGCGGGCCCGGCACCCAGGACTACTTCGAGTACAACTCGACGATCAGCTGCTCCTGGATCGGCATGGTCAGGTCCTCGCGGTTCGGGACCGTCTTCACCGTGCCCTTGAACGCCTTCTTGTCCAGGTCGATCCACTGGGGAACGCCACGGCGGTCCACCGTCTCCAGCGCCTCGGAGATCCGCAGCACCTTGCGGCTCTTCTCCAGCACTTCCACGGCGCTGCCCGGCTTCACGGAGAACGACGGGATGTTCACCCGGCGACCGTTGACCTGGAAGTGACCGTGACGCACCAGCTGGCGCGCCTCGTTGCGCGTGTCCGCGAAGCCCATGCGGAACACCACGTTGTCCAGGCGGAGCTCCAGCTGCTGCAGCAGGTTCTCACCCGTCTTGCCCTTGGCCGCGGACGCGCGGTGGTAGTACCCGCGGAACTGGTTCTCGAGCAGGCCGTACATGCGCTTGACCTTCTGCTTCTCGCGCAGCTGCACGCCGTAGCCGGAGAACTTCACGCGGCCCTGGCCATGCTGACCGGGGGGATAGGGGCGGCGCTCGATGGCGCACTTGTCCGTGTAGCAACGGTCGCCCTTGAGGTACATCTTCAGGTTCTCACGCCGGCAGATACGGCAGGCGCTCGCGGTGTAACGGGCCACGGAAATTCTCCTTGCAGATGGTCTGGAGCCGGCTCGCGAGGACGCGAGCCTGGCCCGAAGCGGTGATTAGACGCGACGGCGCTTGGGCTGACGGCAGCCGTTGTGCGGGATGGGCGTCACGTCGCGGATGAGGCTGATCTTCAGGCCGGCGGCGGCCAGCGCGCGCAGCGCCGACTCACGGCCCGCGCCCGGGCCCTTCACGAACACCGTCACGGTCTTGAGGCCGTGCTCCATCGCCTTCGCCGCGGCATCGCCAGCGGCCACCTGCGCCGCGAACGGCGTGGACTTGCGGCTGCCCTTGAAGCCGCGCGCCCCGGCCGACGACCAGGAGATCACGTTCCCGGACACGTCCGTGATCGTGATGATGGTGTTGTTGAACGTGGACTGGATGTGGACCACGCCGTTGAGGATGTTCTTCTTGCCCTTGCGCTTGTTCTTCTTCGCCGCAGGGGCCTCGCCGCCCTCGGCACCGGCCGGCGCGGCGGCGGTATTGATCTCGTCAGCCATGTGAATCGCTGCTCCTGGGAGTAGGTGATCAACGCCCGCGCCTCACGAAAGGAGGCTGCGGGCGCCAGAGGGTTTAGCGGGCCGGAGCGGCCGGCTTCGCGCGAACGATGCCGCGCTTGGGACCCTTGCGGGTACGCGCATTCGTGTGGGTGCGCTGGCCGCGAACCGGAAGACCCTTGCGGTGACGCAGACCCCGGTAGCATCCCAGGTCCATGAGCCGCTTGATGTTCATGGTCACTTCGCGCCGGAGGTCACCCTCGACCTTGTAGCTCGCCTCGATGATCTCACGGATCTTTCGAGCCTGCTCCTCGGTGAGGTCCTTTGTCCGAGTGGTGAGATCGATGCCCGCCGCCTCGATGATATCGTGCGCGGTCTTGTTACCGATCCCGTAGATGTACTGGAGCGAGATCACCGCACGCTTGTTGGGCGGCAGATCGATGCCGGCGATACGAGCCATCTTCGGTCTTCCTTCGTTTTGGAGTTGGTCTGAGGCTTACGGTCCCTGGGGGACCGTTAGCCCTGGCGCTGCTTGTGCCGGGGGTTGGAAGCGCAGATGACGCGCACGATGCCCTTGCGGCGGACAACCTTGCACTTGTCGCAGATCTTCTTGACGGACGCCCGAACCTTCATGGAGCGAACTTCCTTCCTTCAGCGGAGAAAACACAACAGCCGGTCCGCGAAGGCGGCCGGCACGAATTACTTGGCCCGGTACGTGATCCGTCCGCGGGTCAGGTCATACGGAGACAACTCGACCTTCACCTTGTCGCCCGGGAGGATGCGGATGAAGTGCATCCGCATCTTGCCCGAGATGTGCGCGAGGACCTTGTGGCCGTTGTCCAGCACCACGCGGAACATCGCGTTCGGTAGGGGTTCCATGACGGTCCCCTCGACTTCGATGGAATCATCCTTCGGCAAGCGTCAACCTTCTTCCCGGACCACGAACCTTCTGGAAGCGCGGCGGGATAACACTTTGGTCCGTAAGTAGCAAGCGCCGCGCGAATCGAAACTGGGACTCCTATCAACAGCCCCTGACATCACCCTATTTCACCCTGGGTCCGGGAGCCATCAGGATCACGGGGTGAGCACTTCCAGCCCCGCTCCAGGTCAGGATGGTGTGCTCGAAGTGCGCGGACAACTTGCCGTCCACCGTGACGGCCGTCCACTCGCCCTCCAGGGCCACCAACCTCGGCGTATCCGGGTTCCCCGAGGCGCAAAGCCCCCGGGAAGCCGTGGTAACCCTTGGACGCCGGCCTGGCGCCTCTTTCACTACCAGCATGCTGCTTTCAGGAACCCGCGACCGGTGGGACGGGAGTCCGGACCTTCCCGGCCCTGCCCCGCTGCCTGGTACCTGCTCAGGCAGAACGACCGGCGGCCTTCTTGATCTCCTCGTAGATGCCCTCGGGAGACCCGACGCCGTCCACGCTCTTGAGGAGCCCCTTCTGGGCGTAGAAGTCCTTCAGGGGGGACGTCTCCGCGTCGTACTTCCGCAGGCGCCGCTCGATGACCTCGGGCGTGTCGTCCTCGCGCTGCACGAGTTCGGAGCTGCACTTGTCGCACAGACCCGCGCGCTTCGGAGGGCTCTGGGTGACGTGGTAGACGGCCCCGTCATTGGGACACACGCGCCGCCCGGACCCGCGCTCGACGAGCGTGGAGTGAGGGACCTCCAGGGACACGACCGCGTCCAGTTGGCGGCCCAACCGGGTGAGCATCCGGTCCAGTGCGTCCGCCTGCCCGGGGGTGCGTGGGAAGCCGTCGAGCACGAAGCCCTGGGCCACGTCCGGCTCCTTCAGCCGCTCTTCCACGATGCCGATGACGACGTCGTCCGGCACGTACTGCCCCGCGGCCATCAACGGCCCGGCGACCTTGCCCAGCGCCGTGCCATCCTTCACGGCCTTGCGCAGGATGTCCCCGGTGGAGATCTGCGGGATGTGGAAGTCCGCGTAGAGCTTCTTCGCCTGGGTTCCCTTCCCGGCGTTCGGCGGCCCCAACAGGATGAGGTTCATGTCGCTCCTTTGCACCAGCGTCCATCCTTGAACGACGAGGCGCCCCTCCCCACCATTGGAGAGAGGCGCCCGGAACACAGCCACCAGCCGTCAGGCCGCCACGCGAACCCGACCGCGGATGCGCGGACCACGCGGACCCGCGAAGCCTTCGTAGTTGCGGCTGATGAGATGGCCCTCGATCTGCTGAACCGTGTCCAGCGCCACGCCCACCACGATGAGGAGCGCCGTGCCACCGAACGTGAAGCGCACCCCCAGCACGCTGCTGATGACTGACGGAATCACGCAGATGATGGCCAGGTAGATGGCGCCACCGAACGTGAGCCGATTCAGCACGCGCTCGATGAACTCCGCCGTCTGACGACCCGGGCGGATGCCGGGGATGTAGCCACCCTGCTTCTTGATGTTGTCCGCCACGTCATCCGGCCGGAAGGTGAGCGCCGTGTAGAAGTAGGAGAAGAACACCACCAGCAGCACGAACAGGCCGTTGTAGACCCAGAGGTTGCCCTCGATGCTGCGCTGGAAGCCTTGCAGGAAGGGGAACCACGCGCCCAGCGTCGCCGGGAACGACAGCACCGCGCCGGCGAAGATGGGGGGAATCACGCCCGAGGCATTCACCTTCATCGGGAAGTACGTCGCCTGTCCCGCGAACATCCGGCGGCCCGCCATGCGCTTGGCGTACTGGATGGGCACCCGCCGCATGCCCCGCTCCACGTAGACCACCACGCCGATGATGAGGAGCATGAAGAACAGCAGGCCCAGCACCGCAGCCGCGTTCACCACTTCCTGCGTCGTCAGGTCCAGCAGTTGCTTCGCCCCGGGCAGCACGCGCGCCACGATGCCCGCGAAGATGATGAGCGAGATGCCGTTGCCGATGCCGCGCTCGGTGATGCGCTCGCCCAGCCACATGATGAAGGCCGTGCCCGCCGTGAGGCTGACGACCGTCATGAAGGTGAACCAGAGGTTGTCGTTGGGCACGACCACCTGGTTGAAGCCGCCCTGGCCCGCGTCGGAGCGGCCCAGCGAGGCCAGCCACCGCGAGATGCCCACACCCTGCACGACCGACAGCACGATGCTGCCGTAGCGGGTGTACTGGTTGATCTTCTGGCGGCCCGCGGCGCCTTCCTTCTGGAGCCGCTCCAGGCTGGGCACCACCACCGCCAGCAGCTGGATGATGATGGAGGCGCTCACGTACGGCATGATGCCCAGACCGAAGATGGACATCTGCTCCAGCGCGCCGCCGGAGAAGAGGTTGAACAGCGACACCAGGCCGCCCGATTGCTTCTGGGCGTCCATGAACGCGTTCATCGCGGAGCGGTCCACGCCCGGCGTGTTGATGAAGATGCCGATGCGATAGACGGACAGCAGCACGAGCGTGTACGCAAGCCGGCTGCGCAGCTCCGCGATGCGGAAGACATTGGCGAAGGCGTTCAGGGCCACGGGAAAGCCATCCTCTTCAAGAGGTTCTGCCAGCAACAACAAACGCCCCTCTCCGGTTCCGGAAAGGGGCGCGGAAGCCTACACAAGGCTGAGGACGCGCACCACATCACCGTGATGCGCGCCTATCACGCCTACGCCCGGGGCTGGCGAGGAGCCTTGACGCCCTTGCCAGAATGGGCCTTGGCGGCCGACTCGGGCTTGTGCGCCATCAGCGGAAGCTCCTCCACGGAGCCCCCCGCCTTCTCGATGTTCTCGCGAGCCGCCGCGGACACCTTGTTCACGCGCACGGTGAGCTTCTTGGCGAGCTCCCCGTGGGCCAGAACCTTCACACCGTCATAACGACCCTTGACCAGGCCCGCCTGCTTCAGCGCGGCCTCGTCCACCGTGGCGCCCGCGTCGAACACGTGCTCCAGGTCACCCAGGTTCACCACCGCGTACACGGTGCGGTTGGGCGGGTTGAAACCGAACTTCGGCAGGCGGCGCTGCAGCGGGCTCTGACCGCCTTCGAAGCCTTCGAACCGCATGTTGCCGGAGCGGGCCTTCTGGCCCTTGCCGCCGCGGCCGGCCGTCTTGCCGAGGCCGCTACCCTGGCCACGACCGACGCGCTTCTTGCGGTGCCAGGAGCCCTCGGGACGCTTCAGGTTTGTCAGGACACTCATGTTGGATCCTCGTTCCTCAGGCCTTGGCCTTGGCGGCCAGGCGCTCCAGGGCGCGGTCCCGGGTGACGATCTTCCGGGGCTTGCGACGCTTGGGCGCCGGGGCCTCCTGGGTGACCGTCTCCAGGGAGACCAGGTGCTTCACCTTGAACACCATGCCGCGCACCGCCGGGGTGTCCTTCAACAGCCGCTCGTCACCGAACTTCTTCAGACCGAGGCCACGGATGGTGGCCAGCATGTCCTCGGAAGAACCCGAGAAGCTCTTCATCAGCTTGACCTTGAGCGCCATGGCTAGCCCCTCGCCTCGCCCGCGAGCTTCTGCGTCTCGACGTCCTTGCCACGCAGCCGCGCGACCTGCTCCGCGCTGCGCAGCAGCTTCAGGCCGGCGACGGTGGCCTTCAGCACGTTGTGCGGATTCCGCGAACCCTGGCTCTTGGTCAGGATGTTGCGGATGCCCGCCGCCTCGAGGACCGCGCGCACCGCACCGCCAGCGATGACGCCCGTACCTTCGCTGGCCGGCTTCAGGAGCACCCAGCCGGCACCGAAGTGCCCCAGGATCTCGTGCGGAATGGTGTGACCCATGCGCGGAACGCGGAACAGGTTCTTCTTCGCGTTCTCGCCGCCCTTGCGGATGGCCTCGGGGACTTCGTTGGCCTTGCCCAGGCCCACGCCCACGTGCCCGTTGCCATCGCCCACCACGACGAGCGCGGCGAACGAGAACCGACGGCCACCCTTCACCACCTTGGCCACGCGGTTGATGTTCACCACGCGGTCGGTCAGGTCCAGATCGTTCGGATTGATCGGAGTTGCCACTTGAGGAATTCCTTTCTGGTACCTAGAACTTCAGGCCGGCTTCGCGCGCGGCGTCGGCCACGGCAGCGATGCGCCCATGGTAGGGGAAGCCGTTGCGGTCGAAAACCACCGCGTCGACATTGGCGGCCTTGCACTTCTCCGCGATGAGAGAACCCACCCGCTTGGCGTCGGCCTTCTTGTCGCCCTCGTCCTTGCCCTTCAGCTCCTTGGACAGGGACGAAGCATACGCCAGCGTGCGGCCGGTGGAATCGTCCACCACCTGCGCGTAGATGTGCTTGAGGCTCTTGTACACCGTAAGCCGCGGGCGCTCGGTGGTTCCCGAGAGCTTCTTGCGGATGCGGTTCTTCCTCTTGAGACGCTGATCGACCTTGGACATGGCTGCTTCCTTTTCCGTCCGGCGGCGATGCGGCCTTCCGCCGCCGGATGATTCCGCCTGGCCCCAGGGCCTGGCAGGGTTGAACTATCGGCGAAGACGGGACGAAGACTACGTCGTACCGGTCTTGCCCTCCTTGCGACGGATGCGCTCCTCGGCGTACTTGATGCCCTTGCCCTTATAGGGCTCCGGCGGACGCAGCGAGCGGATGTTGACCGCCGTGGCGCCCAGGGCTTCCTTGTCCGCCGAGCGGAGCGTCAGCCCCACCGTGGGAAGGCTGTCCTCGGTGCGAGACGCCTTGTCGACTTCCGCCGTCACGCCTTCCGGCAGGTTGAACACCACCGGGTGCGAGTAGCCGAGCGAGAAGTGGATCGCCTTGCCCTTCACTTCCGCGCGGAAACCAACGCCGCGGATGTCCAGGCGCTTCTCGAAGCCCGTCGACACACCCTTCGCCGCATTGGCGAGGATGGTGCGCGTCAGGCCGTGGAGGCTGCGGGCCTCGCGAGAATCGTCCTCGCGCTGCACCGTCACCTGGCCGTCCTTCACCTCCACCTTCACCTTGGCGGGGAGCCTGACGGACAGCTTGCCCTTGGGGCCTTCGAAGTTGACCTGCTGGTTGGCGACATTGACCTTCGTCTTGTCGCCAAGCTTGATCGCCAGTTTTCCAATCCGACTCATGATTGCCTCGTGCTGTCGTCGCCTGGGGCGCGCTCCTCGCGGGGCGCAACACCCAGACTCCTGGCTAGTAGACCTTGCAGAGCAGCTCGCCGCCGACCTTCTGCTTCCGGGCCTCGGTGTCCACCAGGATGCCGCGCGAAGTGGAGAGGATGGAGATGCCCATGCCTCCCAGCACCTGCGGGATCTCGCGGACCGCCACGTAGCGGCGCAGACCGGGCTTCGACACACGGTGGATGCCGGTGATGGCAGGGCTGCGGTCCGGGCCGTACTTCAGCTGGACGGAGATCTCGCTCTGCGGCGCGAGCTCGTGGATGGTGAAGTCGCCAATATAGCCCTCGTCCTTGAGGACCTTGACGATCTCGACCTTGAGCTTCGAGTGGGGGATGACGACCTTGTCGTGCCGCGCGCGAGAAGCATTGCGCAGGCGGGTCAGCATGTCGCCAACGGGATCATTGACCGGCATGAAACACCTTCCGAAGCGGCGTCCCCTTCAGGGCGACTCCGCGCTTGCAGCCACTACGCCTGCCGGGCCCATCCCGGGGGTTCGTGGTGACCGCCACTGCTCTTCTCTTTCAGCGGTGTGACGCCCCGCCCTCTTCAGGACAGGGCCGGCACCGCGGGTCCAGCGCCTACCAGGACGACTTGGTGACGCCGGTGATCTCGCCGCGCAGCGCACGGTGGCGCAGGCAGATACGGCACATCTTGAACTTGCGCAGGAAGGCGCGAGGACGACCGCACAGCGGGCAGCGGTTGTACTGGCGCACGGGGAACTTCAGCTTGCGCTTTGCCTGGGCAATCTTGGAGAGCTTGGCCATGATCGATGGGAGTCCTGAACTCGGTCCTACTGACGGAACGGCATGCCGAAGTGACGCATCAGCGCCAGTCCCTGCTCGTCGTTCGGGGCGGTGGTGACGAAGCTGATGTTGAGCCCCTTCACCTTCTCGATCTGATCGTAGTTGATTTCCGGGAAGATGATCTGCTCGCGCACTCCGAGCGTGTAGTTGCCCTTCCCGTCGAAGGCCTTCGGGGACACGCCCTTGAAGTCACGCACGCGCGGCAGCGCGACGGAGATCAGACGGTCCATGAACTCGAACATACGGTCGCCGCGCAGCGTGACCGCAGCACCGATGGCCTGGCCCTGGCGCAGCTTGAAGTTCGCGATGGACTTGCGCGCGCGCGTCACGACCGGCTTCTGGCCGGTGATGGCTGCAAGCTGGTCCACCGCCGACTCCAGGATCTTGTTGTTGGCGAGCGCCTCGCCCAGACCCATGTTGACGACGATCTTCTCCAGCCGCGGCACTTCCATGGGGTTGTTGAGCCCCAGCTCCTTCATCAGCGCGGGAACGCCTTCCTTGCGGAAGCGGTCCTTCAGACGCGCCGAGCGGGCCTTCAGGCCCTCCTCGATGTTCGCGGCGAAGCCGACCTTCTTGGCTTCTTCCTTGCGGCCGCGCTTCTTTTCCTTCTTTTCCTTCGGTTCGGCCTTCTTCTCGTCAGCCATTTTTCAGTCCTCTGCTTCGGAGCGCCGTCGTGGACCCAGCGCGCCCGATCAGTCCTTCTTCTGGAACCTGGAAACACCTGGAAGGCTCAACAATTTCAGCCTTCCAGACGTGCACGCCCGCCTGCCCCACCTCAAGGTGGGTCAAGGGGCGCGCATACATGCCCGAACACGGACCCCTAGTCAATCAGGGCGTCACACTGCTTGCAGAACCGCTTGAGGGACTCGCCCTCCGTGCGGATGCCGACGCGGGTCGGCTTGTCACACTTGGCGCACACCACCTGGACGTTCGAGAGCGCGATGGTGCCCGGCTTCTCAATGATGCCGCCCTCGGGGCTCTGCGGCGTCTTGCGCATGTGGCGCTTGACCAGGCGCAGGCCCTCGACCGTCACGCGGCCCGCCTCCCGGTCGACCTTCAGCACCTTGCCGCGCTTCGTCGCCGGCGTCTTCTCCGAGCGCTCGGACCCGGAGATGACCTGGATCGTGTCACCGACTTTCAGCTTCTGCATGGCTTCCTCACTCTGGCTGTTCGCCGTCAGACCTGCGTCCTCTTAGAGGACCTCGGGCGCCAGCGAGATGATCTTCATGAACTTGCGGGCACGCAGCTCACGGGCGACCGGCCCAAAGATGCGCGTCCCGATGGGCTCCAGGTCCTTGTTGATGAGGACCGCCGAGTTGCCGTCGAACTTGATGTAGCTGCCATCCGCACGACCCACCTCGCGACGGGTGCGGACGATGACGGCCTTGGCCACGTCACCCTTCTTCACCTTGGAGTTGGGCAGCGCCTCACGGATCGACACGACAATCACGTCGCCGATGGAGGCATACTTGCGCTTGGAGCCGCCGAGAACCTTGATGCAAAACACCTTCTTGGCGCCCGAGTTGTCGGCCACATCGAGCACACTCTGCATCTGAATCATGTGAAGTCTCCTCTTGCTCGAACCAGGCCGCCCGCTTCATGGCGTGCGGACCCGGTGTGGCCTACCTAGACGTTCTTGCTCTTCTCCAACACCTCGACCACGCGCCAACGCTTGTCCTTCGAAGCGGGCTTGGTCTCGGCGATGCGCACCCGGTCACCCTCGTTGATGGTGACCTTCTTCGGGTAGTCGTGATCCTCGACGTGCGCCTTGTACTTCTCGCGCAGGCTCATGATCTTCCCGTACTTCGGATGGGGAGCGCGGCGCTGGACGGTGACGACCACCGTCTTCTGCATCTTGTTGGAGGTGACGATGCCCACGCGGGTCTTGGGACGACCCCGGGTGGAGGTCTCGGCAGCGGGCGTTTCGGTCGCTTCAGCCATGTTGGTTCTCACTGTCTGTCATGCACCCGGGCCCTCTGCCCGGATGGCCGCGGACGCCCGGTGAGGCCGGACGCCATCGCGGATGCACTGCTACAACTACCCCGCCTTCGCGGCCCGGGCCTTCTCGCCCAGAACGGTGAGGATGCGGGCCAGATCCTTGCGATGCTGCACGCCCTCAGCAGGGCTGTCCAGCGAGCCGGTCCGGCGCTTCAGTCGATCCTGGACCAGCGTGTCGCGCAGTTCCTTCGCGCGATTCTGCAGGTCGTCCGTCGACAGGTCCTTCAATTCCTTCGCAGTCGCCATCTTGTCTCCTCGGCGCGATGCGGACGTCCTCCCCTGTTACCAGGTGGGACGCCCGCCGCGGTGCGTGACTACAGCGAGAGATCCTTGCGCTGCACGATCTTGGTGAGCAGCGGCAGCTTCGCCTGCGCCAGCTTCAGCGCCCCTCTGGCGATCTCGTTCGTCATGCCCTCCATCTCGTAGAGGACGCGACCCGGCTTGACCACCGCGACGTAGTACTCCACGCCACCCTTGCCGGTACCCATTCGGGTCTCGGCGGGCTTCTTCGTGATGGGCTTGTCCGGGAAGATCCGGATCCAGATCTTGCCACCGCGCTTCACGTGGCGGGTCATCGCGATACGGGCCGCCTCGATCTGCCGCGAGGTGATCCAGCCCGGCTGGAGGCTCACCAGGCCGAACTCACCATACGTGAGGTCGCTGCCCCGGTGGGCCGCGCCGCCCATGCGGCCCTTCTGCATCTTTCGGTATTTGGTTCGAGCAGGCTGAAGCATCGTCGCTGTCCTTCGTGCCTCACGGGCAGGGCGGGTCTTTCAACCCACCCCGCGGAGGGCGTCTTACCGGTTGGTGGGCAGGGGGGCCTGGCCGCCCTTGCCCGGGAGGACCTCGCCCTTGCAGATCCAGACCTTGCAGCCAATCTTGCCGTAGGTCGTCTTGGCCTCGGCGAAGCCGAAGTCGATGTCCGCACGAAGGGTGTGCAGGGGCACGCGGCCCTCGCGGTACCACTCGTAGCGCGCCATCTCGGCGCCACCCAGGCGACCCGAGCAGGCAATACGGATGCCCTTGGCCCCGAACTTCATCGCCGTCTGCAGCGCCTTCTTCATGGCGCGGCGGAAGGCAATGCGGCGCTCGAGCTGCGTGGCGATGTTCTCCGCCACGAGCTGCGCGTCCGTCTCGGCCTTGCGGACCTCGACGATGTTCAGGAAGACCTCGTTCTTGGTGAACTGCTGCAGGTCCTTCTTGACGGTCTCGATGCCCGCGCCGCGCTTGCCGATGACGATGCCCGGCCGAGCGGTGTGGACGTTGACCTTCACCTTGTTGGCGGCGCGCTCAATCTCCACCTTGGAGACGCCCGCGTGGTTCAGTGACTTCTTCACGAACTCGCGGATGCGAATGTCCTCGTGGAGCCACTGGGCGTAGTTCTTGTGCTCGAACCACTTGGAGTCCCAGGTCTTGATGACGCCGAGCCGGAACCCGATCGGATGTACTTTCTGTCCCAAACTGATTCTCCTTGGTGCGTCCGGGCAGGGCCCGACGGGTCCTACTTCTTGGCGTCTGCCAACACGACGTGGACGTGGGCGGACTTCTTCTGGATGGGCGTCGCGCGCCCCATGGCGCGCGGCATGAACCGGCGCTGGGTGGCGGCCTGATCCACGGAGATGGTCTTGACGTAGAGGGTATCCACGTCGACCTGCCCCTTGGACAAGTCCGTCGCGTTCGCGACGGCGCTCTTGATGAGCTTCTCCACCGGCCGCGCAGCAGCGCGCGGGGTGAACTTCAGGATGTTCAGGGCGGCCTCAACAGGCTTGCCCCGGATGAGCGCCGCTACGAGGGAAAGCTTGCGCGGGCTCATGCGCAGGTGACGCAGATGTGCAGTCGACTCCATGGTCATCTCCTCAGGCTCTCAGGCGTGCGAACGGGCTACTTGCCCGGGGCCTTGGCGACCTTCTTCTCCGCCGAGTGGCCACCGAAGGTACGCGTCGGGGCGAACTCGCCGAGCTTGTGGCCCACCATGTTCTCCGTGACGAACACCGGAATGAACTTCTTGCCGTTGTGCACGGCGAAGGTGTGACCCACGAACTCAGGGAGAATCGTGGAGCGCCGGGACCAGGTCTTGACGACCGCCTTCTTGTTCGCCGCGATCATCCCCTCGATCTTCTTGAGGAGGTGATCATCGACGAACGGACCCTTCTTGATCGAACGAGCCATGTTTCAAATCCTCTTACTGGCTGCGCGCGCCCTGACGGCGGCCGCTCACGATGAATTTGTCGGTGCGCTTGTTGGTGCGCGTGGTGAGGCCCTTGGTCTTCTTGCCCCACGGAGACACCGGGTGCGGGTTACCCTGGCCGGACTTGCCTTCGCCACCACCGTGCGGGTGGTCAACGGGGTTCATCGCCAGACCGCGGACGGTGGGACGGATGCCCAGCCAGCGGCTCTTGCCCGCCTTGCCGATGCGAATGATTTCGTGCTCGATGTTGCCCACCTGGCCCACGGTGGCGCGGCACTCGATGAGCACCTTGCGCACGGCGCCCGACGGCATGCGGACCTGGGCGTAGCGCTCTTCCTTCGCCATCAGCTGGCCGGAAGTGCCCGCGGAGCGGATGACCTGGGCGCCACGGCCCGGCTTCAGCTCCACGTTGTGGATGACGGTGCCCACCGGGATGTTCTGCAGCGGGAGGCTGTTGCCAGGCCGGATGTCGGAGGTGGCGCCGGCGAAGACGGTGTCGCCCACGCTCAGGCCGACAGGGGCCAGGATGTAGCGCTTCTCGCCGTCCGCGTAGTGCAGGAGGGCGATGTTCGCGGTGCGGTTCGGGTCGTACTCGACGGCGACGACCTTCGCAGGCACGCCGTCCTTGTCCCGACGCTTGAAGTCGATGGTGCGGTAACGACGCTTGTGACCGCCACCCTGGTGACGACGGGTGATGTGCCCGTGAACGTTGCGGCCACCCGAGCGCTTGAGCGGCTCGGTGAGGGCCTTCTCGGGCGAGTCCTTGGTGATGTCCGCGAAGTCGGACACCGTCATCAGACGGCGGGCGGCGCTGGTCGGCTTGTACTTCTTGATGCCCATGGTGTGTTCCTCGTCTCAGGCTGATCTGTCGCCAGTGGCGTCAGACCGCCCCCCCCTCGAAGAGTTCGATCTTGTCACCTTCCTTGAGGGTGACGACCGCCTTCTTGAAGTTGGGGCGCTGGCCGATGCTCTTGCCCACCCGCTTCGTCTTGCCGCGCACGATGTTGGTGTTGACACCCTCCACCGTGACCTTGAACAGGGCCTGCACCGCGCGGGACACGTCGTGCTTCGTGGCCTTGCGGTCCACGATGAACGAGTACTGGCGGAACTTCTCGCGGGCCTTGTCCAGCTTCTCCGTGATGAGCGGCCCCTTGATGACGTCGTTCAGATTCATGACAGGGACCCCTCAAGCGCCTTGGCGGCCGCGGACGTCAGGACGAGGTGCGAGTGCTTGAGCACGGACTCGAGGTTCAGACCCTCGGGCGGCAGCACGTCGAACTTCGCCAGGTTGCGCACACTGCGGTGCAGGTTGGTGTTGCCGCGCTCGTCGATGATCAGCGCGTTCTGGAGCTTCAGACGCCGGGTGAGGACCTCGAAGGCCTGCTTCGACTTCGGGGCATCCAGCTTGAAACCGTCCAGGATGATGAGCTGCTTCTCCTGGGCGCGCAGGGACAGGACGGCGCGCAGCGCCCCCCGACGAACCTTGCGCGGCGGACGGTAGAAGTAGTCACGCGCCTTGGGAGCCATCGCCTTGCCGCCGCCCACCCAGTGGGAAGCGCGGATGGAACCCTGACGGGCCCGGCCGGTGCCCTTCTGCTTCCAGGGCTTCTTACCGCCGCCGCTGACGAGCGAGGTGTTCTTCACCCCGACCGTACCCCGGCGCCGGTTGATCTGCTGCATCTTCGCCACCTCGTAGAACAGGTGGGTGTTCTGCTCGGCACCGAAGATATCGTCGGAGAGTTCGATCTCCGAAACCTTCTTCAAATCCAGGTCGACTACGTCAAACTTCGCCATGGCACTTTCCTCGGGGGTCAGAGTGAAACCACTCCGACGCCATCCCGCTTCCTAGGACTTGATCTCGACGTCAACGCCGGCAGACAGATCCAGCTTCATCAGCGCATCCAGCGTCTGCTGGGTCGGCTCAAGGATATCGAGCAGGCGCTTGTGCGTGCGGATCTCGAACTGCTCGCGGCTCTTCTTGTCCACGTGCGGCGAACGCAGCACGGTGAACTTGTTGATGCGCGTCGGCAGGGGGATCGGACCGGCCACCTTGGCGCCCGTGCGCTTGGCCGTCTCGACGATCTCCCCAGCACTCTGGTCCAGGAGCTTCGAGTCGTACGCCTTCAACCGGATGCGGATCTTCTGTGTCGCCATTCGAAAGAACCTCTTTGAACGACCTCTGAACCGAGAGGCGGTACGCCCGTCAACGCCTGGATTTCAGAGAACCGTTTCTTCGGAACGAAGGGGCGCGGTGTGTACCACCACACCCCATGGGTTGCAACTGGATTCCCACCTGCTCTCCAGAACTGCCCAGAAGGGCATTCCGGAGAGCCCGGTGGCCTGAGTGCTACGCGATGATTTCCGCCACGACGCCCGCGCCCACCGTGCGGCCGCCCTCACGAACGGCGAACCGCAGCTCCTTCTCCATGGCCACCGGGGTGATGAGTTCCACCTCGATCGCGATGTTGTCGCCCGGCATCACCATCTCGACGTTGTCCGGCAGCTTCACCGTCCCCGTCA
>NZ_RAWB01000164.1 GCF_003612055.1 Corallococcus llansteffanensis
GGCGGGGGCTATCCCGACCGGCTCGCCTCGCGCCTCCGGCAGGGCGGCCTCCCCGTGGGCCACACCAACCTGGGGCAGAGCGGGGCGCGCATCCGCGACGTCGTCAACCACGCCCTCAAGCGCGTCGTCGCGTTGCAGCCCACGCTCATCACCCTGGGCGTGGGCACCAACGACCTCTGGCGAGGCACCGAGGTGGCGGAGTTCCAGGACGACCTGGACCGCATCGCCCGCCGCCTGAAGCAGACCGGCGCGTCCATGGTGGTGGTGAACCTGGCGGACATGGCGCTCGCGCCGGTGGCGAAGCTGGTGCCGAGCGCCCTGTACGAAGGGCGCATCGAGCCCTTCAACGACGCCATCGCCACGGTGGCCCGCTCGCACGGGCTCCACCTCGTGGACCTCTTCACCGCCAGCCGCGAGATGATCCCCCGGCGGCCGGACTTCTTCTGCGGGGATGGCTTCCACCCGTCCGCCGCGGGCTACGACGAGTGGGCGGACCTGATGCTGCCCGTGGTCCGCACGCTCATCCAGCGCTGAGCGCCGGCTTGCAGCGCCTCACGCCTTGGCGATGCCCGCCGGGGCCGGGGGCGTGGTGGGCGCGTCGGTGGGTGGCGCGGTGATGCTGCGCTCGCGGCCGGGGTGCATCTCCATGCCGGCCTCGAAGGCCGTCACCCGGTTGCGGCCCGTGCGCTTGCTGCAATAGAGCGCCGAGTCCGCGCAGTCGACGAGCGCCTCCTGCGTGGTGGCGTCCGTGGGGTAGTGCGACACGCCGATGGACACGGTGACGTGCCCGCCGGGCAGGCCTGGCCGGTTCAGCATGACGGCCTCCGCCACCGCGCGGCGCAGCGTCTCCGCGACCTCGAAGGCGGTCGCCTTGGAGACCTGGGGCAGCAGGAGCACGAACTCCTCGCCGCCGTAGCGCCCCAGCGTGTCCACCTTGCGC
This sequence comes from Corallococcus llansteffanensis, assembly GCF_003612055.1. Classification (GTDB taxonomy): domain Bacteria; phylum Myxococcota; class Myxococcia; order Myxococcales; family Myxococcaceae; genus Corallococcus; species Corallococcus llansteffanensis. The sequence continues at coordinate 941 of NZ_RAWB01000164.1, forward strand.
GCGCGGGTGCGCAGCACGTCGGAGACGCGGCGCAGTGTCTCGTCGCCGGCCCGGTGTCCGGCCAGGTCGTTGAGCCGCTTGAAGTGGTCCACGTCCACCATCAGCAGCGCCAGCGGCACGCCGAAGCGCTGGGCCCGCGCCAGCTCCAGGTCCAACCGCTGGAAGAGGTGACGGCGGTTGGGCACGCCCGTGAGCGCGTCCGTCAGCGTGAGCTTCACCGTCTCCGCGTGCAGCCGCGCGTTCGTCACCGCCGTGGCGGCCTGATCCGCCACCGCCGTGAAGAGCTCAATCTCCTCCCCGGAGAACGAGGCCGTCTCCTGCCGCTGGAAGTTGATCACGCCGAGCAGCGTCTCCGCGTGCACCATGGGCACGGACAAGAGCGAGCCCTGCTCCGTGCCGCGCAGGCCGCGCCGGGTGAAGATGCTGGTGCTGTCGGCGAGGTCCGGCAGGTACACCGCCTTGCGCGACTGGGCGGCCCGTCCGCACGCGCCCTCGCCCACGGCGAAGATGTGGCCCTCCAGGCCCCGGTCCTGCGGCCAGGCGTGCTTCACCTCCAGCATGCCCTCCTCGTTGAGGAGCATGATGGAGAAGTCGGGGATGTGCAGCCGCTCCACCACCAGGCGGGTGATGCGCGAGAGCAGCTCGTCCAGCTCCAACGTGGTGTTGAGCGAGCGCGCCACGTCGAACAGCAGCGACAGCTCCCGCAGGCGCTCCTCCAGCTCGTCCTTGAGCGCCAGCTTCTCCTTCACCAGCTCCAGGTCGCGGTGCGTGTCGATCTCCTCCACCTTCATGGAGGTGAGCCGCGCGAGCATCTGGTTGAAGGCCGCGCCCAGCCGCGAGATCTCGTCCGTGCCCCGGGCGTCCGCGCGCACCAGCAGGTCGCCGGACTCCGCGCGCCCCATGGCCTCGCTCAGCCGCTTGAGCGGGCGCGTGAGCACGAAGCGCAGGCTCAGCCACGTGACGAGCGCCAGGATGCCGACGAAGAGCACCATCGCCCCCAGCGCGTCCCGGAACACCGTCTGCAACTGACGGTGCATCGCGGGCTGGCCCAGGCGCACCTGCAACACGCCCATGCGCTGCGCGGCCTCGCTGGGATGACAGCCGGAGCACTCGGGGCCGCCCAGGGGGCGCACCACCTCCGTGCCATTCTCGCTGGAGCGCGCCGTCTCCGGCCCCGTCGCCGACAGCCGCTCGGCCTCCGGGTGCGGATGGCCCTGTTCGGCCGGGCGCCGGCTCCACCGGATGCGCCCGTTCGGCATCAGCACCCGCAGGTCCTCCACGGAGCGGAACAGCCGCGTGTCCGACGCCAGCACGTCCGCCACCGCCGCGTGCGGCGCGGCGCCCGGCGCCTGCGGCAGGATGAAGGTGGAGGCCACGAACTCCGCCAGCGCCAGCGCCTCCAGGTGGGTGCCCTCGTGGACCGCCTGTCGCGTCTCCCGCGAGAAGTGCCCCACGCCCAGCAACGCCACCACCAACCCTGGCAGGCCAATGCTCCAGAGGAGCTTCCTGCCAATCGTCTCGGAACCCAGGGCCATGTGCGGGGCGCAGTCTGCTCCGGCCCACGCGTCCTGTCCGCGTGTCGGAGTGTCCAGAAATTGTCAGCGGCGTGACACGGCCTGTCAAACGTACTCACGTCGAAATATTGAAACCAGGCTGCTGTTACCCAGTGAGTTCCCGTTTTCAGCGGCTGCGCCCGTGGCCCGGCCCAGGGAGAGATGCCCCCACATGTCCGCGACCCGGTCCACGCCCGAATTCCTCACGTCCTCGCTGCTGCCGGTGCCGCACGGCTTCGCCACCCGGGCGGGGGGCGTGTCGGAGGGGCCGTACGCGTCGCTGAACCTGGGGTTCTCCGTGGGCGACGAGCGCTCGCGCGTGGAGGAGAACCACGGGCGGCTGGCGCGGGCGGCGGGCGCGAAGCTGGGCGCGCTGTGCCGGGTGTCCCAGGTGCACGGCGACGTGGTGCTGGAAGCGCGGGGTGAGGCGGACGACGAGCTGCGCCCGACGCGCGGCGAGGCGGACGCGCTGTGGACGCAAGGGGAGGGGACCTGGGTGGCGGTGGGCACCGCGGACTGCGTGCCGGTGCTGCTGGTGGATCCGGAGGGGCGCCGGGTGGCGGCGGTGCACTCGGGTTGGAAGGGCACGGACCTGGAGATCAGCGCCCGCGCGGTGGAGGCGCTGGCGGCGCGGGGCTCGCGGCCGGAGCGACTGCTCGCGGCGGTGGGGCCGTGCATCCAGGCGTGCTGCTACGAGGTGTCGCCGGAGCTGGGCGACCGCTTCCGCGCGCGCTTCGGCCCGGACGTGGTGCGCGAAGGCGTCAAACCCCACCTGGACCTGCCTCGCGCGGTGAGGGCGTCGCTGGTGAAGGCGGGCCTCAAGCCGGAGCACGTGGACGTGCTACAGGCTTGTACGGCGTGTGAGCCTGAGCGGTTCTTCTCGCACCGGCGGGACGCGGGGCTCACCGGCCGGCATCTCAATTTCGTGCTACACCGCTTCTAGCGTCCCCCTGCAAGACCGGCCGTTTTCTTGACGGTCTCCGACCGGCCTTCCTATCCTCGACGCGGAATCCCCTCCGTCCAGGCTCGTGCCGGTGCGCCCCTTCTTCTTCCGCCTGTTTGCCGCCGTGGCGCTGTGCGCGCCGACCGCCTGCGCCACCACCGCCGCCTCCCAGGCGGAGGTGGGGCGGCTGGAAGCGGAGGTGCGCACGCTGCGCGCCTCCCAGGCGACGCTGGTGGAGCGCCTGGAGCGGCTGGAGAACCGCGACGCCGTCTCCCGCGCCCGGAACGTGGCCTCGCCCGCGTCCACGCCCGCTTCGCTGATCCCGAAGCCGAAGTCGGAGGAAGACGCCAGCGACGAGGCGCTGGGGCTGGCCCCGGCGGAGCTGGCGGTGGTGCGGCTCAAGCCGAAGAAGGAGCCCGCCCCGCGCATCGCCACGGCGGTGCCGGTGGTGGAGCCGGATCCGGACCAGATGGAGATGTTCATCAGCCCGGCGGAGGGCTCGTCGGGCGGCGCCCCGGCGTCCCAGACCCGCTCGGACGGGGTGCCGGACAAGGATCCGGCCATCCTCGAAGCCGAGTACGAGCACGCCGTGTCGCTCCTGCGCACCGGCAACGTGGAGGGGGGCGTGGATCAGCTCACGCGCTTCGCGGAAGCGAACCCCCGCCACCCGCGCGCGGACAACGCGCTGTACTTCACCGGTCTGGGGCAGATGGGCCTCCAGGATCCGACCAGCGCCGCGAAGACGTTCGAACGGCTCATCAAGACCTACCCCGCCGGGGATGCCATCCTGGACGGCATGCTCCGGCTCGCGGAGTGCCGGGTGCGGCTGAATCAGGCCGTGGATGCCCGGGCCCTCTATACTCGCGTCGTCACCCAGTTCCCGGGGACGGCCGCCGCCACGCAGGCGGAGCAGCGGCTCGCCGCGCTCTCGCCGTAAGCCCCTTTCGTGAAAGGACGTCGTCCGATGCGCTCCCGGATCCTCGCCTCTCTGCTCGTGCCCCTCGCCGTCGCGCCGGCGTGGACGGCCCATGCCCAGCAGCAGGACGCGCAAGAGGAGGAACCGCAGCAGGCCAGTCCGGAGACGGAAGGGCAGGACATCTCCGACGACGCCGCCGAGCGGCCCACCTCCGTCACGCTCCCGCCCGGCGCTCCCCAGGGCCGCGAGAGCGCTCCCGGCCAGGTGCACACCGTGGAGGGCGGAGACACGCTGTGGGACCTGTCCCAGCGCTACCTGGGCAGCCCCTGGTACTGGCCCAAGGTCTGGTCCTACAACCCGCAGATCGCCAACCCGCACTGGATCTACCCGGGCAACAACGTGAAGTTCTTCCCGGGCGGCGAAGAGGTGCCCTCGCGCGTGGAGGCGGGTGACCTGCCCTCCGACGACGTGCAGGCGCCCCAGGACGTGAGCGGCGGCAGCCTGGTGTCGGTGGTGGGGAAGATCGGCTACGACCCGTCCACCTCGCGGCCCGTGACGACCAAGGGCTTCGTGACGGCGAAGGAGCTGGACGAGGCGGGCCGCATCGAAGGCTCCTCCTCCGAGGCGCTGATGCTGTCGGCCCCGGAGAAGGTCTACCTGCGCTTCAAGAAGCGCGGGGGCGCCAAGGTGGGGGACCGCTACGTCATCTTCCACACCGTGGAGCCGGTGAAGCACCCGGTGACGGGCGCCCGCGCCGGGTTCCTCACGGAGCTCCTGGGCACGGTGCAGGTCATCGCCATCAACAACGACGTGGTCACCGCGCGCATCACGGAGACGTGGGACCCCATCGAGCGCGGCAACTACGTGGGCCCGTCCAGCGAGCGGCTGTCGGAGCGCGTCTCGCCCAAGCCCAACGCCAAGGAGATCCCCGGCTACGTGCTGACGCCGATGACGCCGGGCCAGACGCTGCTGGGTGAGCACCACTTCATCGTCGTGGACCGCGGCACCGCGGACGGCGTCCAGGTGGGCAACGTCTTCACCATCGAGCGCAAGGGCGACCCCAGCCTCGACGTGCTCGGCCGCAGCGACGTCCGGATGGGCGATGTGGGCAAGAGCAAGCAGGGCGCCTACCCGTGGGAGGGTGTCGCCCAGTGCATGGTCACCGAGGTGCGCGAGCGGACCTCCAACTGCATCCTCACCCGGTCCCTGGTGGAGGTCTCCGCGGGCGACCGCGCCACCATGCGCAAGGACGGAGCCCCCACCGCCAGCCGCTAGCCCCGGGCTCGGAAGCGGCAGGAAAGCTGCATTCCGGCCCGCCGCGGATGGGCGGGCCGCTTGACCACCGATGGTCCGGTGTTATGTGTCACGCCCCTCCCGGGTCCACCTCTATATAGGTGGGAAACAGGCGGGGGACGGGTATGGCAGACACCGACACGGGCACACTCACCGGAGAACACCGCGCCTGCCTGGCGCTCTGGGCCGTCCCTGGCCTGGGGACCCGGACGTTGGCGGCCGTGCGTGCGTTCGCCGGAGGGGACCTGTCCCGCCTCGCGTCCACCCCCGTGCGGGACTGGGTGTCCGACGTTCCGGTCCCCACCGCCGTCCGCCAGCGCCTGGCGACCGTCGCGGCGCTGGATGACGTGGCCTCGCAGGTGGAGTCCGCCTGCGCCGTGGCGGGCATCCGGGTGGCCTTCGCGGGCGCGCCGGCCCATCCCGCCCGGTTGGTGGGGCTGGAGGACGCGCCCCCGCTCCTGTTCTACCGGGGAGAGCCCGGACCGCCCCGGCGACGGCTGGCGATGGTGGGCAGCCGCCACCCCGACCAGGGCTTCCTGCCGTTCGCGCGCACGTTCGCCCGGAAGGTCTCGGAGGCGGGCGTGGGTGTGGTGTCGGGTGCGGCGGAGGGCGTGGACCGGGCGTGCCATTGGGGCGCGCTGGATGCAGGTGGGGAGACGTGGGCCTTCCTGGGTTCGGCCCTGGACCAGCTGGACCCGGCCCAGGCCCGCCTGCTGCCCCACTTCCTAGAGCGGGGCGGGGTGTTCTTCAGCGAGCTGCCGCCCGGGGTCCGGGCGAGCACGACGACCTTCCCCCGGCGCAACCGACTCATCGCTGGGGCGTCGGACGCGGTGCTGGTGATGCGGGCCGGGCTGGAGTCCGGGAGCCTGTACACGGCGGACGCGGCCCGGGCGCAGGGCCGTCCGGTGTTCGCCCTTCCCGGGGACGTCTGGCAGCCAGCGGCGGCGGGGTGCAACGCCCTGCTGGCGGACGGACGGGCCCGGGCATGCACGTCCGCCGAAGCGATCTGCGCGGTGGTGGGCGTTCATCCCGGCCGGGCGGTGCCCGCGGGGCGTGAAGGAGGTTGGTGGGAGGCGCTGTCGGTGGAAGCGCGCGGGGCGTATGGGCTGTTGGACAGGGTTCCCCGGTCTTTTGACGAGGTGCTCGCCGGCAGCCCGCTGTCCCCCGCCGCGCTCACGAGCGCCCTGGTGGAGTTGGAATTGTCGGGGCTGGTGGTCCAGCACCCGGGTAAACGGTACGAGAAGGTTTGAAGGCAGTCCGAGGTAGGAGAGCCATGGCCACGCGGAAGAAGACACAGGCGGCGCAGACGGAAGCGGCGACGGAGGAGACGCCCAAGAAGGCGGCTTCCAAGAAGCCAGCGGCCAAGAAGGCGCCCGCCAAGAAGAAGACGGCGGCGAAGAAGGCCTCGGCCAAGAAGAAGACGGCGGCCCGCCGCCGTGGCGCGGCCGGCGAGGACTTGCCCACCGTGGACGCGGATGCCGACGCGGAGGAGGAAGTCCCCGAGCGCCGTGGCAAGGGCCCGCACTACCTGGTGGTGGTGGAGTCGCCCGCCAAGGCCAAGACGATCAAGAAGTACCTGGGCTCTGGCTACACGGTGAAGGCATCCGTGGGGCACGTGAAGGATCTGCCCAAGAGCAAGATCGGCGTCGACGTGGAGGACGACTTCAAGCCCGAGTACACGGTCATCAAGGGCAAGGAGAAGGTCCTCAACGAGCTGAAGAAGACGGCCAGGACGGTGGACCGCGTGTTCCTCGCGACGGACCCCGACCGCGAGGGCGAGGCCATCGCCTGGCACATCAAGGAGGAGCTGGCCCACCCGGACTCCCTCCGGGTGACCTTCAACGAGATCACCAAGAAGGCGGTGCAGGAAGCCATCGCCAATCCGCGCGAGCTCAACCAGGACAACTACGACTCGCAGCAGACCCGGCGCATCCTGGACCGGCTCGTCGGCTATCAAATCTCGCCGCTGCTCTGGAAGAAGATCCGCCGCGGCCTGTCCGCCGGCCGCGTGCAGTCCGTGGCGGTGCGCCTCATCGTGGAGCGCGAGGCGGAGATCAAGGCCTTCACGCCCGAGGAGTACTGGACGCTGGACGCGCTGGTGCAGGGCCCGCAGGGGCCGCCGCCCTTCAAGGCGAAGCTGTCCCGCGTGGACGGCAAGAAGGTGGAGCTGAAGGACCGCGCCACCACGGACGGGCTCGTCGCGGAGCTGAAGGACGCGCCCTTCACCGTGACCAAGGTGGACCGCAAGGAGCGCCGCCGCAACGCGCCCGCGCCCTTCATCACCTCCAAGCTCCAGCAGGAGGCGGCGAACCGGCTGCACTTCACCGCCAAGAAGACGATGACGCTGGCGCAGAAGCTGTACGAAGGCGTGCCGCTGGGTGAGGAGGGCCAGACGGCGCTCATCACGTACATGCGCACGGACTCCACGCGTCTGTCGGACGACGCCGTGACGCAGGTGCGTGAGTTCATCGGGCAGAAGTACGGCGCGGACTACCTCCCGCCGGAGCCCATGGTCTACAAGAGCCGCAAGAGCGCCCAGGACGCGCACGAGGCCATCCGGCCCACGTCGCTGGAGTACCCGCCCGAGCGCGTGCGTCCCTTCTTCGACGCGATGGACGAGTCGGACATGTTCCGGCTGTACGAGCTCATCTGGAACCGCTTCGTCGCGTGCCAGATGAAGCCCGCCGTGTATGACCAGACGGCCGCGGACATCACCGCGGGCCGCGCCACCTTCCGCGCGTCCGGCAGCACCCTGAAGTTCCCCGGCTACCTGGGCGTCTACGGCGCCGGCCTCACGCCGGAAGAGGAGTCCGAGCGCGACAAGGCCAAGGCCGCCGGTGAAGAGGGCGCCGAGGACGTGGTGGGAGAATTGCCGCCCCTCAACGAGGGCGAGGTGCTGGCCCTGCACAAGCTGCTCAACGAGCAGCACTTCACCCAGCCGCCCCCGCGCTTCAGCGAGGCCACGCTGGTGAAGGAGCTGGAGGAGCGCGGCATCGGACGTCCGTCCACGTACGCGGCCATCCTCTCCAACATCCAGGACAAGAAGTACGTGGAGAAGCTGGAGAGCCGCTTCCGTCCCACGGACCTGGGGCAGATGACCAACGAACTCCTGGTGAAGCACTTCCCCCATGAGCTGGACGTGACGTTCACGGCCAGCATGGAGGAGAAGCTCGACCAGATCTCCGAAGGCGGCGCGAGCTGGAAGACCGTCCTCCACGACTTCTACGGGCCCTTCAAGGAGACCCTGGAGAAGGCCGAAGCGGAGATGCGCGACGTCAAGCGCGAGGAGATCAAGACCGACATCGCGTGCGAGAAGTGCGGCAACCCGTTCGTCATCAAGTTCGGGAAGATGGGCCACTTCCTCGCCTGCTCGAACTACCCCGACTGCAAGAACACCAAGGACTTCAAGCGGGACGCCGAAGGCAAGATCGTCATCGTGGAGGAGGAGACCACGGACGAGAAGTGCGAGAAGTGCGCGAAGCCCATGGTGATCAAGCGCGGCCGGTTCGGGCGCTTCATGGCGTGCTCGGGCTACCCGGACTGCAAGACGTCCAAGCCCATCTCCATCGGCGTGTCGTGCCCGGAGTGCAAGGTGGGCTACCTCACCGAGCGCCGCAGCGGCCGCGGGAAGATCTTCTTCGGCTGCAACCGGTATCCGGAGTGCAAGTTCGCCGCGTGGGACCGGCCGCTCGCGGAGGCGTGCCCGCAGTGCGCGTCGCCGTACCTGCTGCAGAAGTACTCCAAGCGGGATGGCGCCTACATCGCCTGCCCGAACAAGGAATGCGACTACCGCCGCGAGGTGGTGGAGCAGGGCCTGCCCGGCGTCGCCGCGGAGGGCTCTGCGCAGGGCTCCTCCGGGGCTGCCCCGGAGGCGCTCGCTGGAGCCGCCGGAGGAGCGGTCGCCCCCCCGGCTTCTTCGGTGAGCTGAGCGGAAACCCCAGTCATTCCAGGGGGGTGGCTTGCCCCCCCTGGCTTGACACCCTCGGCGGCGAAGTCCTACAAGTCCGGATTGCTCCCGGCCCGTGATCGCACGCCCCTGCCTGTTCCTGGCAGGGGTGCGCGCGGGGGGTAGCGAAAGGACGCAATCCGCGATGACTCCCCCCGTGAACGAGTTGCTGAGCATGGTGTTGGCCGAGGCAGCTCCCGCGGCCGGCCATGCTTCCTCCGGAGGTCTGGGGGATTTCATCGTCGGCGCGTTCAAGGCCGGCGGTCCGTTCATGTTCGTGAACCTGTTCTGGCTGGCCGCCTCGGTGGCCGTCATCGGGGAGCGCGCGGTGACGCTGCTGTTCCGCTACCGGCTCAACGCGGCCGCGTTCATCGAACAGGTCCACAAGATGGTCCGCAGCGGCAACCTGGACCGCGCGGTGAAGTTCTGCGGCATGGCGCCGCGCTCGCCGCTGGCCCGCGTCATCCGCGCGGGGCTCATCAACGCGAACCGCGGCGAGCTGGAAGTGGCCAAGGCCGTGGAGGAGGCGCTGGCGGAGTACACGCCGCACGTGTCCCGCCGGGTGCAGTGGCTGTGGTCGCTCGCGAACATCGCGACGCTGGTGGGCCTCGTCGGCACCATCGTGGGCCTCATCGGCACCTTCCGCGCGCTGGGCAACGTGCCGGCGGAGCAGAAGCAGGCGCTGCTCTCCAACGGCATCTCGGAGGCCATGTACAACACGGGCTTCGGCCTCTCCATCGCGGTGCTCTGCATCGTGGCGCACCTGTTCTTCAGCACCTTCGCGAAGAACATGGTGGAGAGCGTGGAGCTCAACGCGCTGAAGCTGGAGAACCTGCTGTCGCGGCGCGGCTCGCTGGAAGTGGTTCCGGCGGACGACGACGTCCGGGCGGCCTCGTAGTCCACGCCAGCCTCCGGATAACTGAATGGCGTTCTACTACTCCCGCCGCAAGCTGAAGCCGAGGGAAGAGGAAGAGGGGGGCGAGCTGAACATCGTCCCGTACCTCGACATCCTCATGAACCTCATCATCTTCATGCTGCTGTCGATTACCGGCCTCACGGCCTTCGGCGCGCTCAACGTGAACGCGCCCGCGTACGGCGGGGCCGCCGCCAGCGCGGGCCAGGCGGACGCGGACGCGCCCAAGCTGATGCTGTCGGTGCTCATCTCCCAGAAGGGGCTCTACGTCCGGGGCAACAGCGAGGACGCCACGCCGTTCGCGCTCGGGGCTCCCACCGTGCCGGTGCGCGCGGACGGCACCCATGACTACGCGGCGCTCAACGCGCGCATGGTGAAGCTCAAGGCGGCGTTTCCGCAGGAGACGAAGGTCATCGTCGTGGCGGATCCGGACATCCCCTACGACGCGCTGATCCAGACGATGGATGCCCTGCGCGAGACGCCGGGCCCCACCGAGCGCAAGCTGCTGTTCCCCGACGTCACCCTGGGCACCCTGTAGCCATGTCCGAACCCGCGCCCCCGACCGCCGCCGAAGCCGAGCAGCTCGCGCGCATGCGCTACCGCCGTGCCCTCACGCGCAAGAAGCGCAAGGAGCGCGAGGCCGCCACGGAGGTGAAGGAGCTCAACATCACCGCGATGATGGACATGATGACCATCATCCTGGTGTTCCTCCTGAAGTCCTTCGCGTCGTCCTCCGCGGCCATCACCGCGTCCGAGGACGTGCGTCCGCCGGTGTCCTCCACGCGCGCGACGCCGAAGGACACGGTGGCCATCACCATCACCCCCAAGAACATCCTCGTGGGGGACCGCGAGGTGGTGCGGCTGAAGGACGGTCGCATCCCGCCCGCGCAGCTCCAGGGACGGCTGGTGCTGGGGCTGGATGCTCAGCTGAAGAAGGAAGTGGACAAGCTCAAGTTCATCGCCAAGCGCAACCCGGCGGCGCCGTTCAGCCACGAGCTGTCCGTCATCGCGGACAAGATGGTGCCGTACGACCTGCTCATCACCGTGCTCTACACGGCGGGCCAGAACGAGCTGGAGAACTACCGCTTCATCGTGCTCCAGCGCGACGCGGAGTAGGCCTCCCGTCGCCAGGACGCACGACTCCCCCGCGCGGGATGGACGCACGGGGGAGGGCCTGGTGTTTTCGCTAGAGGGACAGGCTGCCCACGTGCCGCGCGGCGTCTCGCGTCTCCTGCTCGTGGAGGGCGGCGTCCTCCTCGCAGCGGATGGCGAAGGGCATGGCCTCCAGCCGGTCCAGCGAGATCTCGTTGCCGCAGTCCACGCACTCGCCGAACACGTCCGTGTCCATGCGTCGCAGCGCGGCGTCGATGAGCATGATCTCCCGGCGCTGGGCTTCAATCAGCGTGGACAGGGTGTAGTCCGCCAGCTCCGCCTGGGCCTGCTCCTCGTACTCGGGATCGCGCTCCTGGTCCTTCAGCGCGGCCAGCTCCCGGCGAGCGCCCGACTGGGCATCCTCGGTCGTCTTGCGGCGCTTCTGGAGAAGCTCACGGATCCTCAGCAGATCGTTGGTTCGGCTCATGGCGGCGTCACTCCCATCCCGGTTCACGGTTGAACGGCGCTCGCTGTCCGGAAGGAAGATGTGGCGTCCCGGAGCGAAGACCGCGAGAAACCTAGGGTTGGATCCCAGGTGGGGAAACCTCGCCTGCCTTCTGCGCACGTCTGGCGGGACGCAGGGCAGACGGGCGGGCATGGCCCGTGTGGGAAGCCCCCTGGAAACGAAAAGAAGACGCGGGGTTGACGGGCTGCGTTCGCGGCTGGGAAAGGGCGCGGCCTTCCTGCTAACAGGGGCGCGGTGGTCGCCCTGGCACCGGGGCCCCGGAAGTACCGGGCTTGGGAGGTTGCATGTCGGACGTGAAGCAGCGGGTGACGGTGATTGGCGGGGGGCTGGCGGGGACCGAGTGCGCGTACCAGCTCGCGCGGCGCGGCGTGCCGGTGGTGCTGCGGGAGATGAAGCCGCACAAGCGATCGCCGGCGCACAAGTCGGACGCGCTCGCGGAGCTGGTGTGCAGCAACTCGCTGCGCTCGGACAACCCGGAGAGCGCCATTGGCCTGCTGCACGCGGAGCTGCGCGCGCTGGGCTCGCTGGTGCTTTCCAGCGCGGACCTGCACCGCGTGCCCGCGGGCGACGCGCTGGCGGTGGAGCGCGAGGGCTTCTCGCGGGAGATCACCACGCGGCTCCAGTCCGGCGCGGGCGTGGAGGTGGTGGCGGGCGAGGTGGAGCGGCTTCCGGAGGACGGCGTGGTGGTGGTGGCGACGGGGCCGCTGACGTCGGACGCGCTCACGGCGGAGCTGGAGCGCCACGTGGGCACGAAGCTCTACTTCTACGACTCCATCGCGCCCATCCTGTCCGGGGACTCCATCGACATGGACGTGGCGTTCCGCCAGAGCCGCTACGGCAAGGGCGGCGGGGACGACTACCTCAACCTGCCGATGAATCGGGACGAGTACTACCGCTTCGTGAACGAGGTGAAGGCGGGCCAGAAGCTCGTTCCGCACAGCTTCGAGGAACCGAAGTACTTCGAAGGGTGTCTGCCCATTGAAGTGATGGCGGAGCGCGGGGACGACACGCTGGCGTTCGGGCCGCTCAAGCCGGTGGGCCTGAAGGATCCGCGCACGGGGAAGGACCCGTACGCGGTGGTGCAACTGCGCATGGAGGACAAGGCGGGCACGGCGTGGAACATGGTGGGCTTCCAGACGCGCCTGACGTGGGGCGAGCAGAAGCGCATCTTCATGGCGTGCATCCCGGGCCTCCAGAACGCGGAGTTCCTGCGGATGGGGCAGATCCACCGCAACACGTTCATCGACTCGCCGCGCCTGCTGGCGGAGGACCTGTCGCTGAAGACGGAGCGGCGGGTGTTCTTCGCGGGGCAGGTGACGGGCGTGGAGGGCTACGTGGAGAGTGCGGCGTGCGGCTACCTGGTGGCGCTGGCGGTGCATGCGCGCCTGACCGGAACCGCGTTCGTGCCGCCTCCGGCGACGACGGCGCTGGGCTCGCTGTACCGGCACGTCACGGGGGAGGCGCACCCGCCGGACCACCCGCACCAGCCCACCAACGTCATCTACGGCCTGTTCCCGCCCTTGTCGGGGCGGATGAAGAAGGCGGACAAGCGCGCGGCCTACTCGGCGCGGGCGAAGCAGGACCTGGCGGCGTGGCTGCCACACGCGGGCGTCTCCGACACGGGCGCCCCGCAAGCGACGGACCCGACGGAAGAACAGAGGAGCGCATGAAGCGACCTGGGATGGTGGGCCTCGTGGCCCTGCTGGCGGTGCTGGGGTGCAAGAAGGGCGAGGACGGAGCCGAGGCGCCGTCCCAGCGCAGCGCCGCGAAGGACGACACGGTCCGCAGCGCGGCGAAGGGCAAGGCGGTGGTGGGCGGGCAGGGGCAGCAGCTCGCGGCGGGGCGCGCGGCGGACCTGCGCCTGTCTCCGGACGGGCAGTTCGCCACGTACCTGCTCAACGGCCAGAAGCCCCGGCTGGACGGCATCCCGCCGCAGATGCTGGTGGGCTCGCTGTACGTGGTGCCGGTGGCGGGCGGGAAGCCGCGCGAGCTGGGCGACGGCGTGACGAACGTGCCGGGCAGCCTGCTGTTCTCCTCGGACTCCCGGCACCTGCTGTACGTGACGGGCTACAACCCGGCCTCGCAGTCGGGCGAGCTGCATGCGCTGGCGCTGACGGACGCGGCGGCGGAGCCGGTGAAGCTGGGCTCGGCGGTGAGCTACCTGCTGCCCAGCCCGGACGGCGCGAACGTGGCCTTCGTCGACGGCGGCGTGCTGAAGCTGGGCAAGCTGCCGGAGGGGCCGTTCCAGGACGTGGCGGCGGAGGTGAGCACCGCGCAGTTCACGCCGGACGGCAAGACGCTGCTCTTCAAGCGCCGGCTGTCGGCCGCGGGCGGGCTGGCGGCGGTGACGGTGGGCGTCAACGAGCCGCCGCGGAAGCTGGCGGATCAGGTGGGCGACTACGAGGTGTCGTCGGACGGCAAGCGCGTGGCGTACCAGGTGCGCAGCGAGGCCGTGCGCGGCATGTACGACCTGTTCCTCGCGGAGGTGCCGGCGCTGAAGGGCCAGCGGCTCGCGGTGGGGACGAAGGTGTTCGGCTTCTCTCCGGACGGCCAGTGGCTGGCGCGCACGGAGAACGGCAAGCCGGAGCTGCTGGGCGACCTGTACGTGGGCCCTGCTTCCGGTGGGCCGGGGCGCAAGGTGGGCGAGCAGGTGGAGGAGATGGCGTTCGCGCCGGACTCGAAGGCGGTGGGCTTCCTGGAGAAGTACGACCAGCCGTCGCGCGCGGGCGCGATGACCGTGGCGTCGCTGCCGGACGGCGCGCCCAAGCGCGTGGGGACCCGGGTGCCCAACTTCGTGTGGGGTTCGGACAGCCGCTACGTGGCGTTCCTGTCCCGCTTCGTGAAGCCTGTGTTCTCCGTGGACCTGATGCTGTACGCGCTGGGGCAGGAGAAGGCGGAGAAGGTGCAGCCGGGCGTGTTCGGCTATGGGTTCGCGCCGAACAACAGCGCGGTGGTGTTCCGCACCAACTGCATCCGCAACGGTCGCGCGTGTGACTTCAAGGCGCTGGACCTGGAGCAGCGGCAGGCCGAGGCGAAGACGTGGCTGCAGGGCATCTTCAGCTACAAGATCTCCAACGACGGGGCCCGCGTGCTGGCGACGTATGCGCGCATGGACTCGGACACCTACGACGTGGCCGTCTACGACGTGAAGACGGGCGCGCGGAAGACGCTCGACCAGGGCGTGCAGGTGCCGACGTACTTCGCGGGCAAGGACGACGCGCGTGCCGTCTACATCATCGGCCAGGGGCAGAACCCCGGCGTGTACACCGCCGTCGCGTCGCCGCAGTAGCGCGGGACCCAGGGGGCGGCAGGGGCAGACGTCCCTTCCGCCTTCTTTCACGGACAGGGGGTTGAGGCGTGCACACGCGGGGCGGGTGTGCTGTCTTCCCCCGCCGAATGCCACAACTCGTCTATCGCCGTTACGGTGGTTCGCTCCAGGTCGACATCCCCGACTTCAACACGCTCACCGAAGCGGTGCGCATCCCCGCGACGCAGTGGATGGCGCTCGCGTGTCCGCTGGAGGGCATCGCGTGTGATCCGCGCTTCCTCGCGCTGATGGACGCGGACGGCAACCACCGCATCCGCGTGGAGGAGCTGCGGGGCGCGGTGGACTGGACGGCGGCACGGCTGACGGACCGCAAGGGCGCGGACGCGGGCAGCGACGTGCTGGAGCTCTCCGCGCTCTCGCCCACGGCCAGCAAGCTGCAGGGTGCGGCGGAGCTGGTGCTGCGCACGCTCCAGGCGACGGACACCACGCGCCTGTCGCTGGAGCAGCTGCGGACGAGCGACAAGGCGCTGCGCGACGCGGGCAAGAACGGGGACGGCATCATCGCGCCCGCGTCGCTGCCGGAGCAGCTGCGGCCCCTGGCGCAGGCCATCATCGCGGCCTTCCCGGCGGTGACGAACCGCGCGGGCCTGGTGGGGGTGAACGTCGAGCTGGTGCAGCGCTTCCGCACGGAGCGGGCCGCGCTGCTGGCGCACCTGGCCGGACGCGACGCGGTGTTCACCTGGGGCGCGACGAGCCTGGAGCAGGCGAAGCGCGTCCACGAGGTCGCGCCGCTGCTGGAGGGCTACTTCGTGCAGTGCCGGCTGGTGGCCGCGCAACCGGAAGCCGCCGCCAGCCTGCGCCTGCGCGCGGAGCGGGTGGAAGGGGCGCTCGGCGACCTGGGCGCGATGGGGAAGGCCGCGGGCGAGTTGCCCATCGCGGCGCCGGATCCGTCGGGCGTGCTGGTGTGGGCGAAGCTGTACCGCGGCCCCGGCTACGAGCGGCTGGAGGCCTTCCACCAGGAGGTGGCGACGCCGCTCCTGGGCGACGGCGTGAAGCTGACGGACACCGCGTGGCGGGATCTGTCCGCGAGGGCGGAGGCCATCCTCGGTTGGCAGGCGAAGAAGGACACCAGCGCGCTGCACGCGGTGGCGGACACGCTGGCCACGGTGTCGGACGAGGCGCTGGACGCGCTGGAGTCCGCGAGCCGCGAGGACCTGTCGCTCAAGGACACGCTGGACGTCATCGCGGAGCTGGAGCGGCTGGTGCTGTACCAGCGCTGGCTGCTGTTGTTCGCCAACAACTTCATCAGCATGCCCAGCCTGTATCTGCCCCGGATGCGCGCGCTGATGGAGAAGGGCACGCTCATCCTGGGCGGGCGCAAGTACACGCTGTCGGTGCTGGTGACGGATCGCGCGTCGCACTCGGCGCTGACGGGGCAGGGCACCACCTGCATCCTCTACGTGAAGGTGATGCCCAAGGACGGCGCGGACGGCTACGAGGTGGCGGTGCCTGTCACCTCCGGCCGCAGCACGGACCTCGTCGTGGGCAAGCGCGGCGTGTTCTACGACGTGGATGGCAAGGAGCACGACGCCATCGTCACGCAGGTCATCCGCCAGCCGGTGTCGCTCTGGGAAGCGATGACGATGCCGTTCATGCGCATCGGCGCGTTCATCACGAGCAAGGTGGAGGGCCTGGCGGCGTCGGGGGACAAGGACTTCAACGCCTCGCTGGAGGCGGGCTACAAGCAGACGGTGACGGCCCCTCCGCCCCCCGCGACTC
>NZ_RAWB01000165.1 GCF_003612055.1 Corallococcus llansteffanensis
GGAAGGTGGTGGGCGTGGGCCCGAAGGCCCCGGTGCCGGCAGGGGCCACGGTGGTGGAGCTGGGGGACGCCACGCTGCTGCCGGGCTTCATGGACGCACACACGCACCTGACCGTGCAGCCCGGGCCGGACTGGCGCAAGGACATCATCGACAGCTTCCAGCGCACCATCCCCGAACAGACGCTCGACACGCTGCCCTGGGCCCGCGTCACGCTGATGGCGGGCTTCACCACGGTGCGGAACCTGGGCGCCGAGGACTTCATCGACGTGGGCCTGCGCAATGCCATCGCGCGCGGCATCGTGGTGGGACCGCGCATCCTCGCGGCGGCATCCAGCCTCAGCTCCACGGGTGGGCACTGTGATTACGGCAACTCGTGGCGCAAGGGGCTGATGGCCCACGACGCCAGCCCCGGCGTGGCGGATGGCCCGGATGCGCTGCGCGCCCGAGTGCGCGAAACCCTCAAGTACGGTGCCGACGTCATCAAGGTCTGCGCCACGGGCGGCGTGATGAGCTTCAACGCGGAGCCCGACGCGCCGCAGTTCACCCAGGCGGAGCTGGACGCGGTGGTGGACGAGGCCCACGCGCACCGTCGCAAGGTGGCCGCGCATGCCCACGGCGCGGAAGGGGCGAAGCGCGCCATCCGCGCGGGCGTGGACTCCGTCGAGCACGGCACCCTCCTGGATGACGAGGCCCTGGCGCTGATGAAGCGCAAGGGCACCTGGTACGTGCCCACGGTCCTCGCCTTCTTCGGCGCGAAGGAGCTGGCGGACCAGGGCAACCTGCCGCCGGACACCGTCCTCAAGCTCCGCACGGTGGACCAGCGGCGCGAGCAGGTGCTGCGCAAGGCGATTGCCCTCGGGGTGCGCATCGCCCTGGGCACCGACTCGGGCGTGTTCGCCCACGGGCGCAACGCGGAGGAGTTCGCGCTGCTGGTGCAGGCCGGCCTGCCGCCCGCCGAGGCGCTGCGCGCTGGCACGGTGAACGCGGCGGAGCTGCTCGGTGTGTCGGACCGGCTGGGGACGCTGGAGCCAGGCAAGCTGGCGGACGTCGTCGCCGTGCCCGGCAACCCCCTGCAGGACATCCGCGCGACCCAGAAGGTCTTCTTCGTGATGAAGGAAGGTGTCATCCACCGGAACGACGCGGCGCCTGCCTGCCCCGCCGCGGTGCCGTGAGCCTCAAGGGGTGTATCCTGAGCGCATCCTGATTCTCTTGTTCTTGCCCGGGGGGGCCGCGATGGACAAAGACAAATTGCAGGAGCACATCCTCAGCACCTACCTGAACCTGCGCTTCTTCATCGCTGCCGCCGCCGTGCTGATCCCCCTGGTGGTGTATGGCGTGGGGAGGCTGCATGGCATCGGGTTGCAGGATTCGATCAGCGCGTACTACTGGGCGCAGCCTCCGGATGAAATGTATCCTCCAGCCCGGGCCTGGTTCGTCGGTGGATTGCTCGGGGTGGGGGCGCTCCTCTACTTGTACAAGGGTTTCAGCTTCGCGGAGAACGCGGCCTTGAACCTCGCCGCGGTGCTTGCCGTCGGTGTCGCGGTCTTCCCCATGCAGTGGAATTGCCAGGAGGATTGCGGCAGGTTCTCCCTGCACGGCTTCTGCGCGGTCGCGATGTTCGCGTGCCTGGCGTATGTGATGTGGTTCCGTTCCCTGGACACCTTGCCGCATCTGGCGGATGACCAGCGCCGGGCCTGGTACCGCAAGACGTATGAGCTGACTTCCATCGTGATGCTCGTCTCGCCCCTCACGGCGTTCCTGCTGAACGCCTTCTGGGGGACTTCAACGACCTACGTCTTCTTCATTGAAACGGCAGGCATCCTGGCCTTCGCGGCGTACTGGGTGGTGAAGAGCCTGGAGTTGAAGCAGTCCGGCGTCGTGCGCAGGGTGCTGAGTGGCCAGGCCCGGATCGCGGAATACACGCCCCTCGCACGGGTGGCGAAAGACGCTCCTCCCGAAGCCCCCATCCCTCCCGAGGTCCAGCTACCTCCTTCCACGCCCTGACCCGTCAGCTCACCGCATCAGGCCTCACGGGCGGGTGAGCACGTCGCACAGCAGGAAATCGAGCTCGCTCCCGGACAGCCAGCGAGCGCTCACCCCCGCGAAGTCTGGCTCTGCTTCCGCATCGAGCTGCCGCCACAGGTCCTCCAGGCGGTAGCTCGCGGCGGTGCAGTAGACGTCCGCCAGGTCGCCTGCGTGGGGCTGCCCTCGCGCCGCCAGGGCCGCGGCGTGGGCCAGCGTGACGGATTGGGTGAACAGCTCGTTGCAGACCTGGTTCAACAGGATGAGCGTCCGCTGGCGCGCGTAGAGCACGCCCGCGTCCGGGTAGCGGCGCGACAACTCCTGGCACTTCCGCGCGAGCCGGTGCACCTCCCGCGCGGTGTGCTGGAGGTGCTCGCGGTTGCGGGCCGACAGGTGCTCCTCCACCGGCAGCGGCGCGGGGGGAGACTCCAGCTCCGCGGCCTGCGCGGGCGACGGGTAGTAGAGGGAGAAGAGCCCCTCCCGCGCGGCCTTGTGGTCCACGAGGAAGTCCACGCCGCCTGCCACGCGGAAGGCCCGGGCGTCGCGCAGGACGCGCTCCAGCGGCACCGGCACCGCGCCCCGGGCCGCCTTGCTCGCGGCCGTCTCGTAGCCTTCGGCGGCGAGCAGCGACAGGGTCCGGTCCGCGATGCGCGCGCACGCGAGGGAGGCGATGTTCTTGGCCGCCACCTGTTCGAACCAGCGCACGGGCAGGGTGTCCACCGTCACGCCGGTGAGGCTCCACCGGGCCACGCTCTCCAGGGCGAAGACCTCGGCGGCGGTGGCGGAGACCTGCCGCTGGATCTCCTCGAAGTCGCCGAGCACGCGCCCCTGGGCGAGCCGCCGGTGGAGGAAGTCGCGCGACCACAGGAGGCACTGCTTGGAGAGCGCCAGGGACGCCGCCACGATGATGTACATGCGGCCCAGGGCGCTGAGCGGCTCCAGCAGCGGCGTGTTGCGCCAGTGCTCCTGCGCCATCGCCAGCATGCGCTCCTTCGGCACCCGCACGTTGTCGAAGCTCAGCGCGGCGATGGGCAGCCCGCGCAGGCCCATCAGTCCGTGCTCGGCGCGGACGCGGAAGCCCGGGCTCGTCGTCTCCACGAAGAAGAGGCTGATCTGCTCCCTGCCATCCTCGCAGAGCGTCGCGGTGACGTTCAGGAGGTCCGCGATGGAGCCGTTCCCGATGTAGACCTTCTCCCCGTTCAGGACGTAGGCCGTCCCATCCGCCGTGGGCGTGGCGGTGGTGGACGCGCGCCGCGCGGAGGCACCGGTGGGCTCGGTGTCGGCCCAGCCGGAGATGGCCCCGTCAGCGACGCGGCCGCGGACGTAGTCCTTGAGTGGACCGGCCTGGACCGCCTCGATGATGGCGCCCGCGCCCAGGCCGCTGTGGATGGCCAGTGTGTAGCCCACCGGGAGGCACCGGCTCATCACCGCCTCGATGACGCGGAAGGTGTTCAGCAGGGAGAGCCCCCGTCCGCCCAGCTCCCGCTCCACCGGCAGCTTGTAGTAGCCCCGCGAGCGCAGGGCTTCAATGAGCTCCGGTGAGAGCCGCCCCGCGCGCTCCACCTCGTCCGCGTCGACGTGCTCCTTCAGGAACCGCTCGACCTCGGCGACGACGGCGTCTCCCGCCTGGCGCTCCTCCGGGTCCTGCTCGGGGAACGCGCGGACGAGGTCCCAGCGGAGCTTCCCCGCGAAGAGCTGGCCCAGGAAGCCCTCGCGGGCGCGGGTGGCGGGATGCAGGGGCTGGCTCATGGCTTCAGGTCCCTTCTGGAAATGGTGTGGGCGAGGAGGCTGTGGAGCGGGGCCTTCTGCTCCCGCAGGTAGAAGTGGCCGCCGGGCAGCAGGTGGAGGTCGAAGGGGCCGGTGGTGTGGACGCGCCACGGCTCCAGCTCCTCGCGTGTCAGGTCGTCCCGCGTGCCGCCCGTGACGGTCATCGGGCAGGCCAGGGGCGCGTGGGGCTCGTGGCGGTAGGACTCCACGAGCGTGAGGTCCGCGCGCAGGCCCGGCAGGAGGAGCTCGCGCAGCTCCGCGTCTTCGCGCAGCTCCACGGCCAGCTCGCCGTAGCTGGGTTCAAGCGCGGTGATCAACCCGTCGTCGTCCAGGTGGCTCGCGGGGATGCCGCGCGGAGGGAGCTGCGGAGCGGGAGCGGCGGAGAGGAACAGCCTGTCCGGAGGCGGCCGGCCCAGGTCGCGCAGTCGCCGGGCCGTCTCGAAGGCCACGAGCGCCCCCAGGCTGTGTCCGAAGAACGCGAAGGACGTGCCGAAGTCGACCTCGGCCACCAGGGTGTCCACCAGCTCGCGCATCCGGGTGAACGGTGTCTCCTCCGCGCGCGCGCCACGGCCGGGAAGCTGCACACCCCACACTTCGATGTCCGGGAGCGCGTCCGCCCAGCGCACATACTCGCCCACGGAGCCGCCGCTGTGGGGGAAGCAGAAGAGGCGCACGGTGGCCTCCGGACGCCGTAGGCGGCAGGCAAGCCAGGGAGTCGGCAGGGGCATGTTCATGTCGAGGAAGAGCCTGGTGGAAGGCTGTCGGCGGACGACGTCTGGGACAACGCATCCCTGGCCGACGACGCCTCGGAGGGCGTCGCATCGGACGAAGTCGCCTCCGCGGACAACGCATCCCCAGCGGACGACGCCCGCGAGGACGCAGCATCGGCTGACAATGTCTCCGCGATGAAGCGGGCCAGACGGGTCACGGTGGGGGCTCGGAAGAGAGTCTTTACCCGCAGGGGCGTGGCGACGTGCGGGCGCAGCCGCGCGATGAGCTGTGCTGCCATCAGCGAGTCGCCTCCCAGCTCGAAGAAGTTCTCGTGGAGGCCGACCCGGGGCAGCCCCAGGACCTCCGCGAAGGCCGTGGCGATGCGGCGCACCGTCAGGTCCTCGGGCAGCTCTGGCTCGACGGCTGGGGACCCGGGGGGCGTGTCGCCGGGTGGCTGCGCCTCGCTTGTCTTTGCAATCACGGGAGCGGGCGCGTCCGGCGCTTCCACCAGATAGCGCTGACGCTCGAAGGGGTACGTCGGCAGGGGCACCCGTCGCCGCTTCGCGCCCCCATGCAATCCCTGCCAGGAGAGCGGCACGCCCGCGGCCCACAGACGTCCAGCCGCGGTGAGCGCGGTGATCAGGTCGGACGTGGTGTCCGCGGGGTGGGGGAGGGTGGCCACCGTGAGGTGCGTGCCCGCTTCGGGGTGCTGGCGCGCCAGCGTCGCCAGGGTCCGTCCAGGGCCCACCTCCACGAAGACACTGGCCGGGCCCGCGAGCAACGTCCCCAGCGCATCGCCGAAGCGCACGGTGTGCCGCAGGTGCGCGGCCCAGTACGCCGGGTCCACGGCCTGCTCCGCGGTGACGACGGCGCCGGTGAGGTCGGAGATCCATGGCAGCCGAGGAGGCCGCCGCTCGACGCGCTGGACGCAGGCGGTGAACGCGGCCAGCGACGGCTCGACGAGCGGCGAGTGCCCGGCGCCCGGGATGCGCAGCAGGCGCGACTCCACGCCGCGCGCCGTCAGCCGGGTCTGGAGTCCTTCGACCTCCACCACCGGGCCGGACACCGTGCACTGCGCGGGCCCGTTCACGGCCGCGAGGGAGAGCCCGTCGTGAAGCAGGAGCAACGGCAGGAGCTCGGACTCGGGCAGCGGCACGGCCAGCATGGCGCCCGCGGGCAGGCTCGCGAGGATGCGGGAGCGCTCCAGGACCAGGTGCAGGGCGTCCGCGAGGGAGAACACACCGGCCACCGTGGCCGCGGCATAGGCCCCCAGGCTGTGGCCCACCACCGCGGCGGGCTTCACGCCCCAGCGCTTCCACAGCCGCGCCACCGCGTACTCGATGACGAACACGGAGAGCTGGCCGGTGATGAACTCCCCCATCCGCGTGGAGGCCTGTTCAAACGCGGCGGCATCCGACGGCTCGGGATGGAGCACCGTCCGGAGGTCGAACCCCAGGACGGGCGTGAGGTGCGCGCGGCATTCGTCCACGGCCTCGCGGAAGGCAGGCTGCGTGGCATACAGCTCCCGGCCCATGCCCACGTGCTGGCCACCGTGGCCGGGGAACATGAACACCACCGGGCGTTCCCCAGGCTCCAACCGCGCATCGCCTTCCTGCTCCGCCAGTGCACGCAGGACCTCGGGGACATCCTCGCCCACGGCGAACGCACGGTGCGCGTGCGCGGGGCGCCCCACCTGGAGCGTCCAGGCGACATCGCCCAGGGGCACCTCCGGGTGCGCGCGCAGGTGACCCCCGAGCCGGTCCACGGCCCGGGTCAGCGCCGCGGGGCCGTGGGCCGATAGCACCAGGAGCTGCGGGGTGCGCGAGCGCTCGGGGGCGGGAAGCGCGGGAGTCTCCTCCAGCACGGCGTGGGCATTGGTCCCGCCGATGCCCAGCGAGCTGACGCCGGCCCGGCGGGGAAGGCCGCCCGTGTCCCAATCCCGCAGCTGTGTATTCACGCGGAACGGGCTGTGCTCGAAGTCGATCTCCGGATTGGGCTGCTCGAAGTTCAGGCTTGGCGGAAGCTGCCGGTGCTCCAGCGCGAGGACGGTCTTGATGAAGCCCGCCACCCCCGCCGCCGCGTCCGTGTGGCCGATGTTTGTCTTCACCGAGCCCAGCCAGCAGAAGTGCCGCGCGTCGGTGCCGAACGCCTTCGTCAGCGCGGCGAGCTCGATGGGGTCTCCCAGCCGCGTGCCCGTGCCGTGCGCCTCGATGGAGGTGATGCTCTCGGGCTCCACCCCGGCGACGCGCAGGGCCGTCTCGATGACGCTGGCCTGTCCCTCCACGCTGGGCGCGGTAAAGCCAATCTTCCCAGCGGCGTCGTTGTTGATGGCGGAGCCCCGGAGGACGGCGCGAATCGTGTCCCCGTCCGACAGCGCATCCGCGAACCGCTTGAGCACCACGAGCCCCACGCCATTGCTGCCCACGGTGCCCTGCGCGCGCGCGTCGAACGCCCGGCAGCGACCGTCCGGGGACAGCGGCCCTCCCTCGCTGTAGTGGCCGAACCGGGGCGGCGCATGCACCGACGCGCCGCCGGCCAGGGCGATGTCGCAGTCCCCCGCGAGCAGTGCCTGGGCGGCCAGATGGATAGCGACCAGGGACGTGGAGCAGGCCGTCTGCACGGTGACGGCGGGGCCGCGCAGCCCCAGCTTGTAGGCCACCCGACTGGTGAGGAAGTCCATGCCCGTGGCCAGCCGGAGCTGCCAATCGCTGGCACCCGCGAGCAGCTCCCTCCGGGCGCGGAGCGTGGACAGATAGGACGTCTCGCTTCCTCCGGCGTAGAGCCCGATGGCGCCGCGATAGCGCGCGGGATCATACCCAGCGTCCTCCAGCGCCTCGCGTGCGCACTCCAGGAACACGCGCTGCTGCGGATCCAATATCAACGCTTCCAGGGGCGAGCAGCCGAAGGCCGCCGCGTCGAACCTGTCGGCGTCCGCCATCAGGCCAAAGGCAGGCACCTCCTCGCCCACGGCGCTCTCTCCCCTCGGCTGCCCGGAGGGGCGTCCGTCCGGGCCGAAGAAGGTGATGGACTCGACGCCGCCAGTCAGGTTGGCCCAGAACTCCGCGGCGTTGGCGGCCCCGGGAAAACGGCACGCCAGTCCCACGACCGCGATGTGCGCGGAGCGGTCCTCCGCGTCCAGCTCCAGCGGGGCACTCATTCCACGTCCTCCCCGTGGCCGTCCGACGCGAGCCGTCCCCTACGGCCCAGCAGGCGCGCACGTCCGCTCTGTCGCTGCTCCTGTCGCTGCTCCTGGGCGGCGGCGGCCTCACCGCCATCGTCCTGCCCCTGGAGATGTCCGGCGAGTGTCCGGACGGTGGGGAACTCGAACAGCTTCACCATGGGCACCTCGTGGCCCAGGCGGCCCTTCAACAGGTGCTGCACCTGCGCCAGCAGCAGCGAGTGGCCGCCGAGGTCGAAGAAGTTGTCCTCGGCGCCCACGCGCTCCAGGCGCAGCGTCTCGCACCAGAGGGCGGCGACCTGTCGCTCCAGTTCGTTCGCGAGCGGGGCCTGGGGCGCTGCCGTCACGGTGGGAGGCTCGGGCAGTGCGCGCTCATCCACCTTGCCGCCGTGGGTGAGCGGCAGCGCCGCCAGCTCCACGTAGGCGGAGGGAATCATGTACGCCGGCAGCTCGCGGGAGAGGTGCTCGCGCAGCCGCGCGGGGGACGGCATCGTCTGACCCGCTTGGGGGACGAGGTAGCCCACCAGCCGCGGCTCTCCGCCCGGCGCGCTCCAGGCCCGGACGTGGGCCCCGGTGAGTCCCGGACACGTGCGCAGCGCCGCGGAGACCTCCGCCGGTTCCACCCGGAAGCCGCGAAGCTTGAACTGCGCGTCCATGCGCCCCAGGAACTCGAGCGCCCCGTCCGGCCGGGAGCGGACGCGGTCTCCCGTGCGGTACAGGCGCGCGCCAGGGCGCGAGGAGAACGGATCCGGAATGAAGCTCGCTGCGGTGAGGTCCGGGCGGTTCAGGTAGCCCCGCGCCACCCCGGCACCGCCGACGTACAGCGCTCCCGCGACCCCGGTGGGCACGGGCTGCAGCTCCGCATCCAGCACGTAGGCCGTGGCACCGTCGATGGGCTGGCCGATGGCGGGCAGCGCCGCTTCCAGGCCCGCGGGGAGCACCTCGCCGGAGGTGGCCGTCACGGTGGTCTCCGTGGGGCCGTACTGGTTGAACAGCCGCCAGGGCAGCCCGGGCACCGGACGCGCGACGAGCCGGTCTCCGCCCGCGAGCACCGTACGCAGCGCGCACGACCCGGGCCAGGGAAGGGCCAGCAGCCGCTCGGCGAGCGCGGTGGGCAGGTCCGTGAAGGTGATCCGTTCGGAGAGGAGCCACGCCTGGAGTCGCTCCGGGGACAGGCGCACGTCCTGTCCGGGGACATGCAGCGTCGCGCCGGCCGTCAGCGCGGGCCAGAGTTCGGCGGCGGACGGGTCGAAGGCGGGAGAGTAGAGGAGCGTGGTGCGGCCGTTCGCGTCCAGGCCGAAGGCGCGCCGGTGCCACCCGACGAGGTGGGTGAGCGAGCCGTGCTCCACCATCACCCCCTTGGGCCGCCCGGTGGAGCCAGAGGTGTACATGACATAGGCGAGCTGGCCGGGCTGCGCGCTGTTGGGGAGGTCGCCGCGCGGCGTGCCGGGGCCGCGGAAGTCCTCGACGCACACCCGCTCCAGCGTGGCGGGGAGCCGCTCGCGGAGCGCGCCGGTGGTGACCACCGTGCGGGCGCCGCCATCGGCGAGGAGGAGCGCGAGCCGCTCGGAGGGATGCTCCGGATCCAGCGGCAGGAACGCGGCTCCGGACAGCATCACGCCCAGTTCGGCCGTCACCAGGTCGGCGCTGCGGGGCGCGCACACGCCGACAACCGACCCCCCCTCCACGCCCTGCTGACGGAGGTATTCGGCCAGCAGCGTCGCACGTCGGATCAGCTCCGCGTAGGTGAGGGCTCCGACCTCGTCGCGCACGGCCACCGCGTCGGGCGTCCGCGCGGCCTGCTCCAGCACCTGCTGATGCACCGGAGGCTCGAAGCCAGACCCGGCGGAGGGATTCCGCCCCACCAGGAGCGCCACGCGCTCGGCGTCGGCGAGCATCGGAAGGCGCGCCACCGGGGTGTCGGGGCTTGCCACCGCGACTTCGAGCAGCCGCAGGAAGTGCGTGGACATCCGCTCCATCGTCGCGCGGTCGAAGAGGTCCCGGTTGTATTCCCAGATGAGCGAGATGCGGGCATCCCCACGCGCCTTGTCCCCCAGGTGCCGTCCGGCATGGGGAATGGCGACGACGTCCAGGTCCACCTTCGAGGAGCCGTTGCCCCGCTCGAAGATGGTGCACGCGGCGCCGCCCAGCCGGGGACTGATCACCGCCGAGTCGTGGAAGCTGAACATGGCCTGGACGAGCGGGTTCCGACTGGGGTCGCGCTTCACGCCCAGGGCTTCGACCAGCTTGAGGAACGGATAGGTCTGGTGCTCCGCCGCCGCGGCGGTGACGTCACGCACCTGGCGGACCAGGTCCCGGAACGACGGCGCGCCGGAGACGTCACACCGCAGGACGACGGCGTTGACGAACATGCCGATGACGTTCTCGATGTTCCGGATGCCGGCCCTGGCGGCGAAGGCCGAGCCGATGCACAGGTCCTGCTCCCCGGTGTAGCGGTGCAGCAGTGTGGCGAAGGCGGCGAAGAGGGCATTGAAGAGGGTGACGCCCTCCCGCTGGCAGAAGGCGCGCAAGGCTCCAGGCAGGGCCGGGGGCAATTCCAGCCGGAGCAGGTCGCCGTGGGAGCTCTGCACGCGTGGCCGGGGGCGGTCGGTGCTCAATGGCAACACCTCGGGCGCGCCGGCCAGTCGCTCGCGCCAGAAGGCGAGCTGGGCCCTCATGGCCGGGGAGTCGAGCGCCGTGCGCTGCCACACGGCGAAGTCCCGGTACTGCACCGCCGGCTCCGGCAGCGGCGAGGCCTCACCCCGCAGGTAGGCGTTGTAGAGCGCGTCCAGCTCCCGCATCAGCACGGAGAAGGACACCCCGTCGTGGACGACGTGGTGCTCGACGAGGACCAGCTCATGCTCGTCCGGAGCCAGGCGGAGGGCGCTCCAGCGGACCAGCGGTGGCGCGAAGAGGGAGAGGGGCCGCCGCAGCTCCTCGCGGATGGCCTCCTCCCGCTGGCGCTCCTGCTCGTCCCCGGGCAGCCCGCTCAGGTCGAGCAGGGGCACACGCACCGGCGTCACCGGCAGGACGCGCTGCCATGGCCGACCGTCGACCTCCTCGTAGACCGTCCGCAGCAATTCGTGGCGCCGGGTGATCTCCGTCAAGGCGCGCTCGAGCACCGGCAGGTCCAGCCCGCCCAGCACGCGAAGCGTCGTCTGCGCCTGGTAGGAGATGCTGTCGGGGGACAGCTTCTGGAGGAACCAGACCTGCTCCTGCTGCACGGAGAGCGGCGCCCGTTCGACGCCGATGGCGCCGACCACCGGCGGCAGCACGTCCTTCGCGGGAGTGGCCCGCCGCGACTCCAGCAGCTCCGCGAGCGAGTCGATGCGAGGGTGCGCGAAGAGCTCCCGCAGCGACACGGGGAGGCGCAGTGCGTCCTCGATGCGCGTGGTGATCTGCGTGGCGAGCAGGGAGTGGCCCCCCAGCTCGAAGAAGTCGTCCTGAATGCCCACCTGCTCCAGACGCAGCTCCTCCTGCCACACCCGCGCGAGCGTGCGCTCCAGCTCCGTGCGGGGCGCGATGTACGCACGGCTCCGGGGCGCATGGACGGCGGGAGCGGGGAGCGCGCCGGAATCCACCTTGCCAGTAGGGCCGAGCGGAAGCGCGTCCATCACCACGAACGTCCGGGGCATCATGGCCTCGGGAAGCCAGGCCCGGAGGTGCTCGCGCAGCTGCTCCGTCCCGGGGACGGCGCGCGCGTCCCGGGGCGCGAAGTACGCCACGAAGGAGACACCCTCGGCGGGCTCCAGCGCGCCGGTGCTCCGCGCCATGACGTGCGCGGCCCCCACGTGCGGATGGGTGAGCAGCGCGGCGGTGATCTCCGCGGGCTCGACGCGGATGCCGCGGACCTTCACCTGCGAGTCAATGCGGCCGAGGAACTCGAGCGAGCCCTCCGGTGACGCGCGGCCGAGGTCCCCCGTGCGGTACAGGCGCTCGCCGCCCGTGCGCGAGAAGGGGTGGGGGATGAAGCGCGAAGCGGTGAGGTCCGGCGCGCCCACGTACCCGCGAGCCAGTCCCGGACCTCCGATGAAGATCTCCCCCGTCTCCCCAGCGCCCACGGGCCGCAGGTCCGCGTCGAGCAGGTGGACCTCCACTCCGCTGATGGGACGACCGATGGACGGCAGGCGCGCTTCGCCGCCGGGAGGAACGACGTCCGAGGTGCAGTAGATGGTGCACTCCGCGGGGCCATAGCCATTCACGAGCTGGAAGGGCAGCCCGGGCCTGGGGCGCAGGTGCAGCCGGTCTCCACCGGTGAGCAGCAGGCGCAGGGCGCACGTCTCGGGCCAGGGAAGCGGAAGTACGCGCTCGGCGAGCGGAGTGGGGAGGAAGACGAAGGTGATGCCCCGGGCCAGCAGCCACTCCTGGGACTTCCGGGGCGACAGGCGCATCTCCTCGTCCACCGGCAGCTCCAGCCGCGCGCCCGCTGCCAGAGAGGGCAGCAGCGACATGACGAATGCATCGAAGCCCAGCGAGGCCATCACCCCCACGCGGTCCGTCGCCGACAGCGCGAACGTTTCGCAGTGGTGCGCCGTGAAGGCCGACAGGGCGCGATGGCTGATCATCACGCCCTTGGGCAGGCCCGTGGAGCCCGAGGTGTGGATGACATAGGCGAGATGGTCCGGCAGGACGTCGAGGCTCGGATTCTCGTCCGGGAACGACGCGAGCTCCGGTGCCGAGGGCGCGAGGACCGGGATGCCGTCCAACGCGAGCCGCTCCACGGCGGGCCCCGTGCCAATGACAGCCTTCACCCCCGCGGAAGTCGCCATGTATCGCAGGCGCTCGGGTGGGGAGGAGGGATCCAGCGGGACCCAGGCCGCACCCGCCTTGAGTACGCCCAGGACGGCCACCACCAGCCCCAGGCTTCGCGGGAGGCAGATTCCGATGAGGGAGTCCGGCCCCGCCCTCCGCGCGAGCAGCGCGTGCGCGAACTGGTTGGCCTGCGCGTTCAGCGCGGCCCGGGTGAGGGACTCGTCCCCGTGGCCTACCGCGACATGGGAGGGAAGCTCGGTCGCGCGTCGCTCGACGAGCTGGTGGACGAGGGGGGGCAGCAAGGGGCCTCCGGCCGGCGCTGGGGACACGCCGGGTGCGGGAGTGCCCGCACAGGCGGGTTGGCGCTGTCAGTCCAGAGGCTTTACCAGCAGCCGCCAGGAAGCCCAAGCCCCCGGCCCCCTCGGGGAAAGCTCAGCTGCGCAGGCGCGAGGGCTCGTTCGTGTTGACGCGTTCCGGCTCCGAGAGGGCCGAGAACAGCTCCGGCGAAGCCGCGTTGAGCGGCAGCGTGATCGTGAAGCAGGTCCCGTCCTGGGCGGAGCTCGTCACGGTCGCCGTCCCACCGTGCGCCTCGGCGAAGCCTCTCACCAGGGGCAGGCCGAGTCCCCAGCCCTTCTGCGCGCTCTCCATCGCGGACCGCGAGCGGTGGAAGGGCTCGAAGATGGTCAGCAGGTCGCTCTCGGCGATGGGGGTGCCCTGGTTCCTCACCTGGAGCGTCACACGACCACCGCTTCGGCTGAGCAGGACTTCAATCGGGGTGCCCGGCGCGCCGTACTTCGCCGCGTTCGAGGCCAGGTTCTCCACGATGCGGCGCAGCCCGATCGGATCCGCCACCATGTTGAACGCGCCCTCGGCCTTCAACACGAAGCGATCCGTGAAGACCGCCGAGAGCTCCTCCAGCGTCTGGACGGTGATCTCGTGGAAGTCGCATTCGCTCACAGTCAGGGTCACGCGCTTGCCAGCCTTGATCTGGCTCGCGTCCAGCAGGTTCTGGATCATGCGCTCCGCGCGGTCCAGGCTCGCGGTCACCCGCGCCACCGACGCCTGGACCGTCGGAATGTCCGCGTGGCGTCTTGCCAGAAGCTGCACGCCCAGCTTCGACGCCGTCAGGGGCGTGCGCAGATCATGGGTCAGCGCCGCGACGAACGTATCCCGGAGGTTCTGCTCGGCCTTCAGCTTCTGGATCTGATTGCGGAGGTTGATCTCCGTCATGATGGACGCCGTCAGCTCCCGCATGACCGTGATCTCATGCGCCGTCCATTCGCGCACCCGGGGCTCGATGCAGCAGAAGGTCCCCAGCACGTGTCCCTCCGGGTTGATCAACGGGAGCACGATGATGGCGACGATGCCCCAGGGCCCGGTGGAGGGATGGAACTTCAGGAAGGGGTCGGCCGGGGCGTTCGAGGAGATGATGGGCTCCCCCTCGAGCGTGTAGCGACACAGCGAAGCGTCGATCGGCAGCTCCCGGGTCTCCTTGAAGGGCGACGGCAGGCCGAAGTCCGCCTTGAAGAACTGCTTGTCCGCATCCACCAGCGACACGATGGTCAACGGGACATGGAGGATGTCGGCGGCCAGGCGGGCGAGGCGATCGAAGGCCTCCTCCCGGGGCGTGTCCATCAGCCCGGTGTCCCGGATCGCCTGCAGCCGGTTGGGGTCGGTGAGGCGACGGTTGCACCGCTGCGTCCGCCCAAGATCTGCTTCAGCCAACTCGCCGAGAAACTTCATGGGTTGATTCTAGCCCGGGGGGCCCGCGGGCGGACACCCAGAATCCAGGGGCCAACCCCTTCGCTCGCTGACCAAGCGTTGGCGGGTGAGCACCTCGCCTCCGTCCCTGGCCGGACCCGGGAACGCGAGGGTGAAGCAGGCTCGGATTGGAAAGGCCGAGAAGAAGGAAAAACATTGGTGCGTCACTGTGTGAGGCATTCAACGGAAGGGTGCTACGAGAGCGAATGACAAAAAGATTCCTGATGGCTGTCGTGACGATGGGGAGCGCGCTGTTGACAGGATGTGATGGCGTGGTGGAGCCGCAGCTCGAACGCGAACCCGCTCCAGGGGGCCGCGCGTCCGTCGCCTCCACCCACCAGGCGCTCCTCTCTCCGGAGCTCGAGGCGTCACTCGCGTGCGTGCAGGGATATGCCGAAGCGGGCACCTGCGATTGGGCGCATTGGAGCGAGCTGTGGGAGACGTGCGAGACCTACGAACACCCGGAGCTCGAAGATGGGCTCTTCCTCGGCGAGGTGCAGGCGGGACGCTGCACGTCCGCCAACTGGACCCCGTTGCGCGAGCAGCTCGTCGCGCCGCGCCCGCCGAGCGTCCGGGTGCGCGTCAATTGTAATGCGACCTCCCAGGTGCTGCAGGAGGCCTGGCTGGATGGCTGCTACGCCGTACCAGGCGCGCAGGCCTCCTATGTCGACGTGCCGATGGGCAAGACCGTGACGCTCCATGCGGGCGCGGACTGCACCGGCGACTCCACCGACATCCACTCCGACACGAATCTCTGCGACACGTCGTTCGATAGTGGCGCGAGCGCGAACGACAAGGTGCGCTCGTTCCGGGTCCAGTCCTTCGCGCAGAGGCCGGTGCCGTACAGCTACGCCTGCGCCGACGACGAGCCGACCTGCGTCAAGAACTTCAACGGCAACCTGAATCAAGTCAACAAGACGCACACGGTCAAGGTCATCCGGGTCGTCATGGACGGTCGTGTCACGCCGTCGATGAGCGAAATCCGGGGCAACATCCGCGAGATGTATGACTTCTTCGACGTGGCGTCGCACCATCAGGTGGGGATGCGTTTCTATCCGGATCAGACCGTGAGGGTGACGGGCCCGAGCTGCGACAAGGCGAAGAGCCAGGCCATCAAGGGCAGCAGCGAGAACGCGTTCCTGAACGTGTTCATGATGCCCAAGGGCTTGTGTGGCGAACCGCACGGCGGTGGGCACCGCGTCACCCTCGTGGGCCGCCTGCAGCGAGATTATGCCCACGAGACAGGGCACGTCCTGGGCCTTGGGCACGGCAACAAGGTCGACGCCAATGGCGTTTTCGACAGCAGCGGCGACCCGAGCACGTTCATGGGAACGCTGCCGTCTGACAACTACAACCTCCCGCAGCTCCACTGGCTGGGGTGGACGCGGAAGCATGACCTCACCAAGGTCAACGCGGCGATTGAAGACGGGGGCTCCACCGACCTCAAGCTCCGACCGGTGGACCGCAACGTCGACAGCGACAGCAGCGTAGCGCTGGGCGCCGTCTATGAAATCCCCGACGTCGGGATGCGGCTGTTCGTCGCCGTGCCGAAGTCACGCACCACGGACGTGAACCAGATCGGTGGCGGCAATGTGTTCGTCTACCGCGCGTCCATGTGCGTTGGCTGCACGGGCATTTCGATGGGCTCGACGGTGGTCGCGCGGTTCGCCGCCAGGCCGGAACAGGCGGTCGAGCCGGTCAAGGGCTACATCGCGAACGACCTCTACCTCAAGCAGGTGGGTGCCGAGAGTCAACCGGTGTCGGTGGACGGGAGCACCGTCGATGTCTTCACCTCCGTCACGTTGCGCATCAAGCGGTCGGTTCCGAAGGTGCTCTCTCCGGCCAACGGCTCGATGACGAGCAACAACCTGCCGACCTACAGCGGTAGGACGGAGCCAGGCCTCACCATCAAGGTCTTGGTGGATGGCGTCCGGGTGGGCATCACCACGGCCACCGACGAGGGCACCTGGAGCTTCACCCAGGTCGCCGCGCTGGCGCAGGGACCTCACACGGTGAGCGCCAAGGCGGAGGATGCAACGGGCAACACCAGCCCGGCCTCCGAACCCCACGCCTTCACCGTGGCCACGTCAGGGAACTGAGCTTCCACGGCGCGCCCTGATTCCACCGCCAGCACCTGCCCCAGGTCCATCGCGAGCGACAAGCCGCGATGGACCTCAAGGGGGAGTTGCGGAAAAAGCACGGCCGTTCTATGAATGGGGCATGCGCAAGGGCGAGCTCACCCATCAGACCATCCTGGAGACCGCGGTGCGGCTCGCCAGCCGGGTGGGGCTGCAGGGGCTGAGCATTGGAGGGCTGGCGGAGGAGCTGGGCCTCTCCAAGAGCGGCCTGTTCGCGCACTTCAAGTCCAAGGCGGAGCTCCAGGTGCAGGTCCTGGAGGCGGCCACCGCTGTCTTCACCGAGCGCGTCATCCGTCCGGCGCTGGGCAAGCCCCGTGGGGAGCCCCGCGTGCGGGCGCTCTTCGACGGCTGGCTGACGTGGGACCGGGACAAGATCCTCGAGGGCGGCTGCATCTTCGTGGCGGCGGCGGCGGAGCTGGACGACGCGCCCGGGCCCGCGCGGGACACGCTGGTGCAGAGCCAGCGGGACTGGCTGGACTGCCTGGCCCAGGCCGCGCGCATCGCGGTGGTGGAGGGCCACTTCCGCAAGGCGCTGGACGTGGAGCAGTTCGCCCATGATCAGTACGCGGTGATGCTGGGCTTCCACCACGCGAAGCGGCTGATGCGGGACCCCCAGGCCGAGGCGCGAGCCCGCCGGGCCTTCGACGCGCTCGTCACCGCCGCGCACCCCCCCACTTCCTGACCTTTTTGTTGCCGTGTCCTTCAAGGAGGACCTCGTCATGGCGGAAAATAGCACGAACGTTCGGATGAAAATGGCGCTGTGGGGTGTGCAGGCGGTGGGGC
>NZ_RAWB01000166.1 GCF_003612055.1 Corallococcus llansteffanensis
GCCCCACCCCGCCTGGCGATGCGGCTCGAGGGCCCGGAAGGCAAGACCCGCGGGTTCTGGTCCTACGTCCAGCATGGTGCGCAGTTGGAACTGCACCACGGCAAGGTCGGCACGGACGGCAAGCGCGAGTCCCGGACCTTCGCTTCCGCCGAGGCGGCCGGGGCCTTCGCGCGCAAGCAGGTCGCGGCCCGGGTCGCGAAGGGCTTCTGGTCCAGCGACCTCGTCTTCGAGTCCTCCACCTGGGAACAGGTGAAGGACTCGGTGCAGGTCCCGGGCAAATCCGGTGAGGATGACGACCGCGTCCTCATCCTCACCGGCGACGTCGTCGTGCCGCACGAGCTGTGGCTCGACTTCCGCCGGGGCATCTTCGCGCTGGAGGACCCGGACGCGTCGCCCTTCATCGGACTCATCGTGCGCGGCAACCTCACCGTCGAGGGTTGCGTATTCAATGCGGAGAACGACTTCGGACCGTTCCTCCAGGTCGATGGAAACCTCGTCGCGTCGAGCATCGCGATCGGCGGTTCGCTGCTGCGCGTCGCCGGTGACGTCATGACCGGGGATTTCGTGGCGGTCTACAACCACGGCAGTGTCTCCGTGGGAGGCGACCTCGTGGCCCGCACCATCGCCTCGGATTACTCCTTCCGGGTGGAGGGCGCAGTCGATGCGTACCGCTACCAGGGTCAGGGCTCGAAGGTCTTCGCGGTGTCTGCCGGCGTGGAGGCGTCGGACGACCCCTACGACGCCAAGGGTGTCTTCGTTCCGGCGGTGGTGGCCGACGAGCGCGTCCTGCTCGACAAGGCGCGGAACCTGTTGAGCGCGGGCAAGCCCATCTCCCGCCCTGTCTTCACGAGCGTCCGGGGCGCGTTCCATCAGCTGGTCTCCAAGAAGATGGCGGAGCCCGACAAGGTGAAGAGCCTGACGTTGGAGGCCAAGGGGCTCACGTCGCTGCCAGACGAGCTGTTCCTGTTCCGTGGCCTGGAGAAACTCAACCTCCGGCGCAATGAATTGCGCACGCTCCCGGAGGCCCTGGGACAGCTCACGGAGCTGCGCGAACTGGATGTGAGCCTCAATGGCCTGCTGGCGCTGCCCGAGTCCCTGGGCGCGCTGAAGAAGCTGCGGATGCTGAACGTTGAATACAATTGCCTCTGGCGACTGCCGGACTCGCTCGCGGAGTGCGCCGAGCTGCGGACGGTGAACCTGGTCAACAACCCGTACTCCTCCGTCCGGAGGGCCTTCGGGGGCTGGAGCCGGGTCCAGCTCATGTGGGACTTCCCGGAGGTCCTCACGCGGCTGCCGAAGCTGGAGGTGGTGACCTTCGATGGGACGCCGCTGCGCAACCTGCCCACGCGCCGCTTCGACAGCACCTCCCTGCGGTCGGTGACCGTTCGCCATTCCCTGGTGACGCAGGTGGATCCGGAGCTCCACTCGCAGCTCACCGTGAGCGTGGAGGAAAGCGCCGGGAAGGCCGCTGCCTACATCGGCTACTGGTTCTGTCGGGACCACGTCCGGCTCGAATCCTTCCACGACGCGAAGTCGGGCCGGTATGACTTCACGGAGGTCCTCGCGATGTTGGGGCTGCTGCTGCGCATCACCATCCCCACGGCCGCGCCCTATGCCCAGGCGTTGGAGAACTTCCGGAAGGGGAGCGAGGACATCGTCCATGCCCTGACCTGGGGCCGCGCGAATGCCCAGCACGTCCGCGCGCTCTTCACCGCCCTGCGTGACGCGCTGGGGCCGCTCGGTGAGCCGTACCCCGGCAACGCGCTCATCGCGGGGCTGCGGGACGTCTTCGCGCTCCACGCGGGCGGATGAAGCCGAAGCCTGTCCCCCAGGGAGGTGTGGGGCCGTGTGGGGCCTCCCTGGAAAATGGAAAGCGGTGTCGATGCGTGGGCGCTTCGTTCGACGTGGAGTAGAAGCCCGCATTTCCCTGAACGGAGCACCCCATGGACACCGCCATTCCCTCCACCCCCGTGGAGCATTCCCAGAAGAAGTCGCTGGCCCGTCACCTGCCCACGGTGGCCCGCGTGCTGCTGGGGCTCGTCTTCTTCGTCTTCGGCCTGAACGGCTTCCTCGAATTCATCCCGCAGCCGAAGCTGGACCCGGCGGATCCGGCGTTTGCCTTCGGCATGGCGATGAAGGCCACGGGCTACCTGTTCGGGCTGGTGAAGGGCACGGAGGTGGTGGCGGGGGCGCTGTTCCTGCTCAACCGCTTCGTGCCGCTGGCGCTGGCGCTCATCGCGCCCGTCATCGTGAACATCTTCCTGTTCCACGCGTTCCTGGCGCCCTCGGGCGTGGGGCTCGCGGTGGTGCTCCTGGCGCTGGAGATCTACCTGGCCTGGTCCTACCGCGCGGTGTACCGCCCCATGCTCGGCATGAAGGTCAGCGCGGGCGCCTGAAGTCTGCTCAGCCCGCGTCCTCCTTCGCGCGTGCGCGGACCTCCGCCGCGAACAGCTCCGCCGCGGGCGTGCGCGGCGCTCCCTTGCGCCAGAGGAGCGCCGCCAGCTCCGAGCGGGGCGCGGGGGACAGCCGCTTCACCACCAGTCGCTCGGCGTCCGCGAGTCGCGGCTCCGGCAGCACCGTGACGGCGAGGCCCGCGCGGACGATGGCCAGCACGGTGGCCACCGCGTTCGATTCGAGCGCCACCCGGGGGACGAGCCGTATCGCCGCGAAGTGCGCATCCACCCGGGCGCGCACCCGCAGCCCGCGCGACAGCAGCGCGAACGGTTCCTCCGCGAGCAGCTTCACCCCCACGGACTCCGCGCCCGCCAGCGCGTGCCCTCGTGCGACGACGAGCACGAGCCGGCTGTCGAAGACGGGCTCGGCATCCAGGTCGGCCAGGCGCGCGGGCGCATAGCCCAGCCCCACGTCCAGCCTGCCGTCCGCGAGCCGCCGCTCCAGCCTCCGCACGACGGCCTCCTCCGCGCTCAGCGCCAGCCCCGGGTGCTTGCGGAGCACCGCCGCCAGCGCCGGCACCACGATGCCGCGCATGCTCGGTGGGTAGCCCACGCGAAGGGCTCCCGTGGCGAGCCCCCGCAGCGCGCCCACCGCCGACAGGCCCGCGTTCACGTCCTCCAGCGCGCGGGAGGCATAGGTGCGGAACAGCTCCCCCGCCTGCGTGAGCCGCACCCCGGCGCGGGTCCGCTCGAAGAGCGGTGTGCCGACCTCCTCCTCCAGCTGGCGGATCTGCTGCGACAGCGTGGGCTGGGAGATGTGCACCCGCCGCGCGGCGCGCCCGAAGTGCAGCGTGTCGGCGACGGCGGAGAAGTAGCGGAGGTGTCGGAGCTCCATGAGGCCATCATAGATGGCATCTATCGGGTCGATGAGAACAAGCGAATGTACGAATCGAGGTCCGCGGGTACATCTTCCTCGTCGCCAAGGAGAGGAACACCCATGAAGGCATCCGACCTGTTCGTCAAAGCGCTCGAAGCCGAGGGCGTGCGCTGCGTCTACGGACTTCCCGGCGAGGAGAACCTGGACCTGCTCGAGTCCATGCGCGCCGCGGGCATGCGCCTCGTCGTCACGCGCCACGAGCAGGCCGCCGGGTTCATGGCCGCCACGCAGGGCCGTCTCACCGGGCGCGCGGGCGTGTGCCTCGCGACGCTGGGGCCGGGGGCCACCAACCTCGTCACCGCCGCCGCGTACGCCCAGCTGGGCGCCATGCCCATGGTGATGCTCACCGGTCAGAAGCCCATCAAGGCCAGCAAGCAGGGCCACTTCCAGATCGTCGACGTCGTCGGGATGATGCGGCCCCTCACCAAGTCCACCCGCACGCTCGTCTCCGCGGAGCACGTCCCCTCGGCGATCCGCGAGGCCTTCCGCCGCGCGGAGGAGGAGCGCCCCGGCGCCACGCATCTGGAGCTGCCCGAGGACGTGGCGCGCGAGTCCACCGACACCGGGCCCCTGTCGCCCGGTGTCTCGCGCAGGCCCGTGGCCGACGAGGCGTCCATCGCCCAGGCGGTGGAGACCCTCGCGTCAGCGCGCCGCCCGCTCTTGATGATTGGCGCGGGGGCGAACCGCAAGCTCACGTCGGAGATGCTCCGCGCCTTCGTGGACCGCGTGGGCCT
The DNA here is from genome assembly GCF_003612055.1 of Corallococcus llansteffanensis. Classification (GTDB taxonomy): domain Bacteria; phylum Myxococcota; class Myxococcia; order Myxococcales; family Myxococcaceae; genus Corallococcus; species Corallococcus llansteffanensis. The sequence goes on from NZ_RAWB01000166.1 coordinate 4,065, forward strand.
GCCCTTCTTCAGCACGCAGATGGGCAAGGGCGTGGTGGATGAGACGCACCCCTTGTGGATGGGCACCGCGGCGCTGTCCGACGGCGACTTCGTCCACCGCGCCATCGAGGCCTCGGACTGCATCCTCAACGTGGGCCACGACGTCATCGAGAAGCCCCCGTTCGTCATGCGCGACAACCGCCGCACGGTGATCCACCTGAACTTCTCCTCCGCTGAAGTCGACCCCGTGTACTTCCCGCAGGTGCAGGTGACGGGAGACCTGGCCAATGCCATCTGGCGCATCGCGGAGGGCGTGGGCGCGCGCTCGCACTGGGACTTCACGCCCTTCGAGCGTTCCCGCGCGGGGCTCGACGCGCAGTTCGTGAGCGGCGCCGCCGATGATCGCTTCCCCATCTACCCCGCGCGGCTCGTCGCGGAGGTGCGGCGCGCCATGCCGGATGACGGCGTCGTGTGCCTGGACAACGGCATGTACAAGCTCTGGTTCGCCCGCTACTACCGCTGCCGCCGGCCCAACACGCTGCTGCTCGACAACGCGCTCGCGACGATGGGCGCGGGCCTGCCGTCCGCCATCGCCGCGAAGCTCGTCCACCCCAGGCGCAAGGTGGTGGCCGTCTGCGGTGACGGCGGGTTCATGATGAACTCGCAGGAACTGGAGACGGCGGTGCGCCTGAAGCTCGACCTGACGGTGATCGTGGTGCGCGACGACGGTTACGGGATGATCCGCTGGAAGCAGGGGGAGATGGGCCTGCCTGACTTCGGCATGACGCTGGGCAACCCGGACTTCGTCCGCTACGCGGAGGCGTACGGCGCGCGCGGACACCGCCCGTCGAGCGCCACCGAGTTCGGCGCCACGCTCACGCGCTGCCTGGAGTCGGGCGGCGTGCACGTCATCGACCTGCCCATTGATTACTCGGACACCGCGCGGGCGCTGGGTGCCGGCGCTTCGGTGGAGTCGTGAGTCCGCGAGAGGAAGAGGAGAACACCATGCTGGCTGAACGCTATCCGTACTACCTGGCCAACCGACCGCGGCAGCCCAACGCGGAGCTGGCCGTCACCGACAAGTATTCGGGGGAGGTCGTCACGCGCGTGGCCGTCGCCGACGCGGCCGCCGTGGAGGAGGCCATCGCCGCCGCGGTGCGCGCGACGGGACCCATGCGGAAGCTGGCCCCGTATGCCCGGCAGGAGGTGCTGGAGCACTGCGTGCGCCGCTTCCAGGAGCGGTCCGAGGAGCTTGCGCTCGCGCTCTGCATCGAGGCGGGCAAGCCGCTGCGCGACGCGCGGGGAGAGGTGACGCGCCTCATCGAGACCTTCAAGGCGGCGGCGCAGGAGGCCGTGCGCGGCGGCGGCGAGGTCCTCAACCTGGAGGTGTCACAGCGCACGGCGGGCTACCGGGGCTTCACCCAGCGCGTGCCGGTGGGGCCGTGCTCCTTCATCACGCCGTTCAACTTCCCGCTCAACCTGGTGGCGCACAAGGTGGCGCCCGCCATCGCCGCGGGCTGCCCCTTCGTCCTCAAGCCGTCGGACCGCACGCCGGTGAGCGCGCTGCTCATGGCGGAGGTGCTCGCGGAGACGGGCCTGCCTGAGGGCGCCTTCTCGGTGCTCCCCACGCGCCTGGAGGACGTGGGCCCATTCATCGAGGACGACCGCTTGAAGCTGCTGTCGTTCACCGGCTCGGAGAAGGTGGGGTGGGACCTGAAGGCCCGCGCCGGCCGCAAGAAGGTGGTGCTGGAGCTGGGCGGCAACGCGGCCTGCGTGGTGGACGCGGACCAGGGCGGACGCCTGGACTTCGTCGCGGACCGCATCGCCCAGGGCGCCTTCTTCCAGGCGGGGCAGAGCTGCATCTCGGTGCAGCGCGTGCTCGCGCATGAGTCGCTGTACGACGCCCTGCGCGAGCGGCTCGTCGCGCGGGCCCGGGCGTTGCGCGCGGGCAACCCCCGGGACGAGTCCACGACGCTCGGGCCCCTGATTGACGAGCCCGCCGCGCGGCGGCTGGAGGGGTGGATTGAGCAGGCCGTGAAGCGCGGTGCGCGGGTGCTGGCCGGAGGAGGGCGGCGCGGCGCGCTGCTCGAGGCCACCGTGCTGGAGGGCGTCCCCGAGGACGAACCGCTGTGCGCGGAGGAGGCCTTCGGGCCTGTCATGCTGCTCCAGCCGTTCCGCGACTTCGACGAGGCCCTGCGCCGGGTGAACGACGGCCGCTACGGCCTGCAAGCGGGCCTCTTCACGCAGGACGTGACGCGGGCGATGCGGGCCTGGGACGAGCTGGAGGTGGGCGGCGTCGTCGTCGGTGACGTGCCGAGCTTCCGGGTGGACACCATGCCCTACGGGGGGGTGAAGGGCTCCGGGCTGGGGCGCGAGGGCGTGAAGTACGCCATCGAGGACATGACGGAGCTGCGGCTGCTCGTGCTCCGCCAGGGGTGAGGAACCTGCGCGCTCAGCGCCGCCTTCATCCACCCGAAACCACCCCGGTGCGGCGACGGCTCATCCTTCCGGGGTGCAGCTGCATTCGGTGGCCCAGTCCGTCCGGGTGATGCACGCGCACGCCTTCGTGTTGATGTCGCACCCGAAATACATCTTCGACCAGCCATCGAGCGTGGAGCCCGTGTACGTGGACTCGGCACGCTTCGTGCCGCCCTGCTCGACCCAGGCCTTCATGGAGTACTGCCCCGAGATATAGGAGTGGACGCGGGCCCAGTTCATGCCGCATGTGGCGCTGTAGCGCAGCTCGACGTAGCCCCAGAGCTCGACTCCGTGCTTGATGGGAGTCGCCTGGAACACGGTGCTCACGTTGCTGGTGCTGCAGCTGTTGAACGAGGGGTCCTGGTTGTTGCAGTTGTAGCAGGTGGGACACAGGCCCGCTTCCTGCTCCTCCAGGGCGGCTGTCTCCTGCGGAGCTTCTTCGCCCACCGGGCCACAGGCCAGGGTGGTGCACACGATGAAACCCAGCACTGCCAGCAGTTGCCTCGTCATTGTCTTCTCCTCCGCGGTTGAAGCCACCGGGATGGCCCGCTGGCGGGGTGGGACACTGAACGCAACTGGATTGCTCAAGTGATTAAGCGCAATTAAGCGTGATTAACCTCGAAGGACGTTGCTGCATACTGGCGGCACGATGCGACGCGAGGAGCCCGGCCTGGTGGTGCTGCCCCCGCGGCTCGCGGGCGTGGAAGCCGTCCGCGTCACGGGCGACACTCGGCTGTGGTCCGGCGTCTCCACGCGCTACGGCGTCACGGTGGTCTACGCGGGCGCCTTCGACTTCTGGTACCGCGGGCGGGCGTGGACGCAGGCCGCGGGGATGCTGAAGCTGAAGGAGCCCGGAGAGGTGCACCGCGACCTGCGCGTGCACGCGCCGGTGACCGCCCAGTCGATGACCCTGGAGGCCCCGTGGGTGGAGGGGGCCGCACGCGAGCTCGGGCTGCGCGCACCGCCGCACCTGCCCGCGCTCTCGGAGGGGCAAGGACACGCCGAGGCGCTGGCCCTGCACGCGGCGCTCCGGGACCCGGGCAGCGACGCGCTCGCGCTCCAGGGGCTGCTCGCCGGGATGCTCGCGGCGCTCCTCGGGGCGGGCACCCACGCGCCAGTGGAGGCCTCGCCCCGGACACGCCGCGCGGCGTTGCGTGCCCGCGACCTGCTGCACGAATCGGTCGTGGAGGGCGTCAGCCTGGATGCGCTCGCGGCGGCCTCGGGCCTGGGCCGCTTCCACCTGCTGCGCACCTTCCGTCAGGAGCTCGGGCTGACGCCGCACGCCTACCTCACGCACCTGCGCATCTCGCGGGCGCGCGAGCTGCTCGCCCGGGGCGTCTCCGCCGCACGCGTGGCCCTGGAGGTGGGGCTCTACGACCAGAGCCAGCTGCACCGGCACTTCGTGCGCATCGTCGGCACGAGCCCGGGTGCCTATGCGCGCGCCGTGCGCGGCACGTCAACTTCGCCCAAGAAGGACGCGGGGCGGGCTGCACATCCTCGCCGCTAAAGCCCGCCGTCGGGTTGGTCCCGCCGCCGGAGCCCTTGCGAGGCTCTTCACCGTGCTCCTCTCCCTGTCCCTGCTGGCGGCGCTGCTCGGCGCGGCCCCGAATACGCCGCCCCCGCAGTTCCGCGTCACCTGGCTCGGCCACGCTGGCTTCGAGGTCGTCTCGCCCGGGGGCACGCGCCTGCTCATCGACCCCTGGTTGAAGGAGAACCCGCGTGCGCCCGCGGCCTGGAAGGACCTCGCGCACCTCGCCCAGACACCGCCCGCGGCCATCCTGCTCACGCACTCGCACGGAGACCACGCGCAAGATGTGCACGCCCTGGCGCGCCTGAGCGGAGCCCCCGTGGTCGGCACGGGGGAGACGCTGCGCTGGCTCAAGGTGCCCGAGGCCCAGCAGCTCACCGTGAACGTGGGCGGCTCCACGCGCATCGGAGACGTCACGGTCCACGCGGTGCCGGCCATGCACTCGTGCGAGCCCGATGGACGGCCCCTCGGCTATGTCCTGGTGCTTCCCGGCGGGCGCTCGCTGTACCACACGGGCGACACCTGGCTGTTCGGCGACATGGCGCTGGTGCAGGAACTGCTGCACCCGGATGTCGTCCTCCTCAACGTGGGCGGCGGGCGCTGGGGCATGGACCCCCGGACCGCGGCACTCGCGGTGCGCAAGTACTTCCGCCCCTCCGTCATCGTGCCCATGCACTTCGGCACCTTCGAGCCGCTGGCGACCGAGGCCGAGGCGCGCGAGGTCCTCGCCGCCGACGCGCGCGTTCGCTGGCTGACTCCGGGGATTCCGGCGTCACTCTGAGTTGAATATCCCGCCGAACGTCACGTAGATGGGGCCGTGCGGCGCCAGGTCCCGCCCGCACCTCTCATCAGGGGAATCAACGTATGAACAGGAAGCTCGGCACGGCGGTGTTCATGATGGTGGCGTGTACCTTCGGCCCGATGACGGCCGCCGCGCAGGACGACGCGGAGGAGACGGCCAGCATCGATGTCACCGGCTCCGGCGAGACCGCGACCCACGAGTGCACGCCGGGCAGCACGGTGGAGATCACCGGCGCGTCCAACAACGTCACGCTGACCGGCGAGTGCAAGAGCGTCACCGTGAGCGGCTCCAACAACACCGTGAAGGTGGAGGCCACCCGCGCCATCTCCGTGACGGGGATGGCCAACACCGTCACCTGGAAGCGCGGCCACGGCAAGTCTAAGCCGAAGATCAGCCGCACCGGCATGAACAACAAGATCACGCAGGAGAAGTAATCGCGCGAACCGCGCGCCCGCTCCGTCACGGCAGCGGGCGCGTGGGGGCCTGCCCCCTTTGCTCACGCGTCGTGCCAGAGGTCCTTCGTCACCTGCACCACGCGTTCGCGGATGAAGCGGATGGCCTCGTCGTCCTCGACGGCGCCCCGCCAGAGCAGCTCCAGGGGCGTGCCCTGCAGGGGGAGGGGCACTGGCGTCGTCCGCAGGTGAGGGCGCAGCCGGAGGATGTCGCGCGCGACCATGCCCGGCACCGTGGCGAGCAGGGCACCTCCCTCCACCAGGGCACCGATGCTCTGGAAGCTGGGCACCGACACCCGGACCCGGCGCTGGACATCGAAGTGGTCCTCGATGACGCCGCGCAGGTCTCCGTTGTACGAGACGATGATGTGCTCGTGCTCCAGGTAGCGCTCCAGGGTGAGGCGCTTTCCGACGCGCGCGTGTCGCGGGTCAAAGAGACACACGAAGCCCCCGTTGAAGAGTTCGAGGCGCCGGGTGCCGGCCGGAAGCTCATCCGCCACCGTCACCGCGAGGTCCACCGCAGAGCCGTTCAAGGCCTCCACGACGGTGCGGAACTGCACGGGCAGCACCACCAGCCGCATGCGCGGCGCTTCCTGCGCGAGAATCCGGAGGAGGGGAGGAAGCAGCCAGGCCTCGGTCACGTCCGACAGGCCCAGGCGCACCGTCCGCTCGCTCGTCTTCGGGTCGAACGTCACCGGTGACAGCGTGGCCTCGACCAGCGCCCCGAGGTGCGGCCGCGCCGAAGCGAGCAGGCGCTCGCCGCGTGTGGTCAGCGCCAGCCCCCGCCCCGCGCGGACGAAGAGGGGTGCCCCCACCGTTGACGCAAGCCGCCTCAGCGCCGCGCTCACCGCGGGCTGCGTGAGGTAGAGGCGCTCGGCCGCCGCCGTGACGCTGCCTGCCTCGGCCACCACGACGAAGACGCGGAGCAGGTTGAGGTCCAGGTTCCTCCCATAGATATCGTTCATGATTGAGATACATCCTATTCAATGGATTTCAGCATGGCGAATGATGAATCTCCCCTCACACAAAGGGGAAGACACATGGCCACGCAAGAGACGAAGCAGGCGCAGCGCACGGTGAAGCTGGGTTCCACGGGTCCCGAGGTCTTCCCGCTCGGGCTGGGGTGCATGGGCATGTCCGGCATGTACGGCGCGACGGACGACGCGGAGAGCATCCGCACCATCCAGGCCGCCATCGACCGGGGCGTCACCCTCCTCGACACCGGGGACTTCTACGGGATGGGCCACAACGAAATGCTCGTGGGGCGCGCCATCGCGGGCCGGAGGGAGCGCGTGCAGGTGTCGGTGAAGTTCGGGGCGCTCCGCGGGCCGGACGGAAGCTGGCTCGGGATGGACATGCGCCCCGCCGCGGTGAAGACCTTCGCGGCCTACAGCCTGAAGCGGCTGGGGGTGGAGGTCATCGACATCTACCGCCCCGCGCGGTTGGATCCGGCCGTCCCCATCGAGGACACCATCGGTGCCGTCGCCGACCTCGTGAAGGCCGGCTACGTCCGCCACATCGGGCTGTCCGAGATGGGCGTGGAGACCATCCGCCGCGCGCACCGCGTGCACCCCATCGTCGACCTGCAGATTGAATACTCGGTGGCGAGCCGGGGCCCCGAGGCCGCCATCTTCCCCGTGCTCAAGGAACTGGGCATCAGCGCGACGCTCTACGGCGTCCTCTCCCGCGGGCTCCTGACGGGGAGCAAGCTGAAGGGGAAGGGCGACTACCGCGCCTACCTGCCGCGCTTCGCCGGCGCCAATGGTGAGAAGAACCAGGACAGCGTGGCTGCCCTCCAGCGCTTCGCCCAGGAGCGCCAGATGACGCCGGCCCAGCTCGCGATTGCCTGGGTGCTCGCGCGCCAGCCCGCCTTCGTTCCCGTGGTGGGCTCGAGGACGGGGGCGCAGCTGGAGGACGCGCTGGGCGCCATCAGCCGGCCCCTGTCGAACGACGACGTCGCGGCCCTGGAGTCGCTCGTGACGATTGCCGGCGACCGCTACGGGGCGGAGCAGATGCACCACCTCGACAGCGAGCGCCGGTAGCCGCGCCGGAGCGTTGCGGCGGGTCAGTACACCCAGACGCTCTTCGGCTGGAACGGCAGGGTGCTCTGCCCCGAGTGGGGATCGACGGGGTGCGGACCGCCGACACAGTCCTCGTTGAGGAACAACGACGCGTAATAGTCGCCTGTGTTGATGGCCGAGTACGCCCGGTCCTCCCAGCCGTGCTCCGGGAGGTTGACGCAAACCCCCACGCCGGGCGTGATTGAACGGACGTTCCAGACCTCACCCGTGTAGTCCGTGCCCTCGAACAGGCACAGGACGCCCGAGAAGGGGCAGGGTGAGTCGCTGTCCTGGGCCAATGCGCCTGCTGGAGCCAGCAGCAGCGCGCCCGCCGCGAGTCCTTTGAGCCAGTTCACCATGGGTCCTCCTCTGCCCGTCATGGGCAGTTGCCGTCGTGAGCGACGGCATGGAGGATAGCCGGTATTGCTGTTAAGGCATGGTATTTCAGTATTGCGGTTAAATGACAGGGTAAGGCATTGGACATTGGAGGGCAATGAATGGCGCGTGAGCCCCGTCGCTAGCCAAGCTCCACCGTTCCCTCCGCCCCCACCCGCAGCACGACCTGCGCGGGCGGAGCGCTCGCGTGCCCCGCGAGCCATTGCGCCAGCCGCGTCACCACGTGCTGTTCCACCGCGCGCTTCAGGGGCCGGGCGCCGTAGCGCGCGTCGAAGCCGGTGCGCGCCAGGTACTCCACCACGTCCTCCCCGAAGGACACCTTCACGCCCCGGCGGGTGAGCCCCTCGCGCGCCAGGGCCGCCTCCAGCGTGCGCCGCGCCAGGGCCCGGATGACGTCCGGGGTGAGGGGCCGGTAGGGCACCACCTGGTCCAACCGGTTCAGCAACTCGGGCCGGAAGAAGGCGGTGGCGGCGCCCAGGTAGTGCTGCTCCAGGTCGCGCACGCTGCCTCCGCCGAAGCCGAGCGAGCGCCCCGCGCTGTCCGCGCCCAGGTTGCTGGTGAGCAGCACCACGGTGTTGCGGAAGCTGACGGTGCGGCCGGTGCCGTCCGTGAGGCGCCCCTCGCCCAGGACCTGGAGGAGCAGGTCGTGGACGCCCGCGTCCGCCTTCTCCACTTCGTCCAGCAGCACGACTCCGAAGGGCTGCTCGCGCACGCGGCGCGCGAGGCCGCCCTGCTGGCCACCGCCTTCGCCCACCAGCCGCGCGGCGCTGCCCGGCGCCGCGTACTCCGCCATGTCGAAGCGGGCCAACCGGGACGTGTCGCCGAAGAGGTACTCGGCCAGCGCCAGCGCGGACTCCGTCTTGCCCACGCCGGTGGGGCCCAGCAGCAGGAAGGCGCCCAGCGGGCGGGACGGATCCGCCAGGCCCGTCTTCAGCGTGACGATGAGGTTGCGCAAGAGCAGCGTGGCCTCGTCCTGGCCGACGATTCGCTCGCGGAAGCGCCGCAGCAGGGCCTCCGGATCCAGGCGCACGGACGTGTCCACCAGCTCGCGCGGGTAGCCGGTGCGCGTGCAGAAGGCCTGCGTCACCCCGGCCGCGTCCACCTCGCCGGTGGGGGAGGGCTGCGTGCTGGCCGAGCGCAGCAGGGTCACCGCGCCACCGGGAGGCGGGCCGTCTCCGAAGCGCTCCGTCAGCTCGGCGGCGCGCTCCAGCGCGTCTCCGGTGAAGCGCACCTTGCGCGCGCGGGCCACCCGCTGCGAGGCCTGCTGGAGCGCGGTGCGCGCGGCCCCGGCGCCGAGGGGCGCCACCGACAGGTGCCGCAGCGCCTGTAGGAAGGCCCCGTGCGTCCGCTCCGCGCGGGCCACGTCCTCCGGGGTGGCCTCCAGCACCAGCGCCACCTCGCCGCCCTCCAGGGCTGGCAGCAGGTGGCGCGCCACGTCCAGGCCCGTGTCACCGCCGCCCAGCGAGAGCAGCTCCGACAGGCTGTCCAGGTGCAGCACCGCGCGGCGCACGCGCAGCGCCTCCACCATGCGCTGCACGCGCTCCTGCCACTGCCCCAGGTAGCGCATGCCGGCCATGATGCGACCGCCCGACGTGCTGTACACCTCCAGGCCGTGCAGGGGATGGCCCTCCGGGGCGGCTTCCGCGCGCTGCACCAGCTCGTGCACCAGCGCCGTCTTGCCCACCGAGGACGGGCCCACCAGCAGCACGCTGGCGCGGGTGCTCGCGGTGACGGCCTCGGCCAGCCGGGCCACCTCCGCGTCGCGCTCCCACGCGCGCTCCAGCAGTCCGGCGCGCGCCTCCTCGTTGAGACAGCGGCTGGCCTCCGCGAGCCCGGCGGGCGGAGGCAGGCGCCTGGGCTGCTTCGAGGACTCCTCCTCGGAGCGGGCCTTCGACGTCTGCTTCACGCGCGACGGCACGGACAGCGTCTCCACCGACTCCTCGCCCACGTACGCCAGCCCGTGCAGCCGCTCCAGCGGCGCGAGGTACAGCTCGTGGCGGACCAGCTCCTCCACGTAGGACTCCAGGTCCGCCGTGTCGTGCAGTGTCCCCTGCACGCCCACGCGCGGCACCCACACCCGCAGCGGCCCCTTCGCCGCGTCGCCCTTGCGCGCCGTCCGTGCCGCGCCCCGCCCGCCGTGCGTCACCACCGTCAGGCGCAGCGGCACGGGCAGGAGCCGCCCGTGCTGCATGGCGCGCACGGTGAGGGCCATGCGGCGCTGGCGCAGGTCCTCCCAGTGCGTCACTTCGTCCCACAGCTCGCCGCGGCGCAGGAGGCGGCCCACCACCTCCGCCAGGTCCAGCCGCGCGGTGTTCAGGTCACTGGCGAACGACGCCAGGTGCGGGTGCGTCAGCACGTGGGCCGCCACGCCCAGCCCCGGGTAGCGGCGTACGAAGAGGTGGAAGTTCTTGTCCATGGCTCAGCCCTCCTTCCGGGCCGCGTGCCGCAGCACGCATCCCGCCCAGGCGAGCGCGTCCGACGGCGTGCGCCGGCTCGCCAGGTGCACCAGCGCGCTCTCGCTTCCCTCCACCACCGCGCGGCCCCGGGCCTGCTCCCGCGCCGTCCCCGCCCGCCGCGCCTCGCGTTCCGCCGCGCGCACCGCATCCCGCGCGGCCACCGCCCTGGACACGTCGTCCAGCAGGCCCGCGTCTCCGTCCATCAGCTCCACGCGCACGGGCGCCGGACGCACCAGGTCGCCGCGCAGGGTCTCGACCAGCGCGTAGCCCTCCAGAGGCGCCAGCACCTCCGCGAGGCCGAAGGCCGTGAGGCTCACAGCGATGCGCCGCACCCGCACCCCCGCTGGCCGCTGCGAGCCGGGCGCCGCCCAGGCCATGCGCCCGTCCGGCTCCACGCGCTCCTCGTGCACCGCCGCGCGCCCCAGGGCCTGCGGCAGCGCGCGCACCACCGCCTCCATCGCGGACACGGGCGCATCGCCCAGTCCCTCGATGAGCACCGCCCGCACGTCCGGACCGCGCTCGCGACAGGCGAGCTGGTGCGAAAGCCACTCCGCCTCGTCCCGCAGGTTCACCACGCGCGGGCGGCAGCGACGCAGCCGCTCCTCGCGGGACACCGGCAGGGGCATGGAGGAGTAGGTCGGCCGGGCCCGGAGGCCGCCACGACCGGGGTTGCGGTTCCAGCCGTACGCGCGCTCCACCTCCTTGGGCACCGACGCCTCCGTCTCCAGGAAGTCGCGCTCCGCCAGCTCGTTCTCGCGGATGTCCACCGCCTCCGCGCGCAGGCGCTCCAGCCGCTCCACCAGCTCCGCCTCCTCCGGGTTCGCCTCCGGGGCAATGAGCGCGTCCAGCCGCGCCGCCGTCTCCTCGAGCACGCGCGACACGTCCGCCAGCGTCCAGGCCGCCGGGTCCGGCTCCGGCGCCCAGGCCGGCTCGCGCGCCATCAGCTCCACGGACAGGCCCATGTCGTCGCCCCGGCGGAACAGCTCCACCCGGGCCAGGTCCTCGGCGCCGCGGCGCACCAGGTGGTGGGCCAGGGGCACCGTGAGGCGCCGCTCCAGCGCGCGCTTGAGGGGACGCGCGCCATAGCGCGGGTCGTAGGCCTGCTCCACGAGCAGATCCAGCAGCGCGGGCTCCACCTCCACCAGCACGTTGCCGCGGCGGATGCCCCGGCGCGACAGCAGCGACTCCAGCGCGTGCTCCACCACCACGCGCAGCGCGGCGGGCGTCAGCGGCCGGAAGGGCACCACCCGGTCCAGCCGGTTGAAGAACTCCGGGCGGAAGAAGGCGCGCACCGAGGACAGGTAGTGCGCCTCCGCGCTGTCCGCCGTGCGGTGGAAGCCGGTGCGGGCCGCGGCCTCGCGCACGCCCAGGTTGGAGGTCAGCACCACCACCGCCTGGCGCGCGTCCACCGTGCGGCCGGCGCCGTCCGTCAGCCGCCCCTCGCCGAGGAACTGGAGCAGCGCATCGAAGATGCGCGGGTGGGCCTTCTCCACCTCGTCGAAGAGCACGACGCAGAAGGGCTGGGTGCGCAGCGCGGTGGTCAGCTCGCCGTCCGGCGCGCCCGGCATGCCGAGCAGCCGGGTGATGCTGGACGCGGACACGAACTCCGACATGTCGAAGCGCACCAGCCGCCCCTCGCTGCCGAAGAGGGTGCGCGCCAGGGCCTTGGCCGTCTCCGTCTTGCCCACGCCGGTGGGGCCCACGAAGAGGTAGGTGGCCAGCGGCTTGTCCGGAGGCTGCAGCGAGCGCTGCAGCGTGAGGATGGCGTCCACCACCGCGGACACCGCCTCCGGCTGGCCCGCCACCTGCGCGGCCAGCTCACGCTCCAGCACGTCGCGCGTCTTCGGCGGGGCGCTGCCCAGCACGAAGTCCGGCAGGCCTGTCTGCTCGCGCATGGCGGAGGTGACGTCCTCCTGCGTGAAGCGGCGCACGCCGCCCTCCTCGGTGCCGGGCCGCGACACCACCCGGCGCAGCAGCCGGACGGCCTTGCCCGGGAAGGCCTCGTGCGCGACGAAGCGCTGCTGCAAGTCGAGCAGCGTCTCCAGCGCCAGCGGGGACAGCCGCACCGCGCCCGCGTGGCTCGCGGCCTCCAATTCGCGCAGCGTGCCCAGCAGCGCGGGCAGCGTGGCGCGCGCGTCCAGCGCCGGCACGTGCACCACGCGGAAGAGGGAGGCGAAGGTGGGGGCCTCCTCGCGCACGCGCTCGAAGCGCTCCGGCGTGGACTCCGCGAGCACCGTCAGCTCGCCGCGCGCCAGGTGGGGCTCCAGGAACTGCGCCACGTTGGTGCGCTCGTTCTGGGTGCGCCCCGCGTAGACGAGCGAGGCCAGGTCGTCCACGTAGAGCAGGTCGCCCACCTCCACCAGCTCCTGCACCACGCCGCGCGCGCGGGCCTCCCACTGGCCCACGTACATCATGCCCGCGATGAACTGGTTGCCGTCCACGCGCCACACGTCGCGCCGGGTGCCCGCGGCGTCCTGCCGCGCGGTGAGGCGGCTGACGGCCTCATGCACCAGCGCCGTCTTGCCGGAGCCGGGCGGGCCCACGAGCACCAGCGCGGCGCCCTCGCGACCCTCCAGCGCGTCCACCACCTCGCGCACCAGCGCCTCGCGGCCGAAGCAGCGCTCCAGGGCCCCGTCCCGCGCGCCATGGCTCAGGTTGCGCGCCACCGCGCGCAGCTCCACGAGCGACAGGCGGCGGCGGTTGCGGCGCGCCTCGCGCTGCTCGGGCGTCTCCGGGGCCGGCTCCTCCTTCTTCTTCTCGGTGGAGGCCTTGCGGCGGCGCGCCGGGGT
>NZ_RAWB01000167.1 GCF_003612055.1 Corallococcus llansteffanensis
GGGACCAGAAGCGCACCTTCAGCTCGCGCTTGTCGCCGGACGTGGGGGTGAGCGTCTCCTCTCGCGCCTCATCGGTCCAGGCGTCCTCCAACGTCCCCACCGCGTGGGGGCCGGTGGGAGGCGGGAACCGCACCACCGGGTGGTGGATGTCATGGACCGAATCCCGCGCGCTGACGGTGGCACCGCCGCGCGTCCGAGCGCCGAAGACGACCTGGGCCGTCTGCTGCGTCAGGACGCCCGCCGCCTTCAACTCGGGCACGGAGAAGCTCAGGATGGCATCCAGGCGGCCATCCCCATCCACATCCCGCGCGGTGCCGGCTGCCAGTGCCCGCACCTTCGCCTTGCCTCCCGGGGCCGACAGCGTGGCCTCGTCGGCCAACAGCTCTTCGGCGGCCAGCGTCTCGTCCCCGAGCACCGCGACTTCGAGGCTTCCCGAGCCCGTCAGGTCGATGGCGTTGGGATACACGCCGGGAAGGACATCCAGCGCCGCGGTGTCAGGCTGGAAGTAGGACGGCGGCTGCGGATCCACGTCGTCCTCGCCGCAGCCGGGGGCCACCACGAGGCAGAGGGCCAGCACGAGCCCTGTCCCGTATCGCCACGGGGCGTGAAGCGAGGGGCTGCATGGGGCGGAGGTCGAACGCATGTGGCTTCCTTCTGGAATGATCCCGGCCCCTGTCACCCTCGCATGTTCACCTTCACGACGGGCCGGCTTCGTGACGGATGCGTGAACTGCGCACGGCGCCCGAAGCCCTCGCTCAACGTGGGCCGTAGAGGGGCAGCTCCGCGCCCGCCTCGTAGGCCCCCAGGTCTGGCGCCAGCCCGGCGAAGCCGTCGTTGATGTTCGCGAGGGGCTGGCCGGCGTTCGCCGCGGCGGAGTCCGCGCGGATGCGCAGGTCCGGCGTTGGCGAGAGCGTCAGCGGTGCGGCCGGGTACGCCACCGCGGTGGAGAACGCCGCGAGGTCCACCTGCACCGCGTGCTGTTCGGTGGTGCTGGTGCGCAGGGACTGGAGGTTGCTGAACGTGGTGCCGCCCAGGCGGCCCGTGAGGGTGCCCGTGGTGGAGCCCAGGCCGTCATGGTCCAGGCTGGAGCTTTCGACCACCAGGTCGGGAAGGTGCAGCACCCGCCCCGTGCCGCTGCTGTAGCCATTGAAGGTCCCGCCCGCGCCCCCCAGGAAGAGGTTGTTGCGCGCGTAGAGCCCCGCCACCGGCCGCCCCGCGTAGATGCCGAATGCGTCTCCGTTCTTCACCACCGTGTTGTGGAGCAGCACGTCCCCGGTGCTGCCCCGGTAGAGTTTGAAGGCCACGTGGACCGCGTTGTAGATGGCATTGCGGACGAAGTACGTGGGACCGCCCAGGCCCGGCTGGGAGGACAGCGCGATGAAGTTGTGGGTCAGCCGGTTGCGGACGATGCGGCAGTTGTGGAAGCAGAAGTCCGCCTCGATACCGTCGTCCGCGTTGCCGCTCAAGTCATTGTTCAGGATGTCGATGCTGTACTGGTCTACGGCCTCGTCGTCCTCCAACAGGGAGATGCCGTCCCGGAACCCCGTCACGCGGTTGTGCAGGATGACGTGGCCCGGGCCGGTGACGGCGATGCCCTCGCCCAGGTTGTTTCCGCTGACGCCGAGCGAGGACTCCGCCCACTGCGTCAGGCCCGTCACCACGTTGTCCGCGATGTATGCGTTCTCCGCGCGGGCATAGGTCACGATGCCGTCGCCGCCGTAGGTGCTGCTGGCGTTGACGGTGCACCGCTGGATGACGACATGCCTTGAACCGTTGAAGCGGATGCGGCCGTTGACGGTGAGCCCCTCCAGGTGGACGTAGGCCTGGGTGAAGAGGTTGATGGCGCCGTTGATCACCACCCCCGAGCCACCCCGGAGGACGACGGGCTTTCCCTCGGTGCCGCTCCGGGACCAATCAAAGCCAGGGTAGGTGCCCGCGCCCAACAGGAGGATGTCCCCAGGCTGCGCGCCCGCGGCGACGCTGGCGAACGTGGCGGGGGTCACCGCCTTGATGGGGGCGTTCGCCATGGGGACTGGCACCGGGCGCGTGGTCGCGGTCGCGGTGCGCGTGGTCGTCCCGCCGTCGGGGTCCGTGAGGGTGAGCTCCAGCTCGTAGGACGTTCCGGGCTGGAGGTCGAACACGGTGCCGGAATGGCGGCTCGTCCAGCTGAAGCCCTCGTTGCTGCCCGCCGGAACGCGGCGCAGCGGCATGGCTTCGCGCCAGGGGCCGGTGCCCGAGGCCCGGTAGCGGACCGTCACCACGCCATTGGCATTGGCATCCCCGCTGAATGCCCACTCCACCGTCAGATGATGCAGGGTGGGGAAGGGGAGGCTCGTCGCTCCCGCCACCGTGGCGTTGGCACCGCCGCCTCCTCCGCTGGCGAGCGTGGTGGCGCGAGCGGTGGCGGAGGCCGCGCTGGTGTTGCCCGCCGCGTCGGTGGCCAGCACCCGGTAGCCGAAGGCGGTGCTGGCGGGAAGGTCGGTGTCCGCGAACGGCGGCGAGCTCACGGTGCCCGCCAGCGCGAAATCCAGGCAGCCCGCGCCCTGGCACCGCTCGATGCGATAGCCCGTCACCCCCACGTTGTCGGTGCTGGGTGTCCAGGTGAGGGAGAGCTGTGAAGCCGACACGGCGCTGGCGCCCGGTGCCTCGGGGACCGAGGGCGCCTGGGTGTCGGTGTCGATGCCTCCTCCCTCCGGTGGGTCTTCATTGCAGGCGACGCAGGACAGCAACCCCAGCACAAGAGCCCAGCGAAAGGAGGAACGGTTCATGGAGGCTTACGCTCATTCGGGTGGTAGACGGGCACCATGAACCCGCTACGAGAATTCGCCCAGGTCCATGTGATGGAGGAGTTCATCCACTTCCTCTTCGACCACGACATCCTGGGCTTCGACTGGGTTGGCGACAAGGACCCGGACGAGATGCGCGCGGAGGAGCTACCCCCCGCGTCCGTGTCCATCGACAGGCTCCAGGATGCGGTGGATGACTTCTGGAATGCGTCGGGGGGACAGCTCCTCTTCTACGCGTACAAGAGCCTGGACGAGAGCGCGCGGACGCCCGAGCTCCGGAAGTATGCCTGCTACGATGCGCGGTGGGAGGTCTCCACGGCCGTCCATGCGCTCTGCAAGAGCGGCAGGGTCTATCAGTCCCGCGGAATTCCCAAGGGAGAGGTCGTCCTCTTCACGGGGAGCGCTCGGAAGGTCCTCGCGGGTCGCCCCCATGAGTTGCCCTCCCAGGCGCTGGCGAACACGACGAGTGATGAGTACCTCGCCTTCCAGGAAGAGGCTGATCGCGAGTCGTGAGGTTCTGCTAAGCCAGGACGAAACGCCTCGGGGGTCCAAAGACAATGGCGACGAAGACTCGGGAACCGGAGCCAATCGACGCGTATCTGGCGAGCGTGGCTGATCCGGCGGCGAAGAAGACGCTGGGGGCGCTGCGGATGCAGCTCCGCAAGCTGCTCCCGGGCGCCACTGAAACCATCAGCTACCGGATGCCCACCTTCAAGGTGGACGGGAACGCCGTGGCGGGCTTCGCGTTCTTCAAGACCCACTGCGGCTACTACCCCTTCAGCGGCGGTGTGGTGCCGGTGCTGAAGGCGGAGCTGGACGGTTACACCACGTCGAAGAGCGGCATCACCTTCCTGCCTGACGAACCGCTCCCGGCGAAGCTGGTGAAGAAGCTGGTGCAGGTGCGGCTCGCGGAGATCGCCACGCGCGGGCAACAGGCCAAAGGCAAGCGGGTGGTGGGCAAGACCGCCGCCACGGGCTTCCAGGTGGGCGTGGTGCGCACGCTTCCAATGACAGCCTCCGCGCTGTGGGAGTGGGTCACGAAGCAGCCGGAGCACTGGCTTGGCACCGGCGCGGCGCTGAAGCTCAAGCCGGGGATGCCCTATGAGGTCCCCAAGCGTCGCGGAGCGCCAGGCGTGCGTGGAGAGATCCGGGTGGTGAAGCCCGGGGACCGTCTTCGCATGACGTGGCAGCCAGACGGTTGGAAGAAGCCGGCGACGTTGCAGCTCACGCTGGTGCCGAAGGCGCGGGGCGTCTCCCTGGGCGTGCACATGGAGAACCTACCGGACGCGAAGGCCCGGGAGGCGATGCGTGAGCGTTGGTCGAAGGTCCTCACGAACCTCGCGAAGGACTGACCACGACGCGCCAGGTCTCCCAGGGCTGACCTGGACCCTGCTGAACTACCGGGGGTGCAGCTCCCAGACGTAGGTGCCCCGCGCGTCGAAGTAGGGGGAGTTGCTGGACACGCGCAGGTAGTGCCGGCCCGCGGCGCGGGGGCGCACGTCGCCCGTGAAGGGGTCGGGGGGGACGGGCGTCACGCCGTCCGACTCGAAGAGGCTGTAGCTCATGAAGGAGCCGCTCTGGGCAATCCGCAGGGCATGGGCGCGCGGCTGCAACTCCAGCGCGAACCAGTCCTCGTCCGACACCGTGTCCACCTGGCCCTCGGCCCGCAGGGTGGGGGCGGGCACCGCCGTGGCGGCCTCGCGGGTGTCCGCGTGGTCATCGCTTCCCACGTCGTCCACTCGCAGGAAGAACGCCCCTTCGTAGCCGCTCACCGACACGACGAGGGACTCGGCCTGGGCCGACTTGAAGAAGACCTGCGATCCTCTGTCGTAGCGCAGCAGGTTCTGGTCCGGCGCCGAGGGCCGGAAGACCCCGAAGCTCCCGGGGACCGGCGGGTCGAAGGCCGCGCGGTAGATGCGTCCGGGCGCCACGTCCACGCGGAAGTAGTCCACGTCCCGGAACGGCGCGAACAGCACCGGCACGGAGACGCCCACGGCCAGGGGCACGGCGTCCGCGACGCTCGTCCCCTGGTCCGCGCCCAGGTCCACCAGCGTGAGGGTGTACGGGCCGTGGATCCGATCCCCGCTCACCACCACGCCGTGGGCGGACACCCGCACCCGCAGCACCTTGTCCTCCGTCACGACGATGGGGCGCGGCGGCGTGACGCGGCTTGCGTCGTCGATGTAGCTGAAGGCGCAAAACCCCGCGTCGTCGCTGTCACAGCGCAGCTCGTACGCGTGGCCCGCCCGGGCGGAGAAGGCGAAGAAGTCCACGTCGGCCGTGGTCTCCAGCACGCCCGTCAGCTGCCGCTCCGGGTCGGGCGCGGGCACCTGCGTGGCCAGGGCCCACGTGCCCCCGTGGTCGTCCGGGCCCAGGTCCTCGATGGCGCACCGGTAGTCGCTCGTCCCCGCGGCCGTGGGGGCGCTCACGAGCAGCAGGTGCAGGCCCGCGTCCAGCTTCACCACCGCCGTCCATCCCTCCGTGTCCCGGCGGAAGCCCCACCGGCGCTCCGCGTCGGGAAGCTCGAGGATGGGCTCCAGGCCCTGGCCCGTGCAGCGCGCCCGGTAGACGTGCCCGGCACTCGCGGCGAAGGTGAAGCCATCCACGTCGTCGCGGAAGTCCAGGTGGCCCGTGAAGGGCGTTCCATCGGTGGAGACGGTGGGCGCGTGCCCGGCCGGTTCACCCTCCACGTCGGCCACCTCGACGAGCGTGTACTGGTAGGTGCCGCGCGCGTCCGAGCTCCCGGTGGGCCAGGCGGAGAGCCGCACGGTGTGCAGGCCCGCATCCCGCGCCTGATAGGTGAACACGGTGCTCGTGCCGGTGTAGGTCACCAGCGCCTCGTGGCCCTGCCCCCGGTCCGGCGTGGAGAGGCTCACGTCACACCGGAGGAAGCCCTCCGGGGTGCAGGTGAAGCGGTAGGCGCGGCCGGCCACCGCCTGGAAGGTGAAGAGGTCGCTGTCGTAGCGGTGCAGTCGCCCGGTGCCGGGCCCCGAGGGGACCGTCAGCTCCGGCGGCTCCGCATACGGGGAGAGGTCGAAGTCGCCCACCTCGTCCACTTCACAGACCGATTGCAGCTCCTGGTCCACCGGGCCGCAGCGGCACACCGCCACGCCCGCTTCGCTCGTGCAGTAGCCCGCGGTGCAGCTCACGCCGTCGCACACCCGGAGCACCTCTTCGGTCGTGGGACCCACGGGGTCGGTGCTGCCACAGCCGGCCAGCAGCACGGCGGTCAGCAGGGCGCGGAAGGAGGAAGGAAGGAAGGCGCGCATGGCTTGGGGACTCAACGGGGAAGGAGTTCGAAGCGGTAGGTGTCCGGGCCCGTGAAGGCACCAAACACGTCGGCGCGCACCCGGTGCGATCCCCCGGCGCGCGGCACCCAGGCGCCCAGGGCCGCGTCCCACGGGACGGGCGTCACGCCGTCGGCTTCGAGCAGGAGGAACTTCGTGTCGCGCGTGGTGATGCGCGGGGCGTAGGGGCGCGGCTGCAACTCCAGCGAGAACCAGTCCACGTCGGTGGAGGTGTCCAGCACGCCGCTGACGCTCAGCGCGCCGCCCACGTCCGTCGCTTCCTCGCGCGTGTCCGCGTGGTCGTCCAGGCCCAGGTCCTCCACCTGGAGGCGGTACTCGCCCTGCCAGCCGGAGACGCGCAGCAGTACGGCCGCGTCGGTGCCCACCTGGAAGCGCCGGGAGCCCGCGACGCGGTCATACCGGGTGAGGCTCTGCTCCGGCGAGTCCAGGAGGAAGGCCTCCACGCTCCGCCCCTCTTCCACCTGGACGCGGTAGACGTGCCGCGCCTGGGCCTCGAAGCGGAAGAAGTCCTCGTCCCCCAGCGGGGTGAGCTGGCCGGTGACGGGTACGGCCTTGGACACCGCCACCGCGTCGTGGGGGCCCGAGCCTTCGTCCGGGCCCAGGTCCACCAGCGTGAACGCGTAGGGCCCCACTCCCCCGGAGAGCGAGGCCACGCGCACCGCGAGCAGCGTGTCCCGCGTGACGCCCACCGGATGGGTCTTCCCGTTGTCGGTCGCGTCGCGGACGCTGCCGAAGGGGCAGGGGACGGCCGGCAGGGTGTCGCAGCGCAGGGCATAGGCGTGGCCCGCGCGGGCCAGGAAGAGGAAGTAGTCCTGGTCCCCCGGAAGCTCCAGTTCGCCGGTCAGCGCGACGCTCGGGCCCTCCGGCACCCGGGTCCCGGTGGAGAACGTGGCGCCGTGGTCGTCCACGCCCCGGTCCTCCACATCGCACGCGTAGGGGACGGCGAGGGGCAGCTGATCCACGGAGAGCTGGAAGAAGTAGCGGCCCGTCAGCGGGGCCACGCCGTACCGGCCGGGCACGCTCATGTCGGGCATGTAGCCTTCGACGAAGCGTCCGGTCGGGTCGTACATCGTGAAGCGAACGCTGCTCGGGGGAAACGCACCCTCGCAGTACACGGAGTAGGCGTGGCCCGCCTCCAGGTCGAAGGCGAACGCGTCCGTGTCCGGTCCCACGTCGAGCTGTCCCGTGGCCCGCGCGACGTTGGGCGTGACGGGCGTGGCCTGGTCGGCGTCGGTGCCGTGGTCGTCGGTGCGTTCGGCCAGTGCGTACTGGAAGGTGCCGGCGCTCCCTTGTGGCAGTGCCCCCACCTCCGCGGTGACGGTGCCCGCGAAGCGCGCGCGGTAGTGGGTGAGGGTGGTGCGTCCCACACGCTCGGTGAACGTCGCCTGGGGGTCGGTGCCCAGGCGGACCTCGCAGGACTCGAACCCCTCGGCGGTGCAGGAGAAGGTGTAGATGTGGTCCGCCCGCGCCTCGAAGGCGAAGGACCGCGTGTAGGCGAGGCCGTCCAGCAGGAAGAGCTCGCTCGGCGTGGGCGGCGTGGGCACGAGCAGCCCCTGCGTCCCGAACCCCGACCATCCACAGTCCCGGCGCCTGCAGGGGCCCGGGTCGCAGGCCGCTCCCTCGCAGGGCGGCCCGGAGCCACCACAGGCGAAGGCGAACAGGGTGAGCAGCGGAAGCAGGAAGTGTGCGGCGGACACGACCATGGAACAGGCCCCTTGGGCGGCGAAGGCCCGCGCACCCTAACGAACCGAGCCTCTGGGCCGCAAACGCGGCCGCGACCACGGACCCGCGCGACTGCGACACCGAGCGCTACCTGGGCCTGCCCCAGGAACACGCTGATGCCTGCGCGAACATCGGCAAGCTGCGGGTACACGGCACGGCGGACGACAACGTCCTCTTCTTCCACACGCCCAGGCTGTCGGATCCGCTCCTCTCCGCGCGCTACCAGGTCTTCGCCGCGGCGAGCGCCTCGTCGAAATCCAGGACGTTGACCCGCATCACCGCGAGCCAGTTGATGGGCCCCACGACGTCGAAGACGAGGCCCTGGCCCGCGGTGGCTTCGACGATGCCCGCTCGGGGTGTGGCTACTCCGTGTAGCCCGGCGTCGTGCTCGCGCCGAGCTGGGAGGAGGCATAGCGGCCGTTCGCGTCGTAGTGCACGCTGACGTCACCGGACTCCAGCACGGAGCTGTGGTCCGCCACCGTGCGAGTCACCTTGGGGCGCGCCGCCTTCACCTGCGTGCGCGTCACCTGTCCCCGCAGCATCGCGTCGAGCCAGTCGCGGTGCGCCTCGCAGTCAGCACGGCCCTCACCTGCGTAGGTCGTGGTGACGGCCGCGTCCACCGTCGTATAGGCCCCGACGACCAGCGTCAGCGCCCACAGCCCCAGCACGCCGAAGAAAGCCACCTTCCATCGATTCATGTCGGGCCCAGTCTGGGACATCCAGGCGCGACGTTCCACTCACCGCACCGTCACTCGGTGACGGTGAAGTGCACGGGGATGGCCTGCGGGGTGTAGTTGTGGCCCACCAGCGTGACCGTCGCTTCGTAGGTGCCCGGGGGAACCTTGCCCTGGACGATGATGTGGAAGCGCTCGACCTTCCCCGTCTCCACCCAGATGGGGAAGGCACGGGGGCAGGTGGAGAACAGGCACCCGAGCGCCTCTCCGATGGCGATGAACGGCGACAGGGGCGCCAGGCCGATGGCCAGGAAGGGCGCGCCAATCCCAGCCTGTCCCGCCGTCGCCCAGAGCGACTCGAGGTAGGTCTCGACATGGTCCAGCGGGACGCTGACCGCGTCCTTGCCGGTGCCTGTCACCTGGAGCTCGGAGATCACGGCATCGCCCTTGAGGGTCTTCTCCCGGAAGACCACGGGGATGAGCACGCGCTGGCCCTGCTTCACCGTAACGGGCGTCGTGTCATAGGCAAGCTCCACGTCGGCCGGCAGGAGCATTCCCCCCTGTTGCGTCACCCCCTGGGTGAGCTGGAACGAGCCCTGGCTCTTCACGTTGCCGGGGCGGAGCGTCACCTCGGCCTGCTTGCCCTTGAGCATGCTGGGAGACGGACTGGAGGCCGGCAGCTCCGGCGAGGCCACGGCGCCGGTCTCCACCTCGCCGCCGAGCGCGAACGCGGGACTGCGGACGGTGCTCGTCGCCACCTGGATGACGGACTTCGCGTCCCAGTACAGCCGCTCCGCGGAGCTCACCGTCACGCTCCCGGTGATGGGCGTGTTGCCCGTGGAGGTGATCAGCAGGCCGCGGGTGAAGCCCGTGAGGGTGAGGTTGCTGGCGTGGATGACGGCCGCGTCGGAGAAGAACAGGGACTTTTCCGTGCCGATCCAGTCCTCGGGGAAGGTGGCGGTGGGGTTGGCGTCGGTGAGGTTGTCCTGCGTGGTCAGCGCGACCACGGGCGTCGTGCTGCCGCTCGGTGGCTGCGTGCGCGCGGTGGCGGAGCTGACGTCGACACTGCCCAGCGTGCCGGTGGTGAACTGGATCTGCGGCCCCTCCAGCACCAGCAGTCCCGTCTGCGAGCCGACCTGGGCGTTGGTCAGGAAGACGCTGCGCTGGTTGGTGGAGAACGCGGGCGCGGGCACCAGCACGCCCGGCGCATCCACCTGGGCCTGGCCTTTCGTGGTCAGGACGAACGAGCTGCCCGAGAGCTCCACGGTGGAGGAGATGCCGGTGGGCTTGTCCTTGACGGCCCGCTTCCAGCGAGACTCCACCGAGTCGAGCGACTCTCCCTGCCTCCGGCTCTCGTGGTCATCCGGTTGAGGGGGGCTGTCATCCGTGTCTCCTCCACAGCCCAGGGAGAGGGACAGGAAGACTGCGGTGTAGGCCACGGCCAGGTACTTGTTCGAGACTCGCACGGTATCTCCAGCGTGGTGGGTGCTGCGTCCATGCAGTCTTGTCCACTGACGGGCAATTTGGATCCAGCCCAGGCGCGATCGTGTGCGGGAGGGTGCGCAGCCGTGCGGTCAGCGGCGGAGGCTCAGCGGGCCGCGTCCCTGGCTCGCTCGACCTGACGCGCCCGGGCACAGCCCTCGTTGATGCCCAGGTCACATGCCCTCTTGAGGTCGGACAGCGCCGCCTCGAGATTGCGCAGGTGGTAGTGCGTCCCACTTCGCTCGAGGTAGGCGAGGCCGTGCTCGGGATTGCGCGCGAGGAAGGCGTCCCAGAGCGGGAGGATCTCCGCGAAGCGCCGCTCTCGCGCCAGGGCGTAGTCCCGCTGCTGCACGGCGCGGAAGTCCTCCGGCTCCTTGAGCTGCGCCTCCGCCTGCGGCTGCGAGGTCACGATCCGGGTGCGCCAGCGCGACACCTCGGGGTCGCCCGGGGCGAGTTCCCCCGCGAGCTCGAGCAGGCGCAGGGCCTCCTCGCGGTGTCCGGCCTCGTGCTGCTCCCAGGCCGCGTAGACCATCCCCTTCACCACGCCAGGCTGGAGGGCCCGCCCCTCCGCGTCCGTCGCCTCCAGCCGCAGGCCGTGCAGGAGATCCTCTCCCGCGGGCCCCCACTTCTGGCTTGAAGCGAGGATCCGGGCGCGCCCGAAGTAGACGTCCGCGCGAGCGGGCCGCAGGGCCACGGCCTGGTTCGCATCAACGAGCGCGGCGTCCAGGGCCTTGGTGCGGCGCAGCTGATCCGCCCGCTCCAGCCTGAACTCCCAGTGGTCACCGGCCGACAGCGCCCGAGCGAGCAGGGCCAGGGTCCGGTCGGTGTCGGCCCCCGGCTCGCGCGCGCGGTCCCAATCGGCGAAGCCGCGCAGGAAGCCCAGCTCGGGGTGAGCGCGGCTCTGGGCCTCGGCGAAGGCGTCCATCTCCTCGTAGGAGCCGCCCCAGCGGGGGGTCAGACCGTGGAGGTAGACGGTCCGGACATCCGCGCAGGAGGGGCACTGCTCCGCGGCGCGAGCGAAGACGCGCTCGCGCGCCTCGCGGTCGCCGAGCGCGGTCGCCACGTTGAGCAGCGGCCGCGCCGCCGCGACCGCCTTCGGCTGGAGCGCCCAGGCGCGGTGGAGATCCGACACCGCACGCTCGAAGGCCTTCTGCATCCCGGCGAGCTCCTCGTCCGCCGTCGCCGCCACGAACCTCGTCCCGCGCCGCAGGTAGCCCACGTTCACCCAGTGGGCGCCCCGTGCGAGGTAGGGCGCGAAGGAGCGCGGCGACGCCTCCACCCAGGCGTCGAGGAGCGCCTCCGAGTCGGGGGCACCGTTGCCGAGCGCCTGGATGCCGTCCGTCATCCAGTGCTCGTCCTGGGGGTTCGACTCCATGCCCCACTGGAGCTGCTCGACCGCCAGCGTCAGCTCCTCGAACTGGCGACGGATCAGGAGCGCGCGCAGCGCCACTCCGTCCACATGCCCACGGGGGACCTCGCCGCGCTCAAGCCCGGCCGGCGACACCACCGGAAGCCCGCGGGGCGCGGGGCCCGGGGCAGGCGTCAGGACGGGCTCCTGGCGGGCTGCGATGCGCGCCTCGACCGCGGCGTGTCGCTTCGCCTGGAAGGCATGCACGGCGAGCCCGGCCGTCACCAGGACCAGCACGAGGACTCCCGCGCCGAGCGCGGTACGGAGGGAGATCATGGGGCGTGGCACGCTAGCAAACGCGGGCCGGCCGGTTGCCGCCCCGGCCGTCTTCTGGACAGCGGCTGCTTACCGGGGCACATCTGCACACACCGATGGCCTCCCGTCCGCCCTCCGCGCGAACCTCTTCCCTCCGGACGCAGAAGACGAAGCAGCTCTCCACCGGTGCCCGGCGCGCCGTGGGGAAGCGCTCCGGCCCGGGCTGGGGTCGCTGGGCGCTCGGCGGGTGGCTGATGCTCGCCCTCTGGCTCGGCGTGGAATACGCGCGGCTGCCCGACGTGAGCCCATTGCAGACGCAGAACCCGCGCACCACCGCGCTCATGGCGCAGCGAGCCGAGGAGGCGCTCGAAGCGGGCAGCAAGCCCCGCGTGCGCCAGGCCTGGGTCTCCCTCGGCGCGGTGGCCCCGCACGTCGTGGACGCTGTGCTGATCTCCGAGGATGCGCGCTTCTATCGGCACGAGGGCGTGGACTGGACCGAGGTGGAGAATGCCCTCGAGCAGTCGGTGCGCGAGGCGCGCCTGGGTCGCGGCGCCTCCACCCTGACGCAGCAGCTGGCGAAGAACCTCTACCTCTCCACGGACCGCAGCCTGCTGCGCAAGGGCAAGGAGCTGCTGCTCACCCGCCGGCTGGAGGCCTACCTGTCCAAGCAGCGCATCCTCGCGCTGTACGTGAACGTCGTGGAGTGGGGTGAGGGCGTCTACGGCATCGAGGCGGCGGCGCGCGAGCACTTCGGCGTCTCGGCGCGGGCGCTCAGCGTGGCGCAGGGCGCGATGCTCGCGGGCATGCTGCCCGCCCCGCGCCGCTGGTTGCCGGCCCAGCGGCCCGAGGCCCTGCGCACCCGCGCCGGCGTCATCCTCACGAGGCTGGAGCGCGAAGGTCGCATCAGCGGAGCGCAAGCCCGCGAGGCCCAGGCCGAGCT
The DNA here is from genome assembly GCF_003612055.1 of Corallococcus llansteffanensis. Lineage (GTDB taxonomy): Bacteria > Myxococcota > Myxococcia > Myxococcales > Myxococcaceae > Corallococcus > Corallococcus llansteffanensis. The sequence continues at coordinate 12,576 of NZ_RAWB01000167.1, forward strand.
CTCGCGCTTCTTCGGCGTACCGCCCGCGCCCGGCTCCGTGGCGGAGGCCATCGCCCGGCTGCCCGCGGGAAGCTGAGGCGCGACGCCTCGTTCAACGCGCGCACCGAGAGGGCGTCGGTGGGCTGGGTGGCGGACTTGACGCTCGAGCACCCTCCGACCGTCATCGTCAAGTCATGGGCTCAGTGGGGCCGTGCCGCCCACTCCCACGCGGTGCCCCGGTGGAGCGCCGCGTAGATGTCGTCCCGGAGCGTGTTGCATTCGTCGTGCGTCAGCGTGCGGTCCAGCGCGCGGAGCACGACGCGGAGCAGCACGTTCTTCTGGCCCGGGGAGATGCCCATGCGTTTCACCGCGCTCGGGGGCAGGGCAGAGCAGGAAGTCTCGGAGAGGACCTGCACGCTCTCCACCAGCTCCGCCCGCTCGCCCAGCGCCGCGCGCACCGCGTCTCCGAGCTCCTCCGGTGTCTGCTGCTCGTCGAGCACCAATGACAGATCCCGCCGCACCTCTGGCATGGGGGACACCGGGTGGTAGGGCTCCAGGTCCAGCAGCTGTGACGCAATCCGTGGGTCCGCCGAGCGCAACAGGCGGATGTCGTCCAATCCCTTGCGCAGCATCAGGATGCGGTCCAGCCCCACGCCCAGGGCCAGGCCCGTGGTGGTGCCGGGGTCCAGGCCGCTCTCCGCCAGGAGCGCGGGGAGTGCGAGGCCGCACTCGCCAATCTCCACCCACTCCGCGCCGTCGAGCACGTCCACCTGGAGGCCGTCGGTGGTGTACGGGTGCGCGGCCGGAGTGAGCTTCACCTCGCGTCCCGGGATCAGCGCGCGGACCACGGTGGCAATCATGTCCCGCAGGTCGTCTGGCGTGAGGGCAGGGCCCCGGCGGATGCGCCAGAGGTCCATCTGGTGGGGCTCGCCGGTGTGCAGCCGGTCGATGCAGTCACGGCGGTAGACGAGGCCGGGGCAGGCCAGCAGCGCGTCCTCGGGCGGTGCCGCGGACAGGTGGCGCAGCAGCCCGGGAATCATGGCGGACGTCTGTGAGCGGAGCAGCGCGGTGTCACAGACGTAGCGCGAGTAGCGAGCATCCCGGGCGGCGCCGCCGGGCGGGTAGTGGAGCCGGTCGTAGTTGTCGGCGATGGACACGACGGGGCTCTGGCGGTGGATGCGCACCTCGCAGCCCCAGGCGGAGCGCAGGGCGTCCAGCGCGGCGGACACGAGCTGCTGCATCGCGTGCGAGCCGTGGGTGGGGTCGGTCAGGTCGCGGACGGACAGGGCGCGCCGGAGCTCTTCGGCGCTGAGGATGGAGACGGAGACGGACGACATGGGAAACCTCTCGGTGGAAGGGCGATGGGACGCAGCGGTCTCCGGGACGCCGGGCGGGGAAGCCGCCTTGCGCCGCCGGCTTCGGATGTCCCCCCGGCGAGTTCGGGAGGGCGTCGCGCCTGACGGCGTTCCACCAACGAGAGGGGCGTGCGCTCAGTCGAAGAGCACGGCCTCCCGACTCCCAAACGGGGCCGGGGGGCGGCTAAATCGACGAGCACTCACCACGAGGTACATGCGGGCAGGATGAACGAAGCCGGTGCGTCCTGGCAAGTCGGGCACGCTCGGCTACGGTGGCGCCGTGTCGCTCCCTGAAGCGGAGGCTCCCATGCCAGCTGCAATCGAAGCGCTCGCCAGGCCCGTCCTCATTGGCCGCTCGAGCTCACACTTCACGCGCATCACGCGGATCTTCGCCTCGGAGCTGCGCGTCGACTGCTCATTCCAGGTGGTGCGCGACCTCATGTCCTCGAATCCAGAGGACTACGGCGGCAACCCCGCGCTCCGCATCCCGAGCCTGAAGACGCCTCAGGGTGTCTGGTTCGGTTCGCTCAATGTCTGTCGCGAGCTGTGGCGGCGCTCGGAGCTCAAGCCCCGCGTGGTCTGGCCGGAGGACCTCGACACGCCGGTGCTTGCCAATGCGCAGGAGCTCGCGCTTCAGGCCATGTCGACGGAAGTGGCGCTCGTCATGTCCCAGATGGGCGGCGCCACCGAGGGGAGCGCCCACCAGGCCAAGCTGCGCCAGTCGCTGATGAACATGCTGGCGTGGCTGGAGGAGAACGTAGGGGGCGTGCTCGCCGTGCTCCCCGCGCAGCGGGCCCTCAGCTATCTGGAGGCCACGCTCTACTGTCTGGTGACGCACCTGGAGTTCCGGAACGTCCTGCCAACGGCTCCCTACTCCGCGCTGAACAGGTTCTGTCAGCAGTTCGCGACGCGAGCTTCCGTCAGCGAGACCGCCTTCCGCTTCGACACGTGACGGTGCGTCAGCCGAGGTCCGTCTTCAGGTTCAGCGGACCGGCGGGGACGCCGATGTCATGGCCCGCCGGGTCGTCCTTCTCCGTCTGCCAGGCGTTGGCCTCCGTCACGGTCACGCCGGTGGCCTCGTTCGTGATGGACATCTTGCCGGTGTGGCCCGCGGGGCTGATCTGGCTGGTGTCGTAGCCGCTCCAGCCCGTGCCGGAGTTTGCGAACGTCGCCTCGCCCCAGGTCTGACCGGAGTTCGCGCCCGGCTTCGCCGAGCCGTCCTTCGACGCGCACCACGCCACGCTGCTGTTGTTGTCGAACGCCACGACCTGCGACTGACCGGGCTGCAACGTGAAGGTCTTCGGCGTGCTCTTGTCGAAGTTCTGCCCGTCGTTCGGGCCGCCGTGCTCACCCGTCTTGTTCCAGAGCGTGAGGGTCTGCGGCTCGTTCGTCTTGTTGGTGAACGTGTTCGTGTACTTGAACTGGCCCTTCTGGCCCGGGTCGATGAGCTGCATGTTGCTGTTGTAGGGCGACCCGACGTTGTTCTTGGCCAGCCACGGCGCGTTCGCTGGCGCAGGCTCGGTGGAGCCGGCGGACGGCGGGCCGAACCCGGGGCCCGCGTCGCTGGCGGAGGTGGGGTGCGCCTGGGCGGTGGCCTGGGCGGTGTCCGGGCTCGCGGCGGGAGCCGGGCTCTGGGGCTCGAACGCGTCGATGGACGGGACACCTTGAGCCTCCTGTCCCAGGTCGCCGCCCTGGCCTCCCAGCGCCTGCGTCTCCAGGCCCTTCGCCAGTTGCATGAGCTGGCCCACCAGCTGCGAAAGCTCCTTCTCGAATCCCCCTGAAGCGCCGCCTGCCTTGCTCGGTCCCTGCTCGAAGGAGTCGGTCATGAGCTTGCGCCACAGGTCGTTCCGGGGCTGCTGCGTCGGCGTGCCCACCACGCCCTGGGCCGGAGTGGCGGCCGGCTTGAGCGGGGAGGGGCTCGAGAGGGGCCGGGAGACGGACGAACGGTTCAGGGACGCGATGGACATGCCTGGCCCATGAGCAGGACGCATGCCAGCACCCCGGCCCGCTGCTCGCGAAGGCCCGGGCCATCCTTCCGCTCGGGAACTCAGGCACTTGGGACGAGCGCCTCCGTCACCAAGGCCCTCAACACCTCGAGTGGCGCGATGACGGCATTCACCACCTGATGTCTGGGGTCACCAGTGGGGTGGAGCGGGCCGGCAGCGATCAGGGGCCCTGGAAGCCCTTCGCGCGGAAGGTCAGCACGAGCGTGTCCCGGTGTCCCTTGCCGTCCAGCGGTTGAATGGGCGTGCTCTCGTGAATCACGCGCGCGTCATCGAGCAGCAGCGCGGACCAGGGCTCGGTGAGCGTGAAGCGGATGCCGTTCGGCCCCGCCGCCTCGAACACGCGCGTCTCGCCGCCCTTGATGCCCTCACGGCCCGTGAGCAGCACGGCGACGAAGTCCACGCCGTCGCGGTGCGCGCCCTCGGGGGTCGGCCGGCCAATGCCATCCGTCGTGTCGATCCGGAACTGGTGCGCCTCGACGGACCAGGGCCCGGCTCCCTTCAGCGCGGAGCTGCAGGCCCCCAGCTCGCGCAGCAACCGCGGCCACACGGGCTGCGAGACGACGGCGGGTGAAATCGGCTCGAACCAGCGCTCCAGTCCGCCGTGCAGCGCGTTGTACTCGACGGGCTGCCAGTGCGCGCGGTGCGGCACCTGGGAGACCGACGCCCCGTCGACGACGAAGCACGAGTGCCGGCGCGAGCGGTAGCGGCCGCCGTCCCGCAGGTACCCGTCGAGCGGCAGGTCGTTCCACGTCGGCAGCAACGCGTCGAGCGCGGGGGCAGGCGTGCCCACCAGCTCGCACAGGCCCGCGCGGCTGAGGACGGCATAGCCGCGCTCGCGAAGGACGGAGTGGACATCCGAAGGAGGCGTGACGGGCGGAGAGAAGCTCATGGGCGTGACGGGGCGGCGGTGCTCGCGGCGGACCATGACGGCAGGGCGCGCACGTTGCAACCGCTTGGAATCAGGTCCCTCCGGTGGGCCGCACCCCGCGAAGGTAGGGCCCTGTAACCGGAAAACCTTCCGCGACGTACCGCCGACAACGTCATTCGGAGGTCACACCGTGTCCATCGAGCCCAGCACTCGCC
>NZ_RAWB01000168.1 GCF_003612055.1 Corallococcus llansteffanensis
GGCGTCGCCGGAGCAGGCGGCGTCCGTGGTGGAGGGGCTGGGCGCGCTGCTGCCGTCCGCTCAGTCCATGCAGTTGCTGGTGGCGTTTCGCGACGAGGAGGGGGCACTGGAGGTGAAGGTGGAGGTGCCCGGCTATCCGCGCGCGGCGGTGGAGCGGCTGGGCGAAGAGGTGCGCAAGAGCGGCGGCTCGTTCGTGGAGCTGTGGCGTCTGCCCAAGGCGGAGCGGGACGCGCTGAGGGCGCGGACGCTGGCGGGCGGCACGCCGTTCACCGGCGATGAGCGCACGCAGGCGGCGCAGGAGCTGCGACAGCACCTGGAGGCCCTGTCCGCGCGCGGCCCGCTGCCCTCCGTGCCCCTGCCGCTCTTCACCCCCGCGCCCGAGGCTCCGCCCACGTCACCCCGGGGGAGCGGCGAGCCGTACCGCGCGCCGGACGACGCGTCGCCAGAGTCGTCGCAGGAGACGCCGCAGCGCCGGGGCCGCCGCTTCGCCGTGAAGCTGGAGCTGGAGTTCCGCACGGAGCTGGACTTCGTGCGCGAGCACGCGCTGAACATCTCCAACGGCGGCCTCTTCGTGCGCACGGCGCACCGGCCGCCCCAGGACAGCGTCGTCACGGTGGACGTGAAGCTGCCCAACGGCCAGCGGCTGCAGGGCGAGGCGCTGGTGGTGCATGTGGTGGACGCGCCCTACACGGGGGGTGTGGGGCTGGCCTTCCTGAGCGACGACGCCACCTTCGCGGGGACGCTGGACGGCTACCTGGCGAGCCTGGTCGGGGACAAGGCGTGACGCAGGAAGGGGGCCCGGAGGAGCCGTGGCCGCGCGACCGCGGACGCTTCCTGCTGCTGTCGCGGCTGGGGCGCGGCGGCAACGCGGAGGTGTTCCGCGCGCGGATGCTGCAGGGGCCGCTGGCGGGTGAAGAGGTGGCGCTCAAGCGCGTGCGGCCGGAGCGCGCGCGGGACGCGGAGGCGCGCGAGCAGCTCCTGCACGAGGCGGAGCTGGCGCGGTGCCTGGATCATCCGCACATCGTGGGCTTCCGGGAGTACGGCGAGCAGGCGGACGGGCCCTACCTGGCGCTGGAGCTGGTGGACGGCACCGACCTGGGCCGGGTGCTGGCGCAGTGCCGGAGGCGGCGCATCGAGCTGCCCATCGACATCTCGGTGATGATGGTGCGCCACGTGCTGGAGGCGCTGGCGCACGCGCACGCGGCCACCAACTCCAAGGGCCGGCCGCTGGCGGTGGTGCACTGTGACGTGTCGCCGCACAACGTGCTGCTGTCGCGCGGCGGCGAGGTGAAGCTGGCGGACTTCGGCGTGGCACGCTCGCGCGCGAGCGCGGCGGTGGACTGGCGGCGCCTGGGCAAGCAGCACTACCGGTCGCCGGAGCTGCTCGCGGGCGAGGTGTCCGTGGCGGTGGACCTGTGGGCCGCGGCGGTGCTGCTGTACGAGCTGCTGTCGCTAGAGTCGCCCTTCCCCGACGGCACCGCGGAAGCGGTGGAGGCCTCCATCCGGGGCGGGCGGGTGACGCCCGTGCGGATGGTGGCGCCGGAGGTTTCGGATCCGCTGGCGCTGGTGTTGGACCGGGCGCTCGCGCCGCGCCCGGCGCAGCGCTTCTCCTCCGCGGAGCAGTTCGCCCGGGCGCTCGCGGCCCTGAGCGACGACCGGGTCGCGACCCCGCTGGCGGTGGCGGCGGTGGTGCGCGGGCTGATGGGCGCGGAGCCGGGCTGACGAAAGGCGGGGGATTAACCTCCCGCCCTGTCGTCCGGGGTCACGCCACCTGTTGTCCCGAGGGGACGACGAGGCCCGCGTCGCCTTCCACCACGAGCCGGCTGCGGCCGCCGCCCTGCTTCACCACGCGCACCTGCACGCCGATGCGCTCGGCCAGCCCGCTGACGTGGGAGATGATGCCCACCTGGCGGCCGGTGGCCTGGAGTGCGTCGAGCGTGGCCAGCGCCACCTCCAGCGTCTCTGGATCCAACGTGCCGAAGCCCTCGTCGATGAAGAGGGTCTCCACCTGCGTCGTCTCCGACGACAGCGAGGCCAGTCCCAGCGCGAGCGCCAGCGACACGAGGAAGCTCTCGCCGCCGGAGAGGCTGGCCACGCTGCGGACCTCGTCGCCCATGTCGCCGTCCACCACCTGGAGGTCCAGGTCATGGCCGGGCACGCGCTCCAGGCGGTAGCGGCGCGCCAGCTCGCGCAGGTGCGCGTTGGCGTGCAGCAGCAGCGCGTCCAGCGTGAGGCTCTGGGCGAACACCTTGAACTTCTTGCCGTCGTGCGAACCGATGAGGTCGCTCAGCGTCTTCCACACCTCCGCCTCGCCCTGGCGGAGCTCCAGGGCCCGGGCCTCCGCGCCGTGCCGAGCGCGGGCCGCGTCGTCGCCCTCCAGCCGGGCGCGCAGTGTGGCCTCGGCGCGGCGGCGGGCCTCGACGTCCGCGCGCAGCGCCTCGCAGGTGGGGGCGACGTCGGCTTCGGCCAGCGAGGGGAGGCCCGAGGCCTCGTGGCGGATCCGACGCTCGCGGCGCTCCTCCAGCACGGCGCGGGCCTGGGCCACGGACTCGCGCAGGGCGTTGAGCGCGCGGGCCTCGGCGTCGCACCAGGCGGCGTCGCGCGACAGCAGGGCCTTCAGCGCCTCCAGCGTGGTGCCGTGTCCGGCGAGGCGCTCGGTGAGGTGCGCCTGGGCGGCGTCGAGTGCGCGGACGGCCTCGGCGCGCAGGCGCACCGCGTCCTCCGCGCGCGCGGTGGCCACCTTCTCCTCCTGCTGGAGGGCTTCGGCCGCCTCGCGGGCGCGCTCGTAGGTGTCCACGGCCGCGTCGAGCCGCGCCTGCACCTCCGCGCGCACCTCCTGCGTGGGACGTCCCTGGAGCAGCCGCGCGCGGGCCCGTGACGCCTCCTGGAAGGCGGCGTCCTTGAGGCTCGCGCGGCCGGACGCGGTCTCCGCGTCCTCGTGGCGGGACTGGAGGCGGACCTCCTCCCGGGCACGGCGGCCCTGCTCTTCATCCAGCCGCTTCTGCGCGGCTTCGAGCTCCGCGACGCGCTCGCGCCACTTCGTCACCCGCTCCAGGCACTTGCCCTGGAAGCGCGCGGGATCCGCGGCGAGCTTGTCCTGCCAGGCGACCTCGCTGGCGAACGGAGGGGAGACCTCCGTGAGCGCGCGCTGCCGCGCCTCGTGAGCGGCTTCACGGCGCAGGAGCGCCTCGCGGTGGGCCTGCACCGCGCGGGCGAGTGCGTCCTCGGCCTTGCGCAAGGCTTCGGCCGCGCCCTCGCGCCGAGCGCGCCGGGTCTCCAGCAGGGCCCGGGCTTCGCGTGCAGCGGTGGCCCGGACCTCGGCGGAGGCCTCTTCCTCGCGCAGGGTCGCGAGCCGGACGCGCACGTCCTCCTGCGCGGCCTTCGCCCAGGCCTGCGCGGCGGAAGACTCCGCGTCGTCGGGAGGCGGCGCGTTCCTGGGAGACAGCGCGTCCTCTGCATTGGAGTTCGAGGCCCTGACCTCCGACGTCTGGGCAGCCTTCGTCCAAGCCTGCGCGGAAGGGGACCTCGCGTTGGAGCCAGACCCGCTGGAGTCCGAGGACGGATCCTCCGCTGAAGCCAGCGCGCCGTCCGCACCGTCGGAGCCAGCTTCTAAAGCACCCTGCCCCTTTGCTCGGCGTGACGGCTTCGCGCCCGGCGCCTTCCGCGTGCCCGTCGCGTCCGCGGAAGACCGCGTATCAGCGCCGGGAAGCACCGCCTGGAGCCATCGCTCGCGCGCCGCTCGCCAGGCCCCCTGGTGTCCCTTCCTCCTGCGCGCCGCCGTGTCGCGCCGCCCTTCCGCCTGCGTCGCGGCCGTGCCCGCCGTCGCCTGCCGCACGCTCGCCGCGCCTTCCTGCTTCGCCGCGGCATCCCGCGCCGACTCCAGCTCCACCACCCGCGCCGCGGCCTCCGCGACCAGCCCCTCGAGCGCCGCGCCCTCCCGGGCATACGGATGCTCGAGCGCACCGCACAGCGGGCACGCCTCGCCCTCCTGCAGCGCGGCCCGGTGCGAGGCCAACCCCTGCGTCGCCTCCGCGCGCGACTGCGCACGGCGCGCCTCCTGGAGCATCGCCTCCTGCATCGCACGGCGCGCCGCCGCTTCCTTCGCCTCTTCCGCCGCGCGCGCGGACACCTCGCGGTGCGCCTTCACCTCCGCGTCCGCTTCGCCCTCCACCGCTCCTTCCGCCCGCGCGCCCTCGCCCGCGAGCGTCAGCGCGCCCAGCGCGTCCTGCCGTGCCAGCAGGGCCTCCCGCAGCGCCCGCCGTGCCGCGCCGTCGTCCTCGCCCAGCGCCGCCTCCGCGTGGGTCGCCAACGCCAGCGCCTGGGCCTCGGTCTCGACCGCGCCCTGGTGCTCCTCGCGGCGCGCCTGGGCCTCGCTCCCCAGCCGGTCCACGTCCTTGCCCAGCCGGTCCACGTCCGCGCCCGCGCCCTGCTCCTCCTTCTGCGCGACCGCGTAGCGCTCCAGCTCGCGCTGCCAGCGGGGCCACTCCGTGGCCAGCGGCTCCCAGCTCGCATACGACGTGCGCCACGCCTGGGCCGCGTCCACCAATCCCTGGGCCTTCGCCTCCGCCGCCTGCACCAATGCCAGCGCCTCGCGCGCGGAGTCCTCCGCCGCCCGCGCCTGCTTCGCCAGCTCCGCCGTCTCCCGGGCCTCGCGCTCCGCCTCCGCGCGCCGCGTGTCCAGCTTCGCCGCTTCCTCCAGCGCCGGACGCACCGCGGCCTCCGCCTCCTGCGCCGCCGCCCGCGCCACCTCCGCCTGCATCCGCGTGTGGCGCTGCGCCGCCGCCGCCGCGAGCGCCGCCGCCGCCTGCGCCGCCCGCTGGACCTGTTCGGCCTCCGCGCTCGCGCAGCGCTGCTCCGCCGTCTCCACCGCCGACACGACCGCGCGGAAGCCCTCCGCCGCGCGCACCGACTCCAGCAGGGCCTCGCGGGGCGCCGCCGCCTCCCGCTCCGCCACCGTCCGCGTCAGCGCCGCTTCCGCCTCCTGCTCCCGCCCCACGAACTCCGCGCGCTGCGCGTACCAGGACCGCGCCGCCTCCGCCTCGCGCAGCCGCGCCTCCTCCCGCACGCGCGCGGCCTCCTCCTCGCCCCACTGGAGGCGCACGCCCTCGCGGTCCGCGTCCGACAGCAGCGCGATGGCGGCGAGCCCATGCGACAGCCGCTTCACCTCCTCCTGCTCCCGCGAGTTCTTCTCGTGCGCCGCGACCGACAGCCGGCTGTACACCTCCGTGCCCGTCATCCGCTCCAGCAGCTCCGCGCGCTCGCTCGCGTCCGCGCGAAGGAACGCCGCGAACTCCCCCTGCGCCAGCAGCGCCGAGCGGCGGAACTGGTCGAACGACAACCCCAGCCGCTCTTGAATCGCCTGGAGCACCTCGCCCTTGGTGCGGCCGTGCACCTGTCCGGAGACCACGTCCGTCAGGCTCAATTCCTGCGGCCGGAAGCGCCCCTCCGCGCGCTCACGCGCCCGCCACACGTTCCAGCGGGCCCGGTAGCGCCGGCCGTCCTTGCCCAGGAAGTCCACCTCCGCGTGGCCCTTGCCCGCCCCGCGCCGGAGCATGCCGCGCACGTCGTACGCGGACAGCCGCGCCTCCTCTTCCTCGTCCGCCCGGCCCACCAGCACCTTGCTGGGCCCGCCCAGCCGGGGCGTGCGGTCGAACAGCGCGAGGCACAGCGCATCCAGCAGCGTGCTCTTGCCCGCGCCCGTCGCGCCGGAGATGGCGAACAGCCCCAGCCGGTCCAACGGCGCGCGGTCCAGCTCCAGCGCGAAGTCCCCCGCGAAGCTCGTCAGGTTGCTGCCGCGAATGGCGAGGATCTTCACGACGCGTCCTCCTGCACCTGCGTGAGCAACGCGTGGAACGACTCCAGCAACACCGGCGACGGCGGTTCCTTGAAGTCCCGCGCGTACCGGGCGAGGAACACGTCCTCCGGCGTGCGCTCGCGCAGCGACAGCCCCGGCCGCACGTCCGCCAGCGCCCCGCCCGTCCCCGTGTAGAAGGGCGTCAGCTTCACGAGCCGCGCCGCGCGCCCCTCCAGCGCCTTCTCCACCTTGTGGCGCAACGCCGGCTCCGGCCGGGGCAGCGACACGCAGACCTCCAGGTACGGCCGCATCGACTCCGGCATCCCCGCCTCGCACGCGGGCAGCGCCGCGAGCAGGTCCAGCACGTCCGCGAGCGACACCGCGTCCCGGGCGGGCACCCGCACCATGTCCGTCGTGCGCGGCACCGTCAGCGGGCGCACCTGCGTGAGCGCCCCGTCTTCCACGTCCACCAGCAGCACCTGGTGCCGGTAGTGCGCCTCCGACAGGGACAGCGGCAGGGGCGAGCCGCTGTAGCGCACGCCCTCGCGGCCCCCCACGCGCTGCGCCTTGTGCAGGTGCCCCAGCGCCGCGTAGGTGACGTCCTCCGGGAACAGGTCCACCGGCAGCGCGTGCTGGTTGCCGCCCAATATCTTCCGCTCGCTCAGCTCCGACAGCTCCGAGCCCGTCATGTAGCAGTGGCCCATCGTCACCAGCCCGTGCCCGGAGCGCCGCCGCCTGCGCGCCGCGTCCAGCACCTCCGCGTACACGGAGCGCACGCCCTCCACCAGCCGGTCCACCGTCGCCTCCGCCACCGGCGGCAGGTCCGAGGGCCGCAGGTACGGCACCGCCGCCACCCACGCGCCCACCTTGCCGTGCGCGTCGTGCAACGGCACCACCAGCCGCTCCAGCTCCAGCGCGCCCTGGTGGCGCGGCAGTCCACCCACCACGCGCACGCCCAGCGCGGTGAACAACGGATCCGGCGCGTCCAGCCGCGCCGCCGAGTCGTGGTTGCCACCCACCACCACCACGTCCAGCTTCGGCAGCGTGCGCCGCGCCCGCGCGACGAAGTGGTACCAGGCCGCCTGCGCCTCCGCGCTGGGGTTGGCCGTGTCGAAGATGTCGCCGGCCACCAGGAGCGCGTCCACCTCCTCCGACTCCAGCGTGGCCAGCAGCCACGTCAGGAACGCGGTGTGCTCCGCTTCGCGCGAGACGTCATAAAGCGTGTGGCCCAGGTGCCAGTCCGACGTGTGCAGCAGGCGCATCCGGCGTTCACCCTCCCTCATGGCCCGGCCGCGGGCGCCAGCCGGGCAGACTCCCCCGGTGACGGCCCGACTCCAAGCGGCGAGCCCTCGCTCCCTTACCCGCCCCCTCTGACATTGTCGAAAAAGGGTGTCATTCCGCGCGCTTGCGTCCGTAGCCTTCCCAACGCGTCCTCCCGTTCCCGGCGCACGCCCCACGGCACTTCCGCGGCACCGCCAGCACGACCCGCGAGGACGCCCCCGGACTTCGCGCGTCCCCGGCGCCGCGTCGCACCGTGCGTGCTGCGCCAACGCGGTCCGTGCGCATCCATGACGTCCTGCTCCGAGTCACGTCCTCCCGCGCGAAAGGCCCCGGACGGAAGAAATGCAGGCACGCGGGATTCCACGCGGGTTCCACGCGCGCGGATTCCCTTCCGACCTGTTCGCGTCCTGGCACTGCAAGCCTGCCCGGCCCGCGACGGTGCACACGCGTTCGGATTGGTGGTCCACGCGCCGCGCGCCAGTGCACAATGCGCCGCCATGCTTCCCGGTGTCTCTTCTCCGCTCGGCATCCTCGCGTCCCTGCTCGTCCTGGGCGCCCTGGTCCTCTTCACCCTGTTCCAGCTCAAGCGTCGGCAGCGCGCCGCATGGGAGGCGTTCGCGAAGGCGAACGGGCTCATCTGCGCGGAGAAGCGACTGGAGGTGCAGGGGCGCTACCAGGGGCGGCCGCTGCTGCTCGCCACGGGGAAGCGGGGCGTGAGCGGCAAGAAGCGCCACACCGTCACCGTGCTGCGGCTGGACCTGGAAGGCGCGCTGCCCGCGGACCTGCTCCTGGAGCACGAGCGCCCCGAGGACAAGCTCCCCGGCGCCGCCACCCCGCGCGAGGAGCTGCTCGGTGACGCGGAGCTGGACGCGGCCTTCCAGGTGGAGAACCTGGCCCCGGAGGCGCGCCCCGTGCTGTTGGATCCCGACGTGCGCAAGCGCCTGCTGGGCCTGCGCGGCCACCGCCGCGTCAGCATCAAGGGCGGCTGGCTCCAGGTGGAGCAGCGCGGAGTCCCCGCGAGCGCCGGAGCGCTGGAGGCGTTGATCCGCGCGCCCCACGAGCTGGCCCGCACCGTCACCGCGCTGGCGCCCGCCCTGCCCCCGTCGCATGCGCTGGACACCGCGCTGCACGCGGACGCACCGCAGGACGAGGAGCTGCCCGGCTCCGAGCACGCCTGAGGGCCCCGGAGCCCGGAAGCTCGGAGCCTGGAAGCCTCAGCCCGCGAGCGCTTCCACGTACTGCTCGCGCACGCGCGTGGCCAGCTCCGTCGCGTCCGGCCCGAAGCTCTCCGGCGGCAGCGCGGGCAGCACTTGCACGATGACGTTCGCGCGCGGGCTCATCCACGGCCCGTCCCCGTCCACCAGCTCGCGCGTGCCCCGCACCAGCACGGGCACCACCGGCACGTGCTCCTCCAGCGCCAGCTGGAACGCACCGCGCTTGAACGGCAGCAGCTCCCCGGGCGAGTAGGTCCCTTCCGGGAAGATGAGGACCGGGATGCCCCGGCGCAGCCAGCGGCGGCACGGGCCCAGCAGCTGCTCCATCGACTTCGAGCTGCCGCGCACGATGGGCACGTACCCCAGCAGCGTCATCATCCAGCCCACCAGCGGGGTGCGGAACAGCGACGCCTTCGCCACGAACTTGTACGGCGTGAACAGCCCCATCACCGCGAGGATGTCCGCGAAGGACTGGTGGTTGACGACGTAGACGCACGGGCCCTTGGGCAACAGCTCCCGTCCCTCCACGCGCACGCGCCAGCCGGGCGAGGCGTGCAGCCACAGCCCGTAGCACCACCGGCACACCAGCACGTGCAGCCAGCGCCGGTCGGGGTCCAGCGGATACGCCACCACGAACAACACCGCGCCCAGCGTGAAGAGCACGGGCGCGGTGACGAGGAACAGCAGGAAGAACCACAGCGAGACGGCGTAGCGCATGGACGGCGGGGGCTTCAGCGCGCTGCCGGCGGCGTCATGTTCATGGCGAAGTTCATCGCGTAGTTGACCTCCAGGCCGCCGTCCACGACGAGCGTCTGGCCGTTCACGTACGCGGAGCCTTCCGAACACAGCCATTCAATGGGGCGGGCAATCTCATCCACGCTGGCCACGTGGCCCACCGGCACCTGCTCCTTCACCTTCTCCTCCAGGCCCGCCCATGCGTCGCCCATGTAGAAGCGGCTGGAGTCCGTGTCGATGTAGCCCGGGTTGACCGCGTTGACGCGGATGCCGGTGCCGGTCAGCTCCGCGGCCAGGTACTTCACCATGATCTCCATGGCGCCCTTCATCGCGCCCAGCAGGCCGTGGAACGGCAGCGGCATGCGCGAGTCCATGCCGGACACCGCGACGATGCGTCCCTTGCGCCCATCCATCAGCGGCACCGCGCGCTGCGAGCCCAGCAGGAAGCTCTTCACCGTCACGTTGAAGGTCTTGTCCATCTGGTGCAGCTTCGTCTGCATCAGCGGCGTGAAGACGGTGGAGGCCGCGTTGGCGACGAACACGTCCAGGCCCTTGAACTCCTCCTTGATGACGTCGAACACGCCGTGCAGGCTCGCGGGCTCCAGCTGATCCGCCATCACGACGCGACAGCGGCGGCCCAGCGCCTCCACCTCCTTCGCCAGCGTCGCCGCGGCATCCGCGTCCCGACGGTAGGTGGAGACGATGTCGTAGCCGGCACGGGCCAGCCGCAGGGAGACCGCGCGGCCCACGCCACGCGAACCCCCGGTGATGAGCGCCACGGGAGGAGTCGTCATGGACCGAAGGGATACCATGTTCCACACAGCCCTGGCGCCTGCCCGGCTGCCTGCCCGTCCGCCACGGGTGCCCCTTCGGGACAGGCGGGACGTCGGGCCCGCATCATTCCCCTGCAAGGCGCTTGCAGGACCGCCAGATTAGCGCCTTAAGGTCCCCGGTCGAACCGGAGGAGACACCGCATGGACGCGCAGGGAGTGCACATCGAAACCCATCCCCGGGAGGGCGAACCGGTGTTCAGCGCGGGGCGCCCGGACCCCTGCGCCATGGTCCTCTTCGGCGCCACGGGCGACCTGGCCGAGCGCAAACTATTCCCCGCCCTCTTCGAGCTCGCCCGCTCCGGCCTGCTCCCGGAGCACTTCGCCATCGTCGCCTTCAGCCGCTCCAAGCTGGACGACGCGGGCTTCCGCGCGCACGTGAAGGAGGGGCTGCAGAAGTTCGCCCGCACGCAGCCCGTGGACGAAGAGACGTGGAAGCGCTTCGAGCAGCAGATTGAGTGCGTCTCCGGAGGCTACGACGACCCGGAGAGCTTCCAGCGCCTGGACGCCAAGCTCAAGGACGCCGCGAAGCGCCATGGGACGCAAGGCAACCAGCTCTATTACATGGCGACGCCCGCCTCCACGTTCCCGCAGATCATCCACAGCCTGGACAAGGCGGGCCTGCTCAAGCGCGAGGAGCAGCCCGGGGAGAAGCCCTGGCGGCGGCTCATCATCGAGAAGCCCTTCGGCCACGACCTGGACAGCGCGCGCTCGCTCAACAAGGAGCTGGGCGCGGTGCTGGATGAGAAGCAGATCTTCCGCATCGACCACTACCTGGGCAAGGAGACGGTGCAGAACATCCTCGTCTTCCGCTTCGCCAACGCCATCTTCGAGCCGCTGTGGAACCGCCAGCACATCGACCACGTGGAGATCACGGCGGCGGAGACGATTGGCGTGGAGGGCCGCGGCGGCTTCTACGACGAGACGGGCGTGCTGCGCGACATGGTGCAGAACCACCTGCTCCAGGTGCTGGCCCTGTGCGCCATGGAGCCGCCGGTGTCCTTCGGCGCGGAGGACATCCGCGATGAGAAGAACAAGGTCTTCCGCGCGCTGCGCCCGGTGGACGGCCACGACGTGCCCGACAACGTCGTCGTGGGCCAGTACCAGGGCTACCAGGACGAGAAGGGCGTGAAGAAGGGCTCGCGCACGCCCACGTACGTCGCGATGAAGATGAACGTGGACTCGTGGCGCTGGCAGGGCGTGCCCTTCTACCTGCGCGCGGGCAAGCACCTGAAGCGCCGCATGACGGAGGTGTCCATCCACTTCAAGTCGGTGCCCATCGGCCTGTTCAGCGGCGGCGGCGCCACCTGCCAGCGGCTGCAGCCCAACGTGCTCACGCTGCGCATCCAGCCGCACGAAGGCATCGCGCTGTCGTTCGAATCCAAGGTGCCCGGCGAGGACGTCAACATCGGCGGCGTCACCATGGACATGGACTACGCGGAGAGCTTCAAGAAGCCCGTGCCGGAGGCGTACGAGCGGCTGCTCCTGGACTGCATGCGCGGCAACGCCACCCTCTTCGCGCGGCAGGACAGCGTGGAGCAGGCGTGGGGCTACATCACGCCCATCCTCCGCGCGCTGGAGACGGAAGCCGGAGGCACGCTGCACACCTACGAGAAGGGCAGCACCGGCCCGCAGGCCGCGGACGCGCTGCCCGCGAAGAACGGCCGCCGGTGGTCCCGGCTATGACGAAGCCGCTCGTTGTCCCTTCGGACAAGCTGGCCCTGGAGGCCTCCGACTGGCTGGCGCGCGAGCTCCAGAAGGCGCTCGCGACGAAGCAGCGGGTGAGCCTGGCGCTGTCGGGCGGCAACACGCCGCGCCCCGCGTACCGCCTTCTCGCGGAGCACACGCTCCCGTGGGAGCGGGTGGACGTGTACTTCGTGGACGAGCGCTTCGTGCCGCCCGACCACGAGGACAGCAACTACCGGCTGGTGAAGGAGTCGCTGCTCACGCCGCTGAAGCTCGCGGACGCGCAGGTGTTCCGCATGCAGGGCGAGCGCGAGGACCGCGACGCCGCCGCGCGTGACTACGAGAAGACGCTGCCTGCGAAGCTGGACGTGGTGCTCATCGGCTTGGGCGAGGACGGCCACACCGCGAGCCTCATGCCCGGCCACCCTGCCCTCCAGGAGCGCGCGCGGCGGGTGCTCGCGGTGGAGCAGAGCGCCAAGCCACCGCCGTGGCGGATGACGCTGACGTTCCCCGTGCTCCAGGGCGCGGGGGCGGTGCTGGGGCTGGTGGCGGGTGAAGGCAAGCGGGACGCCATGCGGCGGGTGCTTCAGGGCGATATGCAGTTGCCCGCGTCGCACGTGACGAACACGCAGTGGATGCTGGACCCCACCGCCGCAGGGTAGGCGGGGCTCGGAGGAATCATGGGAACGCAGACGAAGCCGGCGCAGTTCGGCGTGGTGGGCATGGGCGTCATGGGCGCCAGCCTCGCCCTCAACATCGCGGACCACGGCTTCCGCGTCGCGGTGTGGGACCGCCACCCGGAGAACATCACGAAGGTCCAGCAGCAGAACCCGAAGCAGGCCCTGGCGGGCTTCCCGGAGCTGGAGGCGTTCGTCGCGGGCCTGGAGCGCCCGCGCCGCGTCCTCCTGATGATCACCGCCGGGGCGCCGGTGGACCAGATGATGGAGCGGCTGTTCCCGCTCCTGTCGCCCGGCGACGTCATCATGGACGCGGGCAACTCCTGGTACCTGGACACCCGGCGCCGCGAGGCCCTGTGCAAGGAGAAGGGCTTCCACTTCCTGGGGATCGGCGTGTCCGGCGGCGAGGAGGGCGCGCGCAACGGCCCGTCCATCATGCCGGGCGGCCCCAAGGACGCGTACGCGCTGGTGCAGCCGGTGCTGGAGGCCATCGCCGCGCGCAGCGAGGAAGGCCTGTGCGTCACCCACGTGGGCCCGGAGGGCGCGGGCCACTTCGTGAAGATGGTGCACAACGGCATCGAGTACGCGGACATGCAGCTGCTCGCGGAGACGTACGACGTGCTCCGCCGCGGCCTGGGCCTGGAGACCGCGCAGCTGGGCGACCTGTTCTCCAAGTGGAACGAGGGCATCGCCGAGTCGTTCCTCCTGGAGACCACCATCAAGGTGATGCGCAAGCGCGACCCGGAGACGGGCAAGCCGCTGCTGGACCTGGTGCTGGACAAGGCCGGCCAGAAGGGCACGGGCAAGTGGACCGTGCAGGTGGCGCTGGACCTGGGCGTGCCGGTGCCCTCCATCGCGTCCGCGCTGGACGCGCGCAACCTGTCCGCGCACAAGGACGAGCGCGTGGCCGCGAGCAAGAAGCTCCACGGCCCCACCGTGTCGCTCTCCTCCGAGGAGCAGAAGGAGCTGGCCCAGTGGGCGCACGACGCGCTCTACGCGGCGCGCGTGGTGACGTACGCGCAGGGCATGCGGCTCATCCAGGCGGCGTCGGACGAGTACAAGTGGGGCGTGTCGCTCGCGGAGATGGCGCGCATCTGGCGGGGCGGCTGCATCATCCGCGCGAAGCTGCTCACGCCGCTGCGCGAGGCCTTCCAGCAGCAGCCCACGCTGCCCAACCTGCTGGTGTCGGAGGCGTTCGCGCCGGTGCTGGAGAAGCTGGCCCCGTCGTGGCGCAAGTTCCTGGGCACCGCGACGAAGGCGGGCATCCCCGTGCCCGTGTTCAGCAGCAGCCTGGCGTACATGGACAGCTACCGCAGCCCGGAGCTGCCGCAGAACCTCACCCAGGCCCAGCGCGACGCGTTCGGCGCGCACACCTACCAGCGGCGGGACAAGCCCGACGCCGGCTTCGTGCACTCCGACTGGTTGAAGTAGCCCCGACGCCGGAAACCGCCTGCGCGCCCCCTACTTCTTCTGGGTGGCGCGCAGCTCCGCGCGGCGGATCTTCCCGCTCACCGTCTTGGGCAGCTCCGCGACGAACTCAATCTCGCGCGGGTACTTGTACGGCGCCGTGGTCTTCTTCACGAAGTCCTGCAGCTCCTGCGCGAGCGCGGGCGACGCGGTGTGGCCCGGCGTGAGCAGCACGTAGGCCTTGATGCGCTGGCCAATCTTGTCGTCCGGCACGCCGATGACGGCGGACTCGGCCACCGCGGGGTGCTCCAGCAGCGCGGACTCCACCTCGAAGGGGCCCACGCGGTAGCCGGACGTCTTGATGACGTCGTCCGAGCGCCCCACGAACCACAGGTAGCCCTCCGCGTCGCGCACCGCGCGGTCGCCCGTGACGTACCAGTCGCCCCGGCTGCTGGCCGCGTTGGCCGCGTCGTCATTCAGGTAGCCCTGGAACAGGCCCACCGGCCGCTCCGGCTTCACGCGCACGGCGATGTCGCCCTCCTGCCCGTCCGCGACCTCTTCGCCCTGCTCGTTGATGACGCCCACGGTGAAGCCGGGGGACGGCTTTCCCATGGAGCCCATGCGCGGCTCCAGTGACGGGAACATGCCCACGATGACCACTGTCTCCGTCTGGCCATAGCCCTCGCGGATGAACAGCCCGGTGGCCTCCTTCCACGTCTCGATGACCTCCGGGTTGAGCGGCTCGCCCGCGCTCACCGTGTGGCGCAGGCTGGACAGGTCCACCGCCTTCAAGTCCTGGAGCACCAGCGCGCGCCACGCGGTGGGCGGCGCGCAGAAGGTGGTGACGCGCTCGCGCTCCAGCACCTTGAGGAAGGCCACCGGGTCGAAGCGGCCGCGGAAGTCGTGGACGACGTTGCACGCGCCCTCGCTCCACGGGCCGAAGAGCTTGCCCCAGGCGCACTTGGCCCAGCCGGTGTCGCTGAGCGTCAGGTGTCTGTCTTCAGGCTTCAGGTCCAACCAGTAGCGGCCGGTGATGAGGTGGCCCTGGCCGTAGCTGGCCTGCGTGTGCTGCACCATCTTCGGCATCCCGGTGGTGCCGGACGTGAAGTAGATGAGCAGCGCGTCGTCCGCGCGCGTCGGCGGGAAGGCCGTGGCCTGCGACCCTGGAAGCGCCTCCGACGCGTAGCGCGTCCACGGCGCGGGGGCGTCTCCCGTGGACACCCACGTCGTCACGCCAGACGCGTCCCTCATGCCTTCGAAGCGGTCCAGGCAGCTTGCGTCGGTGAGGACGGCCTTCGCTTGGGAGGCCTCCAGCCGGTAGCGGATGTCCTTGGCGGTAAGCATGGGCGTGCCGGGCATGAAGACGATGCCGGCGCGGATGCAGCCCAGCACCAGGAACCACCACTCCGGCACGCGCGGCATCAGGATGAAGGCGCGGTCGCCCTGCTTCAGCCCCAGCCCGTGGAGGAAGCGCGCCGCGTGCAGCGAGCGCTCCTTCAGCTCCTGGAAGGTGAAGCGCTGCGAGCGCCCGGACTCGTCGGACCACTGGAGCGCGGGGGCCTGGGGCCGCTCGGCCGCGTGCCGGTCGATGACGTCGGTAGCGAAGTTGAAGTGCTCGGGCCGCTCCCACCGGAAGTCGCGGCGGGCGGACTCATAGTCGACGGAGGCGCGGGGAGAGGACTCGGGCATGGGCAGGCTCCTGGTCTGTTCCGACAACCCCAGGAGCCTGACACGTCATCCCGCGTCCGGCGGTACCCACCCGCCCGCGCGGGGCGCCCGATGGTGGACGCTCCAGCGCGCGGGGAACCACGGGGTGGATCAGGGCGCCGCGGCGCCGCGGAGCTGCTGCGCCAAATTGCGCGCTTCGTCGCTCCAGCCGGGCTCGCCCAGGGACGCCACCTGGTCGAAGTCGCGGGCCGCGCGCGCGTCCTGCTTCAGCGCATGCAGCGCGAGGCCGCGGTTCCACAGGGCCTGCGCATGGCGGGGCTCCGCGCGCACCACGGCGTCCAGCAGCTCCAGCGCGGCCTGGGGACGACCCTCGTGCAGGGCCACCACCGCCAGGTCGTTGTCACGCGCCAGCGACGCGGGCTCGCGCGCCAGCACCGCCTGCGCCTGCTGCCACTGGCCGTGCAGCACGTAGGCCGCGACGATGCCGCGGAAGTCCTTGCGCTCCTCCATCTCCGCCAGCGGCCGCAGCGGCAGCGGCTGCTGCGCCTCCGCCACGTCGGTGCCACCGCGCATGGGGCTGTAGCGGCGCCACTGGTCCGCGCGCGGATGCGACAGCCGGGCCTCCAGCTCGCGCGTGGGCTGGTTCTCCAGGAAGACCACCGCCGGCACGTCCGCCACCGGCATCATCCGCGGCACCATGACGGCGCAGAGGCTGGCGGCCATGGCCAGCGGCGCCACCACGCGGGCGTTGCGGCGCACCCACGCGCCCAGCGTCACCACGTTGCCTTCCGCCCGCGGGGCGGGCTGCTCGGCGCCCGTCGTCAGGGCCCTGGCCGCCAGCAGCTCCAGCTGGAGCAGGTCCCTCAGGCCGCTCTCACAAGCGGGGCAGCGCGGCAGGTGGTGCCGGAAACCCTCGGCCTCCACCTCGGACAGCTCACCGTCCATGAAGAGGTGCAGCTTGGTGCAATGCGCGTTCATGACTGGACTCCCCGCTCTCGGGCCACCGCGACGCTTGGCAGCAGCAGTTCCCGCAGGTCCCTGCGCGCCAGCGTGAGCCAACTGCCCACGGTGCCCACGGGAACGTTGAAATGTTCGGCGATGGCCTGATAGCGGCGGCCTTCCGCGTGCAGCTTGTAGGCGTCCCGCAGGTGCGGCTTGAGCTGCTCGATGGCCGCCTGGAACGCCTCGTTGCCCACCAGTTCCCAGTTCTCCTGGTCCCCGTCCCCCGTCGCCGGCAGGTCCTGCACCAGCGCCAGGTGCGGCAGCCCGCGCACTTCCGTGCGCTGGCGGCGGCAGTGGTCCAGGAACCGGTTGGTCATCGTCGTGCACAGCCACGCCGCGCACGCCGCTTCCGTTCGGTCCTTCAGATGACCGAACTCCGGCAGGGCCCGCTCGAAGGCCTCCTGGACCAGGTCCTCTGGATCCAGGATGCCGCGTGCGCACAACCGGCGGGCCACGGCCAACAGACTCGGGCGGTGCCGTTGGATGAACGCCTCGAAGTGGCGCCGTTCCCGGTTGAAGAGGTTGGCCATGACGCAAGGACCCGGAGTGACTGGTGGGCTTCCTGACTAAAGACGCCGAGCGCCTTGTTTCTTGAGAGAAAAATGCCTGAAAGGGCAGACAAGCCGGCCCGGCAGGACGCTCAGCGGGCGGCTTGCGACCCTTCCAGCAGGGGCGGAAC
>NZ_RAWB01000169.1 GCF_003612055.1 Corallococcus llansteffanensis
GAGTCACCGGGCCCGTGCCGGGCGTCGTGCCCGGCCGGCGGATGACTTCGACTGCGGGGGCCACCACCCGCCGTGTCTTCCTATCGTTCACGGTTGTACGTTACCTGATACGCGGGGTCCGGGCATGCCCGGGCTCACGGCTGGGGGGATGCTGAAAAGTCCACCTTCCATCCGGACGGCTCCCTCACCATCCGGACCTCGCCCGACCTTCCCGCCGAGCGCACGACCACGGTCGCCTCGTCGCCCTCCTGGCGGAGCAGCGTGACTTCCTGAACATCGGGAGGCGCGGGGACATTCGCGAAGAACAGCGCGAGGGGCTCCGGCTTTACCATGCCCCCCGACGCGTCGCTCACCTGCTGGGCCCGTGCCTTGAGGACCTGCTGGGTGGGTTGGGAAAGCCCCGCGTAGGCCTTCGGCAGCTCGCCCCGCTGCACGTGCCGGTGGAAGGTCTGGTAGGCCCCCACGGGGGAATCCGGCTGGAGCCGGTTGCAGCCGCCCAGGGCCAGCAGGGCGAACAGCAGCCAGGTCGTCGTCGCGAGCGGGCGCATGGAGCCCCGGTTTAGGTCAAAGCGCCCCCGTGGGGAAGCGCGAGGTGCGTCAAGCCGCGTGCTGGTGGACCCGGTTGCGGCCCGTCCCCTTGGCTGAATAGAGGCTCACATCCGCCGCGCGCAGCAGCGCCTCCGTGCCCTGCAGGTCGTCCGAGGGCACCGTCGCGACGCCCAGCGACGCCGTCAGCTTCACCGTCTGGGCCACGCCGCCCGGGCCTGGCCAGGACAGCTCCAGCTTCTCGATGGCCTCCCGCACCCGCTCGCACGCCCGGAGCGCGTCCTGGGGGGCGGCCTCCGGCAGGAGCGCGATGAACTCCTCGCCGCCGTAGCGGGCCAGCAGGTCCACCTCCCGCAGCGTCGCGCGCGCCGTCTGGGCCACCGCGCGCAGCACCTCGTCACCAAAGGGGTGGCCGAAGGAGTCGTTGATGCGCTTGAAGTGGTCGATGTCCAGCATCACCAGCGACAGGGGCGAGCGGTACCTGCGCGAGCGCATGAACTCCTCGCTCAGCCGCTCCTCGAAGTAGCGCCGGTTGAAGAGGCCCGTGAGCGCGTCGGTGCGGCTGAGCGCCAGCAGCTCCTGACGGCGCCGGTCCAGCTCCCGGTTGGCCCACTCCAGCTCCCGGTTCTTCTCCACCAGCGCGTCCTGCAGCGCCTTGAGCCGCAGCATCGACTTCACGCGCGCGCCCAGCTCCAGCATGTCGAAGGGCTTCACCAGGTAGTCGTCCGCGCCCAGCTCCAGCCCCTCCACCTTGCCCGCCGCCTGCCGGGCCGTCATCAGGATGACGGGGATGAAGCCGAAGCCGCTCTCGGTGGCGTTCGCCTTGACGATGCGGCACACCTCCACGCCGCCCAGCCCCGGCATCTCCACGTCCATCACGATGAGATCCGGACGCCCCGCGCGGATGGCGGACAGCGCCTGGGCCCCGTCCAGCGCCTCGCGGAACACGTAGCCGTGCGGCGCCAGGCCCTCGCGCACGTGGCGCACCTGGGCCGGATCATCGTCCACGATGAGCACGGTGCGACCGGAGAAGTCGTTCGCGGGCCCGCTCCTCCGGGCGATCTCCAGCGTCCTCTTCCTCTCGGCCTCCGGCATGAGGTACCGCCCCCTGGGACACGGTCGTCGCCCACATCACAAGTGTCCCCGGGTACGGGAGCACGCTCTGGGATTCTCACCCGGTGAGAGGGGTGCTGCCAAGGGTCGCGCGGTGGAGGGCCCCCGCGGACGTTGACGGGTCTACGGTGCGGGCCTCACCAGCCGGGCGCGGTAGACGGGCTCCCCGGACGCCAGGTAGCGCCGCTCGCGCGTGGAGGGCACCTCCTCCGGGTCGTAGGGATGGAAGACGCCCGCGCCCAGCGGGTTGTGGAAGCCCGCCTCCTCCAGGATGCGGAGCATGGCCACGCCGCGGTCCTGCACGTCGGTGCGCATGTCGAAGCGGCCGCCGGGCTTGAGCAGGCCCAGCATCAGCTTCGCGAAGTCTGGCTGCACCACCGCCCGCTTGGCGTGCGAGCGCTTCCACCAGGGGTCCGGGAACTGGAGGTGGATGCCGTCCAGCGTCCCGGGGGCGAAGATGCGCGGCACCACGAAGCGCGCGTCGGATTCGATGACGCGCAGGTTCTTCAGGCCCAGCTTTTCGCCGCGCATCTGGGTGTCGCGCGCGTACTTCTTGCGCCACTCGAAGGCGACGAAGCGCACGCCCGGGTTGCGGCGGCAGTACTCCAGCGCGTGCCCGCCCGCGCCGGAGCCGATCTCCAGCTCCAGGGGCCCCGTGAAGCCGAACTCCGCGTCCCAGTCCGGGGGCGTTTCCAGGGGGACGAACTTGAGGCCGACCGGTTCGGGGAGCAGGGCAGGGCGCATGGCGGGAGCGGGCGCCTCTAACCATGGAGCCGCGTGGGTTGGCCAGGGCAAAAGCGCGCGCGGTGGTATAGGGAAGGGCCATGAAGGTCTTCCAGTCGGTGTCCGAGGCAGGCGGCCAGCTCCACGGACAGGCCGTCGCGCTGGGCAACTTCGACGGCGTGCATGTGGGCCACCAGGCCCTCTTCGCGGAGGCCGTGCGCCATGCCCCCGCCGCCGCGCTCACCTTCCAGCCCCATCCGGGCAAGGTGCTCCAGCCGGAGCTCGCGCCCAAGCTCATCACCCTGCTGCCGCGCAAGCTGGAGCTGCTCGCGGCGTGCGGCCTCACCAGCGTCGTGGTGCAGCCCTTCACCCGCGACTACGCGCGGACCTCCCCGGCGGACTTCGAGGCCGCGCTGCTGGACGTGCTGGGCGCGGGCCACCTCGTGGTGGGCAGCGACTTCACCTACGGCGTCGCCCGCGCGGGCACCGTCACCACCCTGCGCGAGGCCGCCGCGAAGCGGGGCGCACACGTCCACGTCGTCCAGCCCGTGCACGTGGACGGCGTCGTCGCGTCCTCGTCGCGGATCCGCGAGTACATCCTGGAGGGGCGCGTGGGAGCGGCCCGGCGCCTGCTCGGTCGCCCGTTCGACCTGGACGGCACCGTGGTGGCCGGGGCGGGGCGCGGGCGCACCATCGGCTTTCCCACCGCCAACGTGGACACCCAGAACGAGCTGCGGCCCGCGCCCGGCGTGTACGCCATCCGCGCGCGCCTCAAGGCGGAAGGGGACGGCGGCCCGTGGCGGCCGGGCGCGGCCAACATCGGCGTGAAGCCCACCTTCGGCGGCACGGAGGTCACCATCGAGGCGCACCTGCTGGACTTCTCTGGCGACCTCTATGGTCAGGAGCTGCGGGTGCAGTTCCTGGAGCGCCTGCGGCCCGAACAGCGCTTCGGCTCCGCCGCGGAGCTGGTGGGTCAAATCAAGCGCGACGTGGAGGCCGCCCGCACCGTGGTGGCCCGCGGAGACGGGTGACCGGCGGCGCCAGGGGGGAGAGCCTTTTCCGCCACGCCGGACGCGTTCCTGCGTGAAGGACGGGCCGTGCGGGCCCGGAGGCGGACAGCAAGGAGGCACGCGAGGGCGCCTTGACAGGCCGCGCATCGGTTTCCTCTAATCCAGGAGGATCCGTGCCAGGGCGTCAGGCCCCTGTCGCACGCCCCCATCCCCCCACAAGGTCCCCGCAGCTGGCCGGGGGTCTGGCTGTCCCCTCCTCACGCTCAAAGAGGCATCCCAGAAATGTCCGGTCGACTCGGTGAATTGCTGGTGCGCGAGAACCTCATCTCCGTCCAGCAACTCCGCAAGGCGCAGGAGGAGCAGCAGAAGAGCGGCGCGCGCATTGGCACCGCGCTCATCAAGACGGGCGCCATCGAGGAGTCGAAGCTCACCGACTTCCTGTCGAAGCAGTACGGCGTGCCCGCCATCAACCTGAAGGACTTCGACATTGATCCGGACATCATCAAGCTCGTGCCCAAGGAAGTGGCCGAGAAGCACCTGGTGATCCCGGTCAACCGCGCGGGCCCGTCGCTCATCGTCGCCATGTGCGACCCGTCCAACATCTTCGCGGTGGACGACCTGAAGTTCCTCACCGGCTACAACATCGAGGCCGTCGTCGCCTCGGAGATCTCCATCCGCGAGGCCATCGAGCGCTACTACGCCGAGAAGGGCCCCTCGATGGAGGACATCGTCGGCGACGTGGGCGACGACATCGAGGTCGCCAAGGAGGAGCAGGAGAACCTGGATGAGATGGCCAAGGCCGCGGACGACGCGCCGGTGGTCAAGCTCGTGAACCTCATCCTCATGGACGCCATCAAGAAGCGCGCGTCCGACATCCACATCGAACCGTACGAGAAGGACTTCCGGGTCCGCTTCCGGATCGACGGCGTGATGTACGAGGTGATGCGCCCGCCCATGAAGCTGCGCAACGCCATCACCAGCCGTCTGAAGATCATGGCCTCGCTCGACATCTCCGAGCGCCGCCTGCCGCAGGACGGTCGCATCAAGATCAAGATTGGCGGCGGCAAGGAGATGGACTTCCGCGTGAGCGTGTGTCCCACGCTCTTCGGCGAGAAGGTCGTGATGCGCTTGCTCGACAAGAGCAACCTGCAGCTCGACATGACCAAGCTGGGCTTCGACGCGACGCCCCTGGCCTGGTTCAAGGAGGCCATCGACCGGCCCTACGGCATGGTGCTGGTGACGGGCCCCACGGGCTCCGGCAAGACGACGACGCTGTACTCCGCGCTCGCCAGCCTCAACGACGTGGGCACCAACATCTGCACCGCGGAGGACCCGGTCGAATTCAACTTCGCCGGCATCAACCAGGTGCAGATGCATGAAGACATCGGCCTGAACTTCGCCGCCGGCCTGCGCTCGTTCCTCCGCCAGGACCCGGACATCATCATGATCGGTGAGATCCGCGACTTCGAGACGGCGGAGATCGGCGTCAAGGCCGCGCTCACCGGCCACCTCGTGCTCTCCACGCTGCACACCAACGACGCCCCCGGCACGGTGAGCCGTCTGCTCAACATGGGCATCGAGCCGTTCCTCGTGACGGCGTCGCTCAACCTCATCCTCGCCCAGCGTCTGGCGCGCCGGCTGTGCCCCGCGTGCAAGCGCCCCGCGGAGAAGGTGGACGAGCAGGCCCTCATCGACGCGGGCATCCCCCCGGACAAGATGGGCACCTTCACGATGTACGAGAAGGTCGGCTGCCGCGACTGCAACGACCGCGGCTACCGGGGCCGCGTGGCCATCTACGAGGTCATGCCCTTCTGGGACGGCCTCAAGGAGCTGGTCATCAACGGCGGCAGCGCCGCGGAGCTCAAGCAGGAGGCCATCCGGCTGGGCATGAGCAGCCTTCGCATGAGCGCGCTGCGCAAGCTCATGGACGGCATGACGACGCTCGAAGAGGTCGTGGGCAACACCGCGCCGGACCGCTTCTAAGTCGTACCCACTTTTTTCTCCGACAGGACACGCATCCGTGGCCAACCTGCACCAGCTCCTCAAGGCGATGGTCGAGAAGGGCTCTTCCGACCTCCACATCACCACCGGCTCGCCGCCGCAGCTCCGCGTGGACGGTGAACTCGTCCCGCTCAAGACGGCGCCGCTCACCCCCGTGGAGACGAAGCAGCTCTGCTACTCCATCCTCACGGACGCGCAGAAGCACAAGTTCGAGGAGGAGAACGAGCTGGACCTGTCGTTCGGCGTGAAGGGCCTGTCACGCTTCCGCGCGAACATCTTCATGCAGCGCGGCGCCGTGGCCGGCGCCTTCCGCACCATTCCGTTCAAGATTTTGACGTTCCAGGAGCTGGGCCTGCCGCCGGTGGTCGCGGAGCTGGTGAAGAAGCCGCGCGGCCTCATCCTGGTGACGGGCCCCACGGGCTCCGGCAAGTCCACCACGCTGGCCTCGATGATCGACAAGATCAACACCGAGCGTCATGAGCACATCATGACCATCGAGGACCCCATCGAGTACCTGCACCCGCACAAGAACTGCCTCGTGAACCAGCGCGAGGTGGGCGCGGACACGCGCAACTTCAAGACGGCCCTCAAGTACATCCTCCGCCAGGACCCGGACGTGGTGCTGGTGGGTGAGTTGCGCGACCTGGAGACCATCGAAGCGGCGCTCACCATCGCGGAGACGGGCCACATCTGCTACGCGACGCTGCACACCAACAGCGCGGTGCAGACCATCAACCGCGTGCTGGACGTGTTCCCGCCGTACCAGCAGCCGCAGGTGCGCGCGCAGCTCTCCTTCGTGCTGGAGGGCGTGATGAGCCAGGCGCTGGTCGCCAAGGCGGGCGGCCCGGGCCGCGTGCTGGCCCTGGAGGTCATGGTGCCCAACCCCGCCATCCGGAACCTCATCCGCGAGGACAAGGTCCACCAGATCTACTCGTCCATGCAGGTCGGTCAGGCGAAGTACGGCATGCAGACGTTCAACCAGGCGCTGGCCGCGCTCCTGGCGCGTCGCCTCATCAACCAGGACGAGGCGTTCGGCCGTTCTTCCGACCCGGAAGAGCTGCGCAACATCCTCGCCACGGGTGGCGCGCCGGGCGGAGCCCAGCGGCCGGCCGGAGGAGCGGGTGCCCGTTAGTTTTCCGGCGTGAATTTCATGGTTTAGACTCGGCGCCCTCCCCGGAGGTCCAGGTATGGCAGCACCAGCGGTCCAGCAGAAGGCGACAGCATCCAAGAAGAATACGGCCCAGTTCCTCTGGGAGGCCAAGACCAAGAGCGGGGAGAACAAGAAGGGCGAGATGGAGGCCATGGACGTGGAGGCGGTCAACGCCCGCCTCAAGTCCCTCGGCCTCAACCCGACGAAGGTGCGCAAGAAGAGCACCTTCGACATGGAGCTGTCGCTTCCGGGCCTGGGCGGGGTCACCGGCAAGGACATCCTCATCTTCACCCGGCAGTTCGCGACGATGATCGACGCGGGTCTGCCGCTGGTGCAGTGTCTGGACATCCTCGCCAGCCAGATGGACAACCCCTCCTTCAAGAAGGTGGTGTTCGCCATCAAGGGCAAGGTGGAGCAGGGCAGCACCTTCGCGGACGCGCTGAAGGAGCACCCCAAGGTCTTCGACGAGCTCTACATCCAGCTGTGCGCCGCGGGCGAGGTGGGCGGTATCCTCGACACCATCCTCAACCGGCTCGCCGCCTACCGCGAGAAGAACGAGAAGCTCAAGTCCAAGGTCAAGGGCGCCATGACCTACCCGTCGGTGGTCATCCTGGTGGCCATTGGCGTGACGGCGCTCCTGCTCCTCAAGGTGACGCCCGTCTTCGAGAAGATGTTCGCGGACTTCGGCTCGCAGCTGCCGGGCCCCACGCAGGTCGTCGTGGACATGTCGAAGTTCGCCCAGGCGTACTTCATCCACACCGTGGTGGGCATCGCCGCGTTCGTCTTCTTCTTCGGCTGGACCTACCGCCAGCCGAAGGGCCGCAAGTTCTGGGACAAGACGTTCCTCAAGCTGCCCCTGTTCGGCGACGTGCTGCGCAAGGTGGCGGTGGCGCGCTTCACCCGCACGCTGGGCACGATGATCTCCTCCGGCGTGCCCATCCTGGACGCGCTCGACGTGACGGCGAAGACGGCCGGCAACCGCACGGTGGAAGAGGCCATCTACTACGTGCGCGGGAAGATCTCCGAGGGCAAGAACATCGCGGGTCCGCTGCTGGAGACCAAGGTGTTCCCGTCCATGGTGGTGCAGATGATTGGCGTCGGTGAAGCGACGGGCGCCATGGACACCATGCTCAACAAGATCGCCGACTTCTACGACGACGAAGTGGACGCGGCCATCGGCGCGCTGACGTCGATGATCGAACCCCTGCTGATGGTGTTCCTCGGCGGCGTGGTCGGTGGCTTCCTCATCGCCATGTACCTGCCCATCTTCTCGCTTGCCGGCGCGATCAAGTAGCGCCATCGCAGGACGCCCGGCGCGAGACGTGGCCCCCGGGCTGCGCTCGCGCCTGGTGTGGCTGGTGTTGTTCCGCACCGTGGCGACGAGCCTGTCGCTGGTCGTCACGGTCGTGCGGTTGCTGACCCAGCCGGCGCAGGAGCCCAGCCGCGCGGACTCGCTGTCGTTCGCGGTCATCGCGGGCGCCTACCTCCTCACGGTGGTGACGGGCCTGCGCCTGCGCCGGGGCACCGCGGGGCGCCTGGACGCCACGGTGCAGGTGGTGGGCGACGTGCTCATCGCCTCCGGGCTCGTGTACCTGAGCGGCGGGGCGGAGTCGCCGCTCACGTTCCTCTACAGCCTGGCCGTCATTGGCGCGGCGGTGGTGCTGGACTGGCGGGGCGCGCTGGTGGCCGCGGCCGTCTCCACGTTCGCCTTCACCGCGCTCCTGCTCATCATCCGGCTCACCACGCCCGTGGACGACCTCGTCGAGTCGCCCTCGCGGGTGCTCTTCGTGCTGGGCAGCAACGCGCTGGCGCTGAGCCTCATCGCCGTGCTGTCCGGCTACCTGTCGCGCCAGCTGTCCGCCGCCGGCGGCGCGCTGTCGCAGAGCGAGGCGGACCTGCGCCGGCTGGGGCGGCTGCAGCAGCTCATCCTGTCCTCCATGCCGTCGGGGCTCGTCACCTGCGACGTCGGACGGAGCGTCACCTTCCTCAACACCGCGGGCAGCATCATCCTCCAGACGGACGCCTTCGCGTGCGTGGGGCAGCCCCTGGAGAAGCTCCTGCCGGGCGTGTCCTCGCTGGCGCCGCGCTTCATCCGCGGGGAGCTGCCGGTGCAGACGCCCGGCGGCAAGCGGGTGCTGGGCCTGTCGGTGTCGCCGCTGGAGGGCGAGGCGGGCGCGCTGCTCATCGTCTTCCAGGACCTCACCGAGCTGCGGCGCATGGAAGAGGACCTGAAGCGCACGGACCGGCTGGCGAGCCTGGGCGCCCTGTCCGCGCAGCTCGCGCACGAAATCCGCAACCCGCTGGCCTCCATGCGGGGCTCCGCGCAGCTGCTCGCCCAGGACCCGTCGAGCGACGCGGTGGTGCAGAAGCTCACCGGCATCCTCATGCGCGAGTCGGACCGGCTGGGGCGGCTGGTGGAGGACTTCCTGCGCTTCGCCCGGCCGCCGGAGCCCCAGCGTCAGCAGGTGGCGCTGGACGCGCTGCTGGCGGAGACGGTGGACATGCTGCGCGTGGACCCCCTGGCGCGCGAGGTGCGGATGGAGCTGCAGGCGCCGGAGGCCCTGGTGGCGTCGGTGGACCCGGATCAGCTCCGCCAGGTGCTCATCAACCTGGTGCGCAACGGCTGCCAGGCGGCGGGGCCGAAGGGCATGGTGCGGGTGGCCCTGGCGCGCGCGGACGGGGAAGCGCAGATTCGCGTGTGGGACTCGGCCGGCAGCATCACGGAGGAGATGATGGGACACCTGTTCGAGCCGTTCTTCACCACCCGCAACGGCGGCACCGGGCTGGGGCTGTCCACCGCGCACTCCATCCTCCGCGCGCACGGCGGCACCATCCGCGTGACGTCCCACCCGGCCGAGGGCACCGAGTTCCTGGTGGGGTTGCCGCTGTGACGCCGCCCCTGGCCCATGACGGCGGCCCGCGCGGCCACGTGCTGGTGGTGGACGACGAGCTGTCCATGCGCGAGTACCTGGAAATACTCCTCGTGCGCGAGGGCTACGCGGTGACGAGCGTGCCCGCGGTGGCGGCCGCCTGCGACGTGCTGGCGAAGGACTCGGTGGACCTGGTCATCTCCGACATGAAGCTGGGCCCCGGCGGCAGCGGCCTGGACGTGCTCCGCGCGGCCCGCGCGCGCAAGGAGCCGCCGGAGGTGGTGCTCATCACCGCGTTCGGCACGCCGTCCTCCGCGGTGGAGGCGATGCGCGAGGGCGCGTACGACTACATCTGCAAGCCCTTCGACAACGAGGAGCTGCGGCTGCTGGTGCACAAGGCGCTGGAGAAGCGCGCGCTGCGCCAGGAGAACAGCACGCTGAAGGCGCGGCTCTTGCCCGGCCTGGGCGGCCTGCTGGTGGGCAACAGCCCCCGCATGCGTGCCTTGTGGCAGCTGGTGGAGAAGGTGGCTCCGGGGCGCAGCACGGTGCTGGTGACGGGGGAGAGCGGCACCGGCAAGGAGCTGGTGGCGCGCGCCGTCCACCTGAGCGGGCACCGCGCCGCGCAGCCCTTCCTGCCCTTCAACTGCGCGGCCCTCAACGAGGGCGTGCTGGAGAGCGAGCTGTTTGGCCACATGCGCGGCTCCTTCACCGGCGCCACGCACGAGCGGCACGGGCTGCTGCTGTCCGCGGGCGAGGGCACGGTGATGCTGGACGAAGTGGGGGAGATGCCCCTGTCCACGCAGGTGAAGCTCTTGCGCGTGTTGCAGGAGCGCAAGGTGAAGCCCGTGGGCAGCGCGGCGGAGATTCCCTTCCACGCGCGCGTCATCGCCGCCACCAACCGCCGGCTGGAGGCGGAGGTGAAGGCGGGCCGCTTCCGCGAGGACCTCTTCTACCGGCTCAACGTCATCACGCTGGAGTTGCCCCCCTTGCGCGAGCGGCCGGAGGACATCCCGCACCTGGCGGGGTTCTTCCTCTCCCGGCTGGCGGAGGAGCTGGGGCGCCCCAGCCTGCGCTTCGCGCCGGAGACGCTTTCGCTGATGGAGCGCTACGCGTTCCCGGGCAACGTGCGCCAGCTGCAGAACATGGTGGAGCGCGCGGCCACGCTGTCGGACTCGGACATGCTGGGCCCCACGACGCTGCCGCCCTCGGTGCGCGGCGAGGCGGAGCCCACGGCGCGCACGGGCGAGGGCGGGGAGCCGGTGCTGGGGCCAGGGTTCAACCTGGAGCGGCACCTGGACGACAACGAGCGCCGTCACCTGCTGGCCGCCCTCAAGCAGGCGCAGGGCGTGAAGACGCGCGCCGCGGAGCTGCTGGGCCTGTCCTTCCGCTCGTTCCGCTACCGGCTGGCGAAGCACGGCCTCACGGACGAGCTGGACGAGCCGACGCCCCGGGCGTGAGTCACAGCCCGAGCACCGCGCGCGCCTCGTCCGCCGCCTCCAGGCCCATGCGCCAGTTGGCGTCCTGGCTGTTGTAGGAGAACTGCCCGCCCCGGCCGATGTTGCCCAGCCGCTCGAAGCCCCGCAGGTGCTCGCGCAGCGGCCGCAGCACCTCCTGGTACCCGGGCCGGTAGACGGGGAAGCACCGGGGCAGCCGCACCACGTGGCCGCGCTCCACGCGCGCGCCCCGGGACAGGCCCGTGGCCGCGAGCTCCCGCTTCGCCAGCGCCACCAGCTCCGCGTCCGGCAGGGCCCACAGGGGCTCCTCGTGCGAACACCAGTACTCCAGGCACAGGACGGTGGCGGGCTCGGCGCCGTGGAGCTGGGGCACCCAGTTGCGGAAGTTGGTGATGCGTCCCACGCGCACCGAAGGCGTGTGCATCTCCAGCCACGAGTGGGGGAACAGCCCGGTGGCCTGGACCTCCAGGTACACCAGCACGTTGCTGCGGAAGCTGAGCACGTCCTTCGCGCGGCGCAGGTGCTCGCGCACCTCCCCGGGCAGCTCCGGCAGCTGCGCCACCAGCGGGGCCAGGGGAGCGCTGGACACCACGTAGTCATAGGGCTCGTGGCCCCGCGCGGTGCGCAGGCCCATCACCTTGCGGCCCTGGACCTCCAGCGCTTCCACCCGACTGTTCAGGTGCACCACGCCCCCGTGCGCGCGCACGGCCTCGGCCATCCGCTCGTACACCATGCCGGTGCCGCCGACGGGGTAGGGGAAGTCCTGCGTCACCTCCTTCACCGCGCCGGCCTTCGCGTTGTCCCACTGCGCGCGCAGCGCGTTGAGCACCGTCGTCACCAGCGACGCGTCCTTGCTGGCCGGGCCCGCCAGGTCCGCGTCCAGCTCGCGCAGCGGCACGCCGAAGAACTTCTCGTTGTAGTCGCGGAAGAACTGCGCGTAGACGCGCGGGCCGAAGTGCCGCACCAGCCAGGCCTCGAAGGTGCGCACCTCCTCGCGCGGACGCGCCTGCTGGCGCGCGAAGCTGAGCACGCACCGGGCGGACTCCAGCACCCCCACCTTGCGCACCACGTCCGTGACGCGCAGCGGGTAGTGGAGGATGTGGCCGTCGCGGAAGACGCCGGGGTGGGCCCGCACGAGTCCCCAGTCGTTGCCCAGCACCTCCCGCCACAGCGCCTGGATGCGCGCGTCCTGGGTGTGGAAGCGGTGCGGGCCCAGGTCCACGCGCTGGTTCCACAGCTCGAGCGTGCGGGACAGGCCGCCCACCGTCGGGCCGGCCTCGTGCACCTCCACGCGCGCGCCGGTCTGGGAGAGCGCGTAGGCGGCCGTGAGGCCCGCGGGCCCCGCTCCCACCACCGCGATGCGGGGGGGCGTGCTCACGGCGGGGCGGCCCGGAAGTAGCGGGCGAAGGCTGGGTCCGTGTACCGCGTCCGGACGTATTCGGGCCGGTGGACGCGCAGGGTGTACTCGTACAGCGGGCCGCCCGCGTCCAGCTCCCAGAAGCGGCTCAGGTGGCCCACCACGAAGTCGAGCAGCGCGCCGGGCGGCTGGTAGTAGAGGTCCGCCCGCGTGTATTCGGGGTCGTGGTAGCTGGTGAGGAAGTTCACCGCGAAGCCCCGGGTGCACAGCGCGAACATGGCGCCCAGCATGCCGTGCACGAAGCCGCGCCAGGCCTCCGGCGACGCGGACAGCCGCACGTTGAAGGTGCCCGACAGCGTCAGGTAGTCGTAGCGCTCCGGAGGCAGCGCCGCGACGATGTCGCGCGTGTGGAAGCGCCCGGCGGGGAACTTGGCCGCGCAGGCCTCCACGAAGCCCGGGTGGACGTCGCTGCCGGAGTAGCCCGCGCGCGGGTGGTGGGCCTGGAGGAACTCGCCGAAGTGGCCCATGCCGCAGCCCACCTCGTGCACGGTGAAGTCCCCCGGCTCGTGCGCGAACACGCGGGCGAGCCGGTGGAAGCGCTCGTACTGGGTGGCCTGGTCCCGGTGCGACAGGGCCCGCGGGTCGTCTCCGTACTGCTCCAGCAGCGCCCCGTAGAAGGCGCGCTGCTCCTCAGCGATGTCCATGCCCATGGGGTGATCCGCTCGCCGCCGCCCCGGTCGGTCGCGGCCCCGGGGCGCGCGCCTCCCGCTCGTCCGTGACGGCGCGCACCACGGACTGGGGCTTCTGGTTGATCTGCAGGAAGATGCGCGTCACGTACTCGGACAGGATGCCCACGCCCAGCAGCGTCACGCCCGACGAGAAGAGCACCGCGATGGCCAGCGACGCCCAGCCGGGGACGGTGATGGTGCCGGTGAACTTGGAGACGAGCACCGCCACGCCGGCGAGGCCGGACAGGGCCGACAGCACCACGCCGCCCACGGACGCGAGCCGCAGCGGGAAGGTGGCGTAGTTGAAGAGCAGGTTGAAGAAGACCTGCACCAGCTTGCGCAGCGTGTAGGAGCTGCGCAGGCCCTCCGGGTGCTCGTGGCGCACGGGAGTGGAGCGGATGCGGTCCGTCACCCACGACAGGTAGATGTCCAGGATGATGTCGTGGCGCTCGCTGCGCGCCACCTCCGCCGCGACCGGCCCGGAGATGAGCCGGAAGGCGGAGATGTCGAAGTCCACCTGCATCACCCGCCGGGGAATCACCATGATGAGCCGCGACGCCCAGGTGCGCCAGCCGGGCCCCTGCCGCGCCTGGGGGATGCCGTAGACGACGTCCGCGTCCGTCTCCTCCGCGCGGGCCCGCAGCGCGGCGATCTCCTCCGGGGGGTTCTGCAGGTCCTCGTCCAGGGTCACCACCCAGCGGCCCCGCGCATGGCGGAAGCCGCGCACGGTGGCGTTGTGCTGGCCGTAGTTGCGCATGAGCTGCACGCCCCGGATGCGCCCGTCGCCCGCGCACAGCCCCTGGATGCACGTCCACAGCGCGGGCCGCGCGCTGTCGTCCACCAGGATGATCTCGAACGTGTCGCCGCGCGCTTCCAGCGCCCGCACCAGCCGGTCGCACAGCTCCGGCAGCGACGCCTCCCCCCGGAAGCAGGGAATGACCACGGAGACGTCGACGGAGTCGGGGCGCATGCGGGGAGGGGAGGCGAACTCTAGCGTCTCCCTCCGCGGAAGGGGGGATGGCGAGCGGGGCCGCGCGAGGCCCGGGCATCCCGTCCGCAGGCAGGCCTGGCGGGCGAGGGGCGCGGTGGCGGCCTGGCGGTGGCTCTCTGTCGGTGCCGGCGCGCCCCGAAGGTGCGCTAGCCTTCGCAGTACCCGGCCGGGCTCTTCGCGCGGAAGGGCCCTTCGGGACCCGACCCCATGACCATTCCCTTCAATCGGCTGGCGATGCTTGGCGGCGAGGCGAAGTTCATCGAGGAGGCGCTCGCGAAGAGCCACCTCATGGGGGACGGGGGCTTCACGAAGAAGTGCCACGCGGTGCTGGAGGAGGCGCTGCCGGGGAGCAAGGCGCTGCTCACCACCTCCTGCACGCACGCGCTGGAGATGGCGGGCCTGCTGCTGGACGTGAAGCCGGGGGACGAGGTCATCGTCCCGTCCTTCACCTTCGTCTCCACCGCCAACGCCTTCGCGCTCCGGGGCGCGCGCATCGTCTTCGCGGACGTGCGCCCGGACACGCTCAACCTGGACGAAGCGAAGCTGGAGGCGCTCATCACCCCGCGCACGCGGCTCATCGTCCCGGTGCACTACGCGGGCGTCGGCTGTGAGATGGACGCCATCCTGGCCATCGCCGCGCGCCATGGGGTGCCGGTGGTGGAGGACAACGCGCACGGCCTCTTCGGCACCTACCGGGGCAGGCCCCTGGGCACGCTGGGGACCTTCTCCACGCTGAGCTTCCACGAGACGAAGAACATCAGCTGCGGCGAGGGCGGGGCGCTGCTCATCAACGACGCGCGCCACGCGGAGCGCGCGGAGATCATCCGCGAGAAGGGCACCAACCGCAGCCGCTTCTTCCGGGGCCAGGTGGACAAGTACACGTGGGTGGACATCGGCTCCAGCTACGTCATGTCGGACCTGCTGGCGGCCTTCCTCTACGGGCAGCTCGTCGCGCGCGAGCACGTCCAGGCCCGCCGCCGGGCGCTCTGGGACACCTACCACCGCGAGCTGGCGTCCTGGGCCCAGGCGCAGGGCGTGACGGTGCCGCACGTGCCCGCCCACTGCGAGCAGGCCTTCCACATGTACTACCTGCTGATGCCGTCGCTGGACGCGCGCACGCGCTTCATCGCGCACCTGCGCGCGCAGGACATCAACGCCGTCTTCCACTACCTGCCCCTGCACGTGTCGGACATGGGCCAGCGCTACGGGGGGCGGGCGGGAGACTGCCCGGTGACGGAGGACGTGAGCGACCGGCTGGTGCGGCTGCCCTTCTTCACCACCATGACGGTGGAGGAGCAGGCCCGGGTGCTCGGCGCCGTCAGGGACTTCCGGTGCTGAAGCCGCGGCACACGGTGGCCATCCTCCAGTCCAACTACCTGCCGTGGAAGGGCTACTTCGACATCATCCACGACGTCGACACGTTCATCTTCTACGACGACGTGCAGTACACGCACCGCGACTGGCGCAATCGCAACCGGGTCAAGACGGCGCAGGGGCCGCTGTGGCTGACGGTGCCGGTGGGCTCGAGCACGGACCGGCGCATCTGCGACGTGCGCATCGAGGACGCGGGCTGGGCGCGCCGGCACTGGGAGACGCTGCGCCACCTGTACGGCCACGCGCCCCACTTCGCGCGCCACGCACCGCTGCTCCAGGAGACGTACCTGGAGCGGCGGTGGACGCACCTGTCGGAGCTCAACCAGTTCCTCGTCCAGCGCATCGCCCGGGACGGCCTGGGCCTCACCACGCGCTTTCGCGACTCGCGCGAGTGGACGGTGCACGGCGCGAAGCAGGAGCGCATCCTGGAGCTGCTGCGCCAGGCGGGCGCCACGCACTACGTCTCCGGCCCCTCCGCGCGCGACTACCTGCGCCAGGAGGCCTTCGACGCGGCCGGCATCGTCCTCACCTACAAGGACTACGCGGGCTACCCGGAGTACCCCCAGGCCCATCCGCCCTTCGAACACGCGGTGACGGTGCTGGACGTGCTCTTCCAGCTGGGCCCGGAGGCCCCGCGCGCCATCTGGGGCTGGCGGGGCGGTTGAGGCCTGGGGCGCGGACGCCTTCCTGCCCGGCGTGCGGAGGCCGTCGCGGCTTTGCCGGGTGCGAGGCGAGTGTGCTACCCCCACCGGCAGATGACCCCGGTGCAAAGCAGTGCGTGGCGCACGTCCGTGGTGGCGGGCGGACTGGGCGTGTTCCTGGTGGCGGCCTTCTTCGGGCTGGCCCAGACGACCCCCGGGCTCCGCGTCGCCTTCCATCCCCCCTTCACGAACAGCACCCCCGGCGAGCTGTACCTCTGGCTGGGCCATGCGCTGCTGCTGGTGCCCGGGGGCGCGCTCCTGGGGCTGGCGCTGACGCCGCTGCTGTCCGGGCCCCTGGCGCGGCTGTGGCGGCGCGTGGAGGCCCTGGATGCGCGCGAGCGCCGGGCCGCCCTGCTGCTCCTGGGGGGCGTGGCGTTCGGGATGGCGCGGCTGGGACGCTTCTTCTTCCTGAGGGACTTCCCCGTCACGGATGACGAGCTGTCGGCCCGCTTCGGGGGGCAGGTGCTGGCGTCGGGCCACGTGCTGACGCCGCTCCTCCAGCCCGCGGATGCCCTGCCCGGCCTGTTCCTGTACGCGCGTGACGGGCTCGTCTCCAGCTTCGAGTGGCTGGGCCTGCAGGCCACGTGGGCGCTGAGCGAGCTGACCGGAACGGGCTCCCTGCTCTTCTCCCTGGCGGCCGCCGTGCCGGTGGTGGCGGTGGCCTGGGTGGCGACGCGCAGGCTGGGGGCCGCCTGGGGCGCGGTGGCCGCGCTGCTGGTGCTGCTGTCGCCCATGGCCGCGATGCTGTCCATGACGACGCACGGGCACCTGCTGTCGCGCGCGGCGCTGGCTCTCGCGGTGGTGGCGTACCTGCGCGCGGAGGAGCGGGGGGGCCGGGGG